>NZ_JAVLSB010000026.1:0-114193 GCF_031583775.1 Pseudomonas rhizozeae
CAGTCGCCATCGATGCGGCTGACTGAATGCCTTCGCGAGCAAGCTCGCTCCCACAGTGGTTTGTGGTGATCACAATTCGTGCGGCTGGTCGTTGACCCTGTGGGAGCGGGCTTGCCCGCGATGGCGGTGTTCCAGTCGCCATTGATGTGTGCGTCGTTCACATCAACCTCATCCACCACAAATACCGGTGGGAGCGGGCCTGCTCGCGAAGGGTACAGCCACGGTTCAGAAACTTTCGATGCCAGCGTCCACCGGCAGCACCACGCCGGTCACGCCGCTGGCCGCCGCCGAGCACAGGAAGAAACCGGCCTCGGCGACTTCTTCAGCACTGACCAAACGTTTCAGCGCGGTGCGTTCGGCCATCGATTGCAGGGCCTGGCGCGGTGCGTCATCGACCCCGGGGTTGCGCGCCGCCACGCGGCTGAGCAAGGCCGAAGTAGCGACCGGCCCTGGAGCAATGGCATTGACCCGCACGCCATACGGCCCGAGGTCGCGGGCCGCCGCGCGCATAATCCCGAGCACCGCGTGTTTCGAGGCGCTGTAGGCCATCTGTTGTCCATGGGCAAAACGGCCATTGACCGAGGACATCAACAACGCCACTCCGCGACTGGCTTTCAGAGCCTCGGCACTCGCCGCCAGGGTGAACGCCACACCGCGCACATTGATTGCTTGCGCCTTGTCCCACTCAGCCTCGTCCAGCTCAGCGGTATTGCGCCACGGTGGCACCCAACCGGCATTGGCGATGCACACATCGAGGCGGCTGCTCTGCACCAGAATCTGCGCCACCGCTCGCTGTAAATCCCCGGCGCGGGTGACGTCACAGGCAATGAAATCCTCGGTATCCGCGCTGGCCGCGCCCGGCAGGTCGGCACAATACACCCGCGCTCCCGCCTGGCGAAAACGCTCGGCAAAGGCCAGGCCGAGGCCGCCGGTTCCACCGGTGATCAGCACTACATGTTCGGTCATGTCGCAGCTCCGCAGAGTTAGCCATCACTGGCACAGAAAAGGTCGGTAATCGACGTCCAGCGGCACCTCTTTGCCCTGCACCAGGCTGGCGATAATGCGCGCAATAATCGGCCCGGCGGTGAACCCCATCCACGGAAAGAAATTCATGAAGAACCCTGGCGAGCCCGGCACTTCGCCGAGGATCGGCCGCCAGTCATCGGTGCCGTTGACCACCGCCGCCCAGGTGCGAATCACCCGTAGCGGACCGAGCGCCGGCACCGTTTGCAGGGCCAGCGCCATGTTTTGCGCCAACGAATCCGGGTCGGTCACCGGATGCCCGCGCCCATGCCAGCGCGCCGGCCAGCCGCCGCCGATCAGGATCGAGCCGATGGCGTTCTGCTTGAGGGTGAGTTTCTCTCCGGCGGAGTACACCAGATGCGGGATCAACGGCCCGGTCTGCTCGGTCACCGCCACCTGAATGGCGAAGCCCTGCACGTCGGTGTGAATGCCGAGCATGGCGGCAATGCGCCCGGCGTCGGCCCCGGCGGCGTTGACCACCCGGCGCGCTACCAATGATTCATCCGCCAGTTGCACGCAGTAATTCTGCTGCCCGCGCTCAACCCCGATCACCTCGCTGTGGCGACGGAATTTCACCCCCAAACGCTTGGCTGCGTCGGCATACGCCAGGGTGGCGATCAGCGGACTGGCCTTGCCCTCGATCGGGCAGAACGCACCGCCCAGCACTCGATCCGAGAGGTATGGCGCCAGCTCGCGCACCGCTTGTTGATCGAGCAAATTGACCTCCAGCCCATGCTCGCGCTCAAGGCTGGCCTTGGCCTCGATTTCCCGCAATTGCTGAGCGGTGGTCGCCACCAACAATCCGCCCTTGGTCGAGACTTCCAGGTCGACGCCCAATTCACTCGGCAACTGGTGCCACATGTCGATGGAACGGGCCATCAGGGCAATGCTCGGGGCAAAGCGACGCGCCCACTCCGGGCCTTTGTTGACGAACGGGTCGTGGGGAATCTGCGCGTGCAGGCTGCCGGCATTTGAGCCCGACGCCTGGGTGTTGAGTTCACTGCGTTCGAGCACCAATACGTCGACGCCATCCTTGGCCAGGTAGTACGCCGTGGCACAGCCGGCCAGGCCGCCGCCGATGACAATTACATCGGCCATGGAAACAGCTCCGGCTCATCATTCATGGGCATCACTCATGTGGCTTTCACCTCCGTGCGCGCCTGCCGTCGGGCGAGAAAAAATCCGTGGGATTGCGGCAGTAGATCATGGGCATCGGGCACCTGCAGCGCCAGTGCTGCGTGATAGGCAAAACTGGGGTCGTCGAGCAAGGCGCGACCCAGCGCCACCAGGTCCGCCGCGCCGTCGGCGATCACCTGGTTGGCTTGCAGTGCTTCGGTGATCAACCCGACCGCCATGGTCGGGATATGCGCCTCGGCGCGAATCCGTGCAGCGTATGGCACCTGATGCCCCGGCGTGGCGACCGTCGCCGAACGTGCCACCGGACCGAGAATCCCGCCCGCCGAACAATCGATCAGGTCGACCCCTTCGGCGGCCAGCAATGCCGCGAGTTGCACCGTGTCGCCGAGGCAGATGCCGCCCTCGCCGTCATCCACGCATGAGGCGCGATACCACACCGGCATCTGCGCCGGGACCGCCGCCCGCACCGCGCGTACCACCTCCAGCGCCAACCGCGCGCGGTGGGCGAATTCACCGCCGTACGCATCGGTTCGATGGTTGGCCAGCGGCGAGAAGAATTCGTGAATCAAGTAGCCGTGTGCGCCGTGGATCTCGACGAAATCCAGCCCGGCCTCGACCGCACGGCGAGCCGCCGCAGCAAACCCGTCGATTATTTGTTGGATGTCTTCGAGACTGGCGGCATTCGGGGTGGGCCAATCGACATTGTGCGCCAACGCCGAAGGCGCCAGGGTCGGCCACGCCGGGTAGGCACTGCCGGCGGTCAACGGCCCGCTGCCCTGCCACGGCACCGCCGAACTGGCCTTGCGCCCGGCATGCGCCAGTTGCACGCCCAGCGGCACGCCGTGCTGGTGATACAGCTCAGCGAGACGCCGTAAACCGGGGATGTGCCCGTCATTCCAGATGCCCAGGCAACCGGGGCTGATGCGCCCGTCGCGAAGGACCGCCGTGGCTTCCAGCAGCGCGCCACCGATGCCGCCAAGGGCGAAACGCGCGTGGTGCGCGTAATGCCAGTCATTGACCAAGCCTTCATCCGCCTGGTACTGACACATCGGCGACACCACCAGGCGATTGCGAAAATGCACGCCGCGCGACGCGAACGGTGTGAACAGCGGTGGACGGCTCATTCCCGGCTCCCGACTCATTTCGCGGCTTGAGCGGCGACGTAGCTGTTGATGTCGTCGATGATGCTGACGATCCGCCCGCGCCGCTCAATGCCTTCCTGGCCGAGGTCGGCGAACTGGGTCAGCGGTGCGCGCACGTCACCCACCGGGTAACCCTGGGACGCTGCCAAGGCCTTGGAATAGCACTGATGGCCGTAGGTCGGGTGGCCCTCGGCGATGATGTGGTCGAAGCTGCTGATCATTGCCTGGATCTTGCCGGCCTCCTGCAGCTTGCCTTCAACCAGCGCTTCCCACAGACGCGTCGAGGCCCGTGGAATGTAGTTGGCGTAAGGGTTCACGTAACCGACCGCGCCGAGCAGGAAACTCTCCACCGGGCGCTCGCCGGCAAACACGTTCATCACGCCCTGGGTGCCCTCGACGATGTCGTAAATGCGCCCGACGTCCATGCTCGCTTCCTTGATATAACGCACGTTGTCGAAGGCTTTGGTCATGCGCGCAACGAGCGCGGCGGACATGTCGACATTGGTGGTCACCGGGTTGTTGTAGAGCATGATCGGCAGCGAGGTCGACTCGGACACCGCGCGGTAGTAAGTGAAAATTTCGTCTTCGGTCGGGGTGTAGTAATACGGCGGCGCAATCATGAAACCGTCGGCGCCCAGCGCTTCAGCCTCTCGGGTATAACGCACGGCATTGGGGGTGTAGGCGTCCATGGTGCCGACCAGCACGTCGATGCGGCCATTGACCAGTTTCACTGTGGTTTCGATGTACTGGGTGCGCTCGTCATCGGAGATGGTCAGGAACTCGCCAGTGGTGCCGAGGATGATGATGCCCGGCGAACCAGATTCGATTTGCCATTCAATAAATGCGGCCAAGGCCTTGTAGTCAATCTGGCTGCCGTCGGCGGTAAAAGGAGTGACGGTCACGCCGTAACTGCCGCGAAATTCTTTGCTCATGCTTGACTCCGATTCTCGTGCGGTTGTGCGCGGGCAATAATTATGTTCGCGCTGTTATGTGATCTTACGAACTGTTTCGCCTGAATCGCTGATAAAAGCCTAATTCGGAGCGAAGAAACCCTGAACATCTGTGAACAGATGTTACCATGGCGAACATTCGTTCGCGCTATTCCTGTTTGATTTTTTCCAGTGATCCGGCCAGTTCAGCGATGGTCACCGGCTTCACCGGCAAACGCGGGGCGAACCCGGACAATTCATGCCGTTGGACACCGGTCATCGCGCAGACCTTGTCATCCAGCAACGGCGCGCAGTAACGGCCCTGACACCGCCCCATGCCGATCCGCGTGTGACGCTTGATTGCCCCGACCGTGCTGATGCCATCGTCCAACGCCTGTTGCAGCGTGGCGAAACTGACTTCCTCGCAACGACACACCAGGCAGCCATCCTTGGCGGCGGCCTTCACGGCCGGCGGTTTGGCATCGGCCTTGTACAAGGTCCACAAGGCTTTCTGGAACGCCCGTTGCCGCTTCAGCTCGGATTCTGCCTCGCGGCCGCTTTCGTGAAGTTCGCCGGACGGGTTGAAGCCGCAAGCGATCGCCGCTTCCAGCCCCACCAGGCGCCCTTCCGCCAACGCGGCTTTCGCGCCGCCCAGCCCGGTGCAGTCACCCAACGCAAACACGCCGTTGATATCGGTCTGGCCGCGCGCATCGCGGCGAGTCACCAATTGCCGGCGTTCGCTGTCGTAATCGTGACTGCAACCGAGGGCGCGCAGCAGTTCGTTGGCCGGTTCAAAACCGTAGCCGAGGCATACGCAATCGACCTCGAAGACCTCCGGCAAGGCTTGACCTTTGGCATCGCTCAGGCTGACCCGCAACGATTCGCCCTGGGCTTCGATGCCGGACACCAGGGCCTGATGAATCATCTTGCCCCTGCCCCGCGCCAGCGCCAGGCGATAGCGAACACCATCGAGCATCAGCCCCGGCACCGCGCTGGCCATGCGCAACAGGCTGGGCAAGGTCGACAGACCCGGCGCCGCTGCCGCTTCGACCACCGCCACCACCGTGGCGCCACCGGCCAGCAACTCGGCGGCCAGTTGCAGGTTCAACGGGCCGTTGCCAGCGATCAGCACGCGTTTGCCAGGCAAGCGTCGCGCGGTGCGCCACAACGTCTGCGCGGCGCCGGTGGTCATCACCCCCGGTAAGGTCCAGCCCGGCACTTGCCAACCGCGCTCGAACGCACCGGTGGCGATGATGGTGGCGCGGGGTTTCCAGCGCTGGGTGTGGCCGTTGATGGCAACGCCATATTCGCCGGGCTCGAACGCGCCCCAGACCAACGCGTCACCGATCATCTCTACCCCCGAGGCCTGGACCTCGGCGATCAGTTGGGCGCCCTGCCGATGCTGTCGATCGGGCGGCGCGATGTCCGGCCCGGTGACGCTGAGCTGCTTGTAATACTGGCCGCCGGCGAGGCTGCGCTCATCCAGCACCACCACACTGGCGCCGGCCTGGCGCGCCGCCAATGCGGCCGACAGGCCACCCGGGCCCGCGCCGATCACCAGTACATCGGGGGTGCGCACGTGCAGCGGCTCGATCACCACCGCCTGCGCCACGTCCAGCGGCAGCACCGGGTTGCCGAGGCTGCGCTTGACGCTGATCGGCGCCACAACTTTGGTCATGCAGGCGCGCTGATTGGGCCGGCCGTCGATCTCCACCAGGCATTCCTGGCACACGCCCATGCCGCAGAAAATCCCCCGGCAGGCACCGCTGCGGGTTTCGCGAAAATGCCGCACCCCGCCCGCGATCAGCGCAGCAGCCAACGACTCGCCTGGGCGCGCCGTGAACTCGGTGCCTTCGAAGGTGATCGCAATGCCTTTCATCCAGCGTCTCCGTGAATCAATGTCGTGCCTCAGTGGCGCAGGATCTTGCCGACGAACTCGCGGGTGCGGACTTCCACCGGGGCTTCGAAAATCTGCTGCGGCGTACCGATCTCGACCACCTGGCCCTTGTCCATCATCACAATGCGGGTCGACACCTCACGCACGAACGACATCTCGTGCGACACCAGCAACATGGTGATGCCTTCCTTGGCCAGCGCGCGCACTGTGTCCAGCACTTCGTTGACCAGTTCCGGGTCGAGGGCGGCAGTGACTTCGTCGAGCAACAGGATCTGCGGACGCAAGGCCAGGGCCCGGGCAATCGCCACGCGCTGTTGCTGGCCACCGGATAATTCGTCCGGGTAAGCGTGGTATTTCTCGCCCAGCCCGACCTTGGTCAGCAAAGCCTTGGCCTCGACTTCGACCTCGGCGCGGGGACGCTTCTTGATCTTGGTCGGGGCGATCGTGACGTTGCGCAGCACGTCCATGTTCTGGAACAGGTTGTACTGCTGGAAGACGATGGCCATTTTGTCGCGGGCGGCGCGCAGGCTGCTTTTCGACAAGTAATCCAGCGGCTCTTCGTCGATCTGCACCTGCCCGGCGGTGGGCGGCAACAGGCCCATCAGTACCCGCAGCAGCGTGCTCTTGCCCGAACCAGACGGCCCGATCAGGCTGATCACTTCACCGCGATCAACCGACAAGCTCACGTTTTGCAGGACCGGAATTTGCGCGTACGCGCTCGACAGATTTACGACGTTGAGGTGAGCCAAGACGTTTCTCCAGGTAAGCGCCAAATTTACTGAGGGGGTAAGACAGGGCGAAGTAAGCCGCGAGGATCACGCCGTACACCAGGAACGGCGAGTAGCCCCGGTTCATCAGGACCTTGCCGGTGAACGTCAACTCGACGACGCCCATTTGCGAGGCCAGCGAGGTGTCCTTGATGAACATCACCATGAAGGCGAAGGCCGGTGGCAGGATGACTTTCCACGATTGCGGCAGCAGCACCATGAACAGCGTGCGGCTGAAGCCGAAGTTCATCACCTGCGCCGCTTCCAGTTGCTGGCGCGGCACCGATTCGAGCCCGGCGCGGATGATCTCCGAGAGAAACGCGGTAGCGACCAGGCAGATCGAGACGGTGGCAATCGCCGACAGCGAGATGTTCGAGCCAAGGCCTTGCGAGGCGTACATCACGATGAACAGGATGACCAGGAACGGAATGCGCCGGAACACCTCGACGTACACCGTCACTGCCAGCCGCAACAGCATCAGCCAGTTGCTGGTGGTGCTGCGGATCACGGTGATGGCGAACCCGCAAATGGCGCCGACGGTGCAGCCGACCACGGTCATCATCAAGGTCCGGCCCATGGCTTCCATGACGAAGACAAAGGTGTACCAGGTGAAGAATCGCGGGGCCTGGGAAATGATCAGATCAAACATCAGAACACCTTGATTTTTGCGCGGAACAGGTGACGGCCAACCAGCCCCAAAGCAATCGACGCAACGAAGGTCAATGCCACGTAAATCGCCGCCACCACCGAGAAGGTTTCAATGGTTCGCAGGTTTGCGGTCGAAATGTTGATGGCTCGGCCCGTGAGTTCCTCGACACCGAAAATAGCGCCAATGGAACTGCCCAGCACCAGCCACACGAAGAAGTTGCACAGCGGCGCGTAAATGGTCTTGGCGATGTGCGGCAAGATCACGTAGCGCACGGTTTGCAACCCGGACATGCCGAGGGTGATGGCGGTTTCGATCTCGGCCTTGCGCACCGACTCGACGCCGGAGCGCAGGATGTCGGTGAGGTAGGCGCCAGAGTTCAGCGTCAGGCCGATCAACACCGCAGTCATCGGCTCCAGCACGATGCCGACATCCGGCAAGGCGTAGAACAGAAAGAAAATCTGCACCAGCGCCGGGGTGTTGGTGAACAGCGTGATGTAGACGCTGACCAGACCGCGCAACAGTCGCCCGCCATGCAGCTTGGCCATGGCGCCCGCGAGGCCGATGGCGGCGCCGAGCCAGAACGACACGAAAGCGATTTCCAGGGTGAACACTGCGCCTTTCAACAGATAGGGCAGGTTCTGGATCACGTTGGAGAATTGAAAGGTGTAGTCCACGAGGCTATCCGTCTTTTTTCGCTGACCCGCAGCCGGCCATTCGCCGACTGCGGGTCACTGCGGGAGTTAGAAGTACGGGGTTGCGTCCACTGGTTTGAGCATCGGCGCACCGTATGCTTTCTGCCAGGTGGAATTGATGAAGCCAGTGCTGTGCATTTCGTACAGCACAATATTGAGGTAGTCGCGCAGCCCGGTGCTGTTCTTCGCCACGCCGATGCAGTCGTAACCCACGGAAATCGGGTCCTTGAGCACGCGCCACTTCACGTCAGGATAGTTCTTGGTGAAGCTCATGAAGAAATCGATGTTTTCGACGATCGCGTCGCCACGCCCCTGGGCCACCGCGCGCACGGTGTCGGCGATGGTTTCCACCAACAGTACGTTGGCTTTCGGCAGTTCTTTTTTCAGGTAGTCGACCGACCAGTTGCCGCGCATGTTGACCAGTTTGACGTCAGGGCTGTCGAGCTGCTTCCAGTTGTCGGCCTTGAGTTTGTCGGTGGTCAGCACCGCCATCGATTCGGTGTGCAGCGGCACGGTGAAGTCGATCAGCTTGGCGCGCTCGGAGTTGCGGGTCAGGGCGCCGAGGGAAATGTCGATGCGGTCCGATTGCAGGAACGGCACACGCTGCGCGCTCTCGGTCGGCACGAACTCGGCTTTGACATTGAGGTTGCGGGCGATTTCGTTGGCGGCGTCGATGTCGAAGCCCGCCAGTTCGTTCTTGTCGTTGTAAGAACTCATCGGTGGGAAGTTCGGGTTGACCCCGACCCGCAAGGTGCCGCTCTGGATGATTGCATCGAGGCTGCGCGCTTGCACGACGCCGGACACGGCCGTTGCAAGAACGGCCAGCGAGAGAATGACAGCTTTCAGTTTAAGCATGTGAAACTCCTGGTTGGGATGACGGCGACGCCAGCACAGGCTGGAATCTCAATGTCTGACTTCGCCGCATCCCTGTCAATGAAATTATGCGCAATACGAACATATTTCGTCACCGCGCACTTTTAGCTGGCAATAAATGTGGTCAACGCACGTAACTGGCGCCGTTTACATCAAGGGTTGCACCGCTGAGGTGCCTCGATCGACCGCTGGCCAGAAACGCTACCAGTGCCGCGATGTCGCTCGGCGGCACCCATTCGCCCATGGCCAGTTGCGCGGTCACGCCCTCCTCGCCGCCCTGAGTCTGGGCGAACGACTCGGACATCTGCGTGCGCACCACGCCGGGGGCGACGATGTAGGCCAGGATTCCCTGCTTGGCATACGCCCGCGCGACGGTCTGAGTCATCGAGCGAACGGCGGCTTTCGAGGCGGCGTAGGCGATGGTGTCCGGGTTGGTCACCCCGCGCTGGGCGGCCCAACTGGAAATGGTGATGAGGATCCCGCCGCCGTTGTCCTGGAAATGCTTGACCGCGCGCCGGATCAAGCGCGCCGGGGCTAGCACGTTCACGCTGAGGGTTTCTTCCCAGACGCTGTCCCAGGTTTCGTCGTCCGCAGCGAAACCGCCGTGCCAGCGCATGATCGCGGCGTTGTTGACGAACCCATCAATGCGCTCCTGCCAGGCCTGCGCCTGATCCCACAGCGCTTCAACTGCGTTCAGATCATGCAGATCGGCTTGCAGAAACAGCTTGTCGCTCTCCGGCAGCGCCGCCAGGGCCTGCTCGGCGCCTGCGCGATCACCGCCGTAATGCGCGATGACCCGCGCGCCCGCCTCGCCCAGCGCCGTCGCGATCGCCGCGCCGATGCCTTTGGATGCGCCTGTCACCAACAACGTTTTACCCTTCAGGTCGAACATTGGACCTCCCGTGGAATGTCCCTTGCATTGACAGTGCCAATGCGCGGGCAAAGTTATCGAACCGAGCTTTAATTCGAGCTATGCGCCGAATCAGCGACTGGCGAAAAACAAGTGAAATGACGCGCAACTAGCGTGCAAGCGTCGAGACAGTGCCCATTGGGCGAGAGGCGGCGCCGACTGACTGGCCGGCGCGGGTGTTGAATACGCAATTGGGTGCATAAGTAAGGCTCCATCGTTTAGTGGTTTTTATTTTCGATGTGGCCGTTAACTTATCGCACAATTGTGCGCATTGCAAACTAGTGTTCGCGGAATTATCGAGCAATTTGTAATACGGGCGAGGACGGAATTTCAGGCAAAAAAAACGCGCCCGATCGAGGATCGGCGCGCGTGTTTTTCAGCAGCAGATGCCGTGCGAAAATCAGCCTTGCAGGGCCTGAGTGATATTTTTCGACGCTTCGAGCAGCTCGGTGAGGATCCGCGTGCTCATGTCCTGCAGGGTCACCCGCTCGGTCGGACACGGCACGTTCAGGGCCGCGACCACCTTGCCGTCACGGTCACGAATCGGCACCGAGATCGACCGCAGGCTGATCTCCAGTTCCTGGTCGACGATCGACCAGCCGCGCAGGCGGGTTTCGTTGATCAGCTCACGCAACTTCACCTTCGAGGTCACGGTGTGCTGGGTGAATTTGGTCAGCGTGGCCTTGTCCAGGTACTCCTGCAGTTCGGCTTCCGGCAGCGCCGCGAGCAGCACCCGCCCGGTCGACACACTGTGCGCCGGCGAGCGGCTGCCGATGGAGATGCTGATATTGACCACCCGCGTCGAGTTGGCCCGGGCCACGTAAATTACCGCATCGCCATCCAGTACGGCGGCGAAGCAGGATTCCTGCAAGCGATCGGACAACGCACTCATGATCGGTTGGGCGACGTCCCAGATGTTCATCGAGGACAAGGCCGAGAAGCCGATTTCGAGAATCTTCGGCTTCAGGCTGAAGTACTTGCCGTCGCTGTCGGCGTAGCCTTCACGCACCAACGTCAGCAGGAAACGTCGCGCGGTGGCCCGACTCATGCCACTCGCTTCGGCGACCTCGCTGAGGGTGCGGCGCGGCGTGTGGCGGGTGAAGGTCTTGATGACTTCGAGGCCGCGTGCGAAAGAACCCACATAATCGCGATCACGGTTCTCAAGGTCGTCGATAGGCGATTCTGAATCGAGCATTTTTGACACCATTCCTTAAGAAGTCTGTGCGACGTGCGCACAGAAGTTTAGGCCGGAATATATCAGTTCACCTGGGCAACGCATACGTATTTCAGCTCGGTGAACTCCTCGATAGCGTGGTGCGAGCCTTCGCGACCGATGCCTGAAGATTTCACCCCACCGAACGGCGCGCCTTCATAAGAAGTGGCGCCAGTATTGACCCCGACAATGCCCACTTCCAACGCTTCACTGACCCGCCAGACGCGGCCGTTGTCACGGGTAAAGAAGTATGCAGCGAGGCCGAATTCAGTGTCGTTAGCCGCAGCGATCACTTCTTCTTCAGTCTCGAACTTGAACACCGGGGCCACCGGGCCGAAGGTTTCTTCCACGGCGATGCGCATCTGGGCGGTCACATCGGCCAGCACGGTCGGCTCGAAGAAGGTTTGGCCTAAAGCGTGGCGATGGCCGCCGGTGACGATGCGCGCGCCAAGCGCCAAGGCATCATCGATGTGCTGCTGGACTTTCTGCACCGCTGCCTCATCAATCAACGGACCTTGCTGCACACCTTCCTGCTGGCCGTCGCCGACTTTCAGCGCAGCGACGGCGGCGGCGAAACGCTCGACGAAGCGGTCATGAATGCCGCTCTGCACATAGATGCGGTTGGCGCACACGCAGGTCTGGCCCATGTTACGGAATTTCGAGGCCATGGCCCCGGTCACGGCGACGTCGATATCGGCGTCGTCGAAGATGATCAGCGGCGCGTTGCCGCCCAGTTCCAGCGCGACTTTCTTAATGGTGCCAGCGGCTTTGGCCATCAACGAACGCCCGACTTCGGTGGAGCCGGTGAAGGTGACTTTGCGCACCAGTGGATGGGTCGACAACTCGTCGCCGACTTCCCCGGCGGCGCCGGTCACCACGCTGAAAACTCCAGCCGGCAACCCGGCACGCTGCCCCAACTCAGCCAGGGCCAGCGCGGAAAAAGGCGTGGCACTGGCCGGCTTGAGGACCATGCTGCAACCGGCGGCAATGGCCGGACCGGCCTTGCGCGGGATCATCGCCATGGGGAAATTCCACGGAGTGATCGCGGCACACACGCCGATCGGCTGGCGCAGCACCAGCAAGCGCTGACCCGGTTGCGCGGCGGGCAGGACTTCGCCGTAAACACGCTTGGCCTCCTCCGCAAACCACTCGAAGAACGCCGCACCGTAGAGGATTTCACCTTTGGCCTCGGCCAGTGGCTTGCCTTGTTCAGCGGTGAGGATCAAGGCCAGGTCATCGGCGTTCTCGACGATCAGGTCGTACCAGCGCTTCACCACTTTGGCCCGTTCGCCGGCCGGACGCGCGGCCCACAAACGGAACGCCTTCTCCGCCCCTTCAATGGCTTCGACCGTCTCGGTACGCCCGGCCTTGGGCACCCGCCCGACCAATTCACCGGTACTCGGATTCGTCACCTCGATCCAGCCGCAACCTGCCGGAACCGACCAGGCGCCATTGACGAAGATCGCTTGCTTGAGCAGTGAAGGGTCTTTCAAGTTCAGCATGATTTGTTTCCTCGTTGCGGAATTAAGGTGATACATTTATGTTCGCACAACGCCCATAACACCGCAATGCGCACAAATCATCAACCGAATACTTGGCGAGTAACTGGAGAGATCATGGATTCACGTACCCCATCGACCGATCTGCATAACCTGGATCGGCGCTATTTTCTGCACCCGTTCACCGCACTGGCCGAGCACGAGCGCAACGGTCCATTGGTGATGACCAAGGGCGAAGGCGTGTGGCTGGAAGACACCAGCGGTCGGCGTTACATCGATTCGATGGCGGGCCTGTGGTGCGTCAACGTGGGTTACGGTCGCCGGGAAATCGCCGACACCTTGCACGCTCAGGCACTGCGCCTGCCCTACTACCATTCGTTTTCGTCGATGGCCACCGACACACCGATCCTGCTGGCCGAGAAGCTGATCGAGTCGGCGCCGGTGCCGATGTCCAAGGTATTTTTCGGCAACTCCGGGTCCGACGCTAACGACACTCAGGTCAAACTGGTGTGGTACTACAACAACGCCCGCGGCTTGCCGCAGAAGAAGAAAATCATCGCGCGCAATCGCGGCTATCACGGCGTTACCGTGGTCGCGGCCGGCCTCACCGGGTTGCCGGGCATGCATGCCGGGTTCGACCTGCCGCTGCCGTTCGTGCGTCACACCACCGCGCCGCATCGCCTGTGGCAAGCCGAGCCGGGGCAAAGCGATGCAGCCTTCGTCGCGCGCCTGGCCGCTGACCTGGAAAACCTGATCCTCGCCGAAGGCCCGGACACCGTGGCCGCGATGATCATGGAACCGGTGATGGGCGCCGGTGGCGTGATCGTGCCGCCGCCGGGTTACTACGCGGCGATGCAGGCGGTGCTCGATAAGTACGACGTGCTGCTGATCGCCGATGAAGTGATCACCGGTTTCGGCCGCCTCGGCACCCAGTTCGGCAGTGAAAAAATGGGCATGCGCCCAGATCTGATGACCGTCGCCAAAGGCATCACTTCGGCTTACGTGCCGCTGTCGGCGTGCATCATTTCCGAAAAAATCTGGCAAGGCCTGCTGCTCGGCGGCGAAAAATACGGCGCCTTCGCCCACGGCTACACCTACAGCGCGCACCCGTTGGCCGCCGCCGTGGCACTTACTAACCTGCAGATCATTGAGGACGAAGGCCTGGTCGCCCAGGCCGCCGCGCGCGGTGAGTTGATGCATCGGCTGTTGCGCGAGAACTTCGCCGATCACCCGGCCGTCGGCGACATCCGTGGCGTGGGCCTGATGGGTGCAGTGGAGTTCGTCGCTCGTCGCGACCCTGCGACGCCGTTCGATCCGGCCCTGAAAGTCGCGCCACGGATCGCCCGCGCCGCGCTCGAAGAAGGCCTGATCACCCGCGCCTTGCCCCAGGGCGATTCGATCTCTTTCTCGCCGCCCTTCGTGATCAGCGAAGAGGAAGTCGCCGAGATGGTCATCCGTGCCCGCCGCGCCGTGGACAAGGTGTTCGCTCAGCTGCACGCCGAAGGCCACTGGAAAGGCTGACACCCTGCAGTACCCAAAAGCCGCCGACGCAGTGCGTCGGCGGCTTTTTGCTGTCAGGCGCCGGGGTGCTTGCGTTGATAGGCGCGCCAGGTGGTCGCCCAACGTGCCGGATCTTCCAGCGGACCATTGTCGAGACGACCGATGACGTGGTTGTGCGGCGCGGTGCGCACTAACTCCGGATCGTCATAGGCCTCCTGGCAGACCTTGGCCAACACCGCGATCCAGTAATCGATATCTTCCTTGGACCACATCTCCCCGGCTTCGGGCGTGAACGGCTGGGCGATGACCCACGGCTCATGGGCCAGCCAAAAGGCATCGACGCCGTAATCGACCATGCGGTTCTGCACGTCGTAGGCTGTGACGCCGGTTTCGCGCTCCAGCACTTCGAGGCTGTAGCGGGTCATCTCCAGGCGCCAGGCTTTGACGTGGGGATGTGAGCAGGTCACGCCGCGGATCTGGCTGAGTTGCTTGCCCATATAGTTGTTGGCCAGCACTGAGAGGTCCGAAGCTTCGGAAATTCCTTCGATCCCCATGGCCCGCACCCAGGCGTAAGCCTTGATGATCTGCGGCAGGTTACCGAGGAACTCGCGCACCCGACCGATACCCAGGTCGCTGCCGGCCTCAAGGCGAAATGCACCCTGCTCTTCCACCAGCAACGGCCCGGGCAGGTACGGAATCAGCTCCTCGCTGCAACCGTAGGCACCGACCGCCGGACCGCCACCGCCCTTCGGCGCGCCGAAGGTTTTGTGTAGCATGAACATGCAGGCATCGAAGCCCAGGTCCCGGGCCCGTACCTTGCTCATCACGCCGTTGAAGTTGGCGTGATCGTAGAAGCACAAACCACCGGCCTCCTTCACCACGCGCACCCATTCGGCGATGTTCGGGTTGTAGATGCCCATGTCGTCCGGGTTGTTGATCATCAAAGCGGCGGTGCGCGGCGACACCGCGGCTTTCAGCGCTTCGAGCGACGGGTAGCCGTTTTCTTCGAGGGGCAAGGTGATGATCTTGAAGCCAGCCGTGGCGGCAGTGGCCGGGTTGCACGGGTGCGACTGGATCGAGGTGATGATTTCGTCGCGAGTGTCCAGCTCACCGCGCGCCGCGTGATAAGCGCGGGTCACGCACACATGCAGGAACGCCGCGTCGGCACCGCCGGCAGCCTGGAACACGAAGCGATCCATGCCGGACAACGCTCGCAGGTTGAGGTCAAGGTTGTGCATCACTTGCAGCGAACCTTGCAACGTTGAATCAGGCTGGCGCGGGTGCAACTGAGCAACGTCATCCCGAGCGGTGATCGCCTCGTTAACCCGCGCGTTGTATTTCATGGTGCAAGTGCCGAACAGCGAAATGCCCATCATGCCCAGGGTTTGCTGCGACAGGTGCAGGTAGTGCCGCAGCACGTCGGGCTCGGACATTTCCGGCAGTTGCGGCGCGGTTTTGCGGCGCATCGCCGTCGGGATCGCACTCAACGCGCCAGGCTGGCTGGATTGGGGGAACACCACGCCACGACGACCCGGATGGGACAAGGTCATGACCACGGGTTCATCCCACACGGCACCCTGGTAACGGCGCAATTTGACCGGTTCAATCATGGCTCAATACCTCACGAAGGGCGGCGACCAAGCGGTCGATGTCAGCGTCCTGATGCAGTTCGGTCACGCAGTACAAGGCACTTTGGCCGAGATCGGGAAACTCCTGGCTGAGGTCATGTCCGCCGAAAATCCCCTTGGCCAGCAAGGCCTGGTTAATCGCCGCGACGGACTGGCCGCCGGCGTTGAAGTCGACCACGAATTCCTTGAAGAAGCCTTCGCCGTAGCGGATCGAGACCCCCGGCAGTTCATGCAGGCGGCGAGCAGCCTGATGCGCTTGCGCGACGATCAGCTCACCAACATCAGCGAAGCCTTGCGGCCCCATCAGCGACATATAGACGGCGTTGGCAATGGCCCAGAGGTACACCGAGTTGCCCGTCCAGTCCTTGCCGTTTTCACGCAGGCCGTAAGACGACTGTTCGGCCAGCGACAAACCGAACCCCACTTCGCCGGGACGCCGGGTGGTGGTGATGCTGATCAGCAGGGTCGGGTACTCCCGGGCGTAGCGTTCTTCATCGCGGGTGGCGATAAATCCACCGAGCCCACCGCCGCCGTACATCGGGATGCCGAGGGTCTGGATGGTGCCGACAACAATGTCGGCGCCGTATTCCGGCGGGGGCGCCAGCACGCCGAGGGAGATCGGGTCGACGCCGACCACAAACTCCGCGCCTTGGGCGTGGGTCAACTCAGCCACGGTGGCGGCGCCGCCGTCGATCAGGCCGAAGTAATTCGGGGTTTCCAGGTACACCGCGGCGACGTGGCTGCCGAGTTTGCTTTTCAGGTCGTGCAGGTCCATGGCGCCGGTCACCGGGTCGGCGCCGACGAATTCGAGGTGCAACTCGTTGGCCATGTTCGGCTCGCAATAGTTGCGAATCACCGCCAGCCGTTCCGGGTCAATGATCGTCGGCAGCAGCAAGGTGCTGCGCCCGTTCAGCCGTGACGCCATGCGCAAGGCGTGCCCCGCTGCGCACCCCCAGCTGTACACCGGCAGACCGACGTACTCGCAGCCGACCAGTTCACCCAACTGGCTGCTGAACTCGAACCAGGCCTGGGCGCGCCCCTGATCCGAAGACGGCGTACCCCACACCGAGGTGAGGAACTCGCTGCGCCCGGCAATCTCGTTGCAGATCGCCGGCACATGGTGCTGCCAGCATCCGCCGCCAAGGAAACTCAGGTTGTCGGCGCAGTTGCGGTTGCGCCCGAGGACGTCGCGCAGGTGCCGACTCAAGGCCATTTCCGCGCGCATACCGCCCATAAGTTCGGGAAGTTCTTGAAGACGATGTGCTTGGGGAATTTGTTCGAACAAAGCCTCGACGGAATCGATACCCAAGGCATCAAGCATCGCCTGCTTGATGTCGGGCACGGCGTTGGCCATAAAAGGATGGGCTGAACTGGGTTGACTCATCTTGCCTCCGGGACGCAATATTGAACGAATGCGAACTAAAGTTTGTATTGCGCACAATCTACGTGGCAATGCTGACGCTCGCAACCGCTCAATGATCCGAGGGCAGGTACCCATGGCGTTCAAGGTTGGCCTAGTCATCAATCCGTTCGCCGGACTCGGCGGCACCACCGGCCTCAAGGGCAGTGACGGCGCCGATACCGTGGCGCGGGCGCTGCAATTGGGCGCGCAACCGCAGGCTCATGAGCGTTGTGCGCGTGCGCTGTTGCGGCTGCGCGACGGGGACGATGTTCAAGTGCTAACTGTGGCGGGCGAGATGGGTGCGGATGTGTGCGCGGCGGCGGGTGTTCCGGCGCGGATCGTCGCCATGCCTTCGTTTGAGCATTCGGCCCGCGACACCCTGGCTGCGTGCGAGGCGCTACTTGCGGAGTCCGTTGATTTGCTGGTGTTCGGCGGCGGCGATGGCACGGCGCGGGATGTCGCGCAGGCGTTAGCGGCGAGCGCCCTACCGATGCTCGGGATTCCTTGCGGCGTAAAGATGTATTCCGGGGTGTTCGCCCGTTCGCCGGAACATGCCGGGGAGCTGATCCGGGGCTGTGCCGAAGGCAAGGTCATCTACCGCGAAGCCGAATTGCTCGACATCGACGAAGTCGCCAGCCGCGATGATCGAGTGAGCACCCGGTTGTTCGGCTACGCGCGAGTGCCGGCCGATCCGCGACACCTGCAAAGTGCCAAAGCGTCCAGCAGCGACCCCGACCGCGCAGTGGCGGCCGAAGCCGCGATGTTCGCCACCGGGATGCAGGCCGGGCACGTCTATTTTCTCGGTCCCGGCCGGACGTTGCAGGCATTGGCGCGACACCTCGAAGGCGACGGCAGCTTACTCGGGATCGATGCTTATCTGGATAAAAAACTCATCTGCCGCGACGCCAACGAGCGCGATCTGCTCGAGCTTGCCGCGCGCTATCCGGCGCATGTGGTGGTCAGTCTCACCGGCGGCCAGGGTTGCCTGTTCGGACGTGGCAACCAGCAACTCAGCGCCAGGCTGCTGCGGCTGATCGAGCCGGCGCATCTGCATGTGTTGGCGAGCAGCGCGAAACTTGCCGCCCTGCCCTTTGGCCAGGTGTTCGTCGACACCGGCGACCCGGCACTCGATCGCCAACTCAGCGGCTTCATCCGCGTACACACCGCCCCCGGACGCCGCGCCATGGTGCGCGTCGTTCATTGATTCTCACCCCAAAAAAACAACAGGAGCCTGCATGAACTCATCCCCCAAGGTGGCCGCCGTGATTGGCGCCGGCAGCATCGGCGTGGCGTTCGCCATCGTCTTCGCCCGCGCCGGCTGGCAGGTGCGCCTGCAAGACCCAGATGCCCAGCGCTTGCAGTTGGCCCGCGAAGAAATCGCCAGCCGTTGTGCCGAACTGCGGCGCTATGGCTTGCTCGCCGAAACCCCGCAAGCGCTGCTGGGCCGCGTTGAGTTATGGGGCGATCTGGAGAGCGCCGTGGCCGACGCCAGCCTGGTGCAGGAGTGCGCACCGGAACGGCTGGACCTGAAAATCGAGCTGTTCCACGCACTCGACCGCCTTGCCCCGGCCACGGCGATTCTCGCCAGTTCTTCTTCCGCCCTGCCCGCCTCCAGCTTCGCCGCTCACTTGCCAGGCCGCGCGCGCTGCCTGGTGGCGCATCCGGGCAATCCGCCGTATCTGTTGCCGGTGATTGAGATCGTCCCGGCGCCGTTCACCGATCCGCAGCAGGTCGAGTCGGCCCTGGCGCTGTACAGCGAAGCAGGCCTGACGCCGGTGCGCTTGAATAAAGAAATCGAAGGCTTTGTGTTCAACCGCTTGCAAGGTGCGCTGTTGCGCGAGGCCTATTGCCTGGTGCGCGATGGCGTCAGCACGGTGGCCGACATCGACAAAGTGGTCAGCCAGGGACTTGGTCTGCGCTGGGCTTTCATGGGCCCGTTTGAAACCGTGGACCTTAACACTCGCGGCGGCATCGGCTCGCATGCGCTGAAGATGGGCCCGGCCTACGAACGGATGGGCGCCGAACGCGGCCAGCATGACCCGTGGACGCCCGACCTGGTCGCCACGGTCGAGGCGCAACGCCGGGCCCTGGTGCCGCTGGAAGAATGGGAAAACCGCGTCGCGTGGCGCGACCGGGCGTTGATGGAGCGGGCCAGTGATCGCTTGAAACGCGAGCCGCAATAACCGACGAATGTCAGGCGAAAAAAAACCCCGATCACTGATCGGGGTTTTGCGTTGCGGGGCTGACGTCGTCGACGATCAGAGGGTCCACTTCAGCGAGAACATCAGGTTGCGCGGGTCACCGTAGGTGCCGCTGCCGCTGCCGGTTGGGATGCCCTGCCAGTAGCGCTGATCGAACACGTTGTTGAAGTTGACGCGGGCGTCCCAATGCTCGTCGAGGCGGTAGCCGGCCATCAGGCCGACCACAGCGTAGGCCTCCTGCTCGGCGTGGCCATTGCCGACGCGGTTGTAGGTATTGCTCTGGCCCAGCACGTCGGCGCCAATGCGGACTTTTTCCAGCAAGCCTGGCAAGTGGTAAGTGGTGGCAGCCTTGAACAGGTGCTTGGGTACGTTCGGTGCGAACAGGTCGCCTTTGTCGTAGGTGCGGTCCTTGGTGTATTGGCTCAACACCAGGGTGTACGCAGCGGAAGCCTGCCAGTTTGGCGTCAAGGAACCGCTGATTTCAGCGTCGACACCACGGCTGCGCACTTCGCCCGCAGCTTCGTAGCAGGTGCGGTTACTGGCGCGGCAGCTGGCCGGCTGATCAGGTATCGCATAGGCGCGGTTTTCCTGGGTCATGTCGAACAGCGCCACCGAAGCGTTCAGGCCGCCGTCGAAGTACTCGCCCTTGAGGCCGATTTCGTAGCTTTCACCGGTCATTGGATCAAGCACCGAACCGGCGACGTCTTGCTGGGTTTGCGGCTTGAAGATTTCGGTGTAGCTGGCGTAGACCGAGTAGGTGTCGTTCAGGTCGTAGATGATGCCGGCGTACGGCGTGACTTCCTGGGTGACCTTATAGTCGCCCGCGCCCGAGCGGTTGTCGTAGTCATACCAGCTGACGCGGCTGCCGAGGATCACGTGCAGCGGATCGATCGGGTTGAAACGCGCGGCAACGTAGACGCCCTCTTCGGTGGCGGTGTTGCGGCTCTGGTACGGCTGACGGCTTTCCTGCGTCGGCTTCGGAATGCTGCCGTGGTCGAAGTTATAAATGTTGATCGGGGTGGCGGCGTTCCAGAAACCACCTTTCTGGTCGAACTTCTCTTGGCGACGGCTGGCGCCGATCGTCAACTCATGTTCGCGACCGAACAACTGGAACGGGCCGGACAATTGGCCGTCGACGTTGGTCTGAGTATCCGTGGTGTCGTACTGGCCCGACGCCTGGGTAAAGTTGCCGCCCGGTGCCGGATTCAGGTAGCTGGAGAAGGTGTTGGATTCGGCCCAGATCTTGGCGAACGCCAGTTTCGAGGTCCAGCCATTGTTGAAGCGCGTGGTCAGGTCGGTGAACAGGCTGACGTTGTCGCGATCCCAGTACGCCCAGTCGTTGCTCAAGAAGCTGGAGCGCGACAGGTGCAGGTCTTCGCCGTTCGGACCAGACGGCAGGCTGCCCCAGTCGGACGTGGCATCGTCGCGCTGCTTGGAGGCGCCGATGGTCCAGGTGGTGGAATCGCTCAGGTCGGCTTCGAGAACGCCGTAGAAGGTCTGGCGATCTTTTTCGCGAACGTCGATGTAGCTCTTGTCATCTTCGTAAGCCGCGACCACGCGACCGCGCAAGGTGCCGTTCTCGTTAAGTTTGTTCGAGGCGTCGACCTCGGTACGGTAGCGGTCCCAACTGCCGGCGCTGGTGGTGATGCTCACCTGCGGCGTGGCGGTCGGACGCTTGCGCACCAGGTTCAGGGTCGCCGACGGGCTGCCGGCGCCGGTCATCAAACCGGTAGCGCCGCGCACCACTTCCACGCGGTCGTACATCGCCAGGTCGGCGCCCGTGATGGTGTCGAGGGTGAAGGTGCTGATGCTGGTCGGCAGGCCGTCGTACATCAAGTTGTCGATGGTGAAGCCGCGTGCCAGGAACTGCTGGCGGTCGCCGCCGAACTTGCGCAGGGTCAGGCCGGGGGCGTACTTGACCACATCGTTGAGGTCGTTCATGCCTTGGTCTTCGATGCGCTGACGGGTGATTACGCTGACCGACTGCGGGGTCTGGCGGACCGACAGCGGCAGGCCGACCGCGGTGCTCATGGCGCCGGTGGTGTAGGAACCGGTGCCCTCGGTGGTGCTGGTGCCAGCGATGCCCGCATCCGCATTGATGTTCACGTTGCCCAGGGTCATGGTGCCCGCGCTGGTTTGCGCTTGAGGGGCATACACCCGTGCCGAATTCCCTTCTACCGTGGCGCCGAGGCCGCTACCCACCAGCAATTGGTTCAACGCTTGCGCTGGCTCCAGCGTGCCACGCAAGGCAGGCGCCTGTTTACCGGCCACCGATTGCGCGTCGAAGTTCACCCGCAGACCGCTGGTTTGACCCAGTTGGGTCAACGATGTCGACAACGGTTGAGCGGGCAAATTGAAATTGACCGGCGCCGCCAGAACAGAGGCCGAAAGACCCAGGGCCAAAGCACCGGAGAAGGTGGGAATAAAGGGACGGAGCATCGCGAAGAATCCTACGAAGAGAAGGGAAACGTAAGGCCTTACTGCCAGCTCGCGGGGATGATCGACTATGGCAAAGGGCTACGCTGAGCGCGATGATAACGAATTATTTACATTTGTTAATAGCAATTATTAACAATTGCAATGGAGTTGTATCTAGTTGTGACGGCGAGTCTTCGCTCTCGCCGTCACTGATCGTCCGCTCTAAGTCAATGTTTTCAGGATGAAAGTGCCTTTCCGGTGGTCGGCATTGCGCCTTGGGCCGAAGCAGATGACCGCGTCAATGTGGGCAGACTGCCGGCAACCTCCGCGTTCGCAACCTGCACACCGACGGATTTTTCGTCCTCCACCTCTCCGTTCAACGCCTTGTGCATCTTCACCGTGTCCAGCGCCCCTACCCACCTGGCAATGGCCATGGTGCCGACGCCGTTGCCGATGGTGTTGGTGATCGCCCGGGCCTCCGACATAAAGCGGTCGACACCGAGCAACAACACCATGCCGGCCACTGGAATTGTGCCGAGGGACGACAGGGTCGCCGCGAGAATGATGAAGCCGGAACCGGTCACCCCGGCCGAGCCCTTGGAGGTAAACATCAGCACCGCCAGCACGATCAGTTGATCGGTCAGAGTCAGTGGTGTGTTGGTGGCCTGGGCGATGAAAATCGCTGCGATGGTGTAGTAGATCGCCTGCCCGTCCGGGTTGAACGTCAGCCCTGAGGGAATGATCATCCCCGCCACCGGTTTCGAGACGCCGGCCTTTTCCATCTTCGAAATCATCTGTGGCAGCACCGACTCCGAAGAGCTGGTGCCCAGCACCGTGAACAGTTCTTCCTTGATGAACTTGAGGAACTTCCACAGGCTGAAACCGCTGTAGCGACAGATCGGCCCGAGCACGAAAATCACGAACACCGCACAGGTCAGGTACACGCAAGCCATCAGCTTGCCGAGGGAAAACAACGAGCCGAAACCGTACTTGCCGATGGTGAACGCGATGGCGCCGAACGCGCCGATCGGCGCCAGGCGCATGACCATGTTGACGATACGGAACATGCCCTGCATCAGGCTATCCAGCGTATCGACGAACACTTTGCCGCGCGGCCCGACATGCGCCAGGGCGATCCCGAGCAGGATTGAAAACAGCAGGATTTGCAGGACGTTGCCTTTGGCGAAGGCGTCGACGATGGTGTCGGGGATGATGTTCATGACGAAATCCATGAACGAAGCGTGTTTCACCGCCGTGGTGTACGTCGCCAGGCTCGAGGTGTCGAGGGTCGCGACGTCGATGTTCATGCCGGCGCCCGGTTTGAACACGTCCACCACGATCAGACCCAGCACCAATGCAAGGGTCGACACCACTTCGAAATACAGCAATGCGCGAAAGCCGACGCGGCCCAGCTCCTTCATGTTTTCCATGCGCGCGATGCCGGTGACCACCGTGAGGAAAATCACCGGTGCCAGGAGCATTTTGATCAGCTTGATAAAGGCGTCGCCCAGGGGTTTGAGCGCGGTGCCGGTTTCCGGAACGAGCACCCCGACGAGGGCGCCGAGGATCACGGCGATCAATACTTGTACGTAGAGTTTGCCAACTATTCTTTTCATGACAGGGCCCTGATTTTTTATTGTTGTCAGGAAATGCCCGAGGGTCGGATCCAGCGATCCGCCCCAGGGCGTTGTGCCGCAGTACTACTGTGAATCGATCGAAAACATCAGCGGTTGATCAAGGCAATGACCGCATCGGTGATCTGCCGTGTTGTGGCGGTGCCGCCCAGGTCCGGGGTGTGCAAGCCGCTTTCAGTCACCGCCTCGATCGCCGACATCAGTTGCTTGGCAGCAGCCGCTTCGCCGAGGTGTTCGAGCATCATGGCGGCGGTCCAGAAGGTGGCGATCGGGTTGGCCACGCCTTTGCCGGTGATGTCGAAAGCGGAGCCGTGGATCGGTTCGAACATCGACGGGAATTTGCGCGACGGGTTGAGGTTGGCGGTCGGCGCAATGCCCAGGCTGCCGGACAGCGCGGCGGCGAGGTCCGACAGGATGTCGGCGTGCAGGTTGGTGGCGACTATCACGTCGAGAGTCGACGGCTTGAGCACCATGCGCGTGGTCACGGCGTCGACCAGTTCCTTGTCGATCTTCACGTCAGGGAAGTCCTTGGCGACTTCGTAGAAAATCTCGTCCCACAACACCATGCCGTGGCGCTGGGCGTTGGACTTGGTAACCATGGTCAGGTGCTTGCGCGGACGGCTGCGCGCCAGCTCGAAGGCAAAACGATGGATGCGCTCCACACCGGCCCGAGTGAACACCGAGACTTCGGTGGCGACTTCTTCCGGCAAGCCGCGATGCACCCGACCGCCATTGCCCGAATACTCGCCTTCGGAATTTTCCCGTACCACCACCCAGTCAATCTGGTCACCGTTGAGCAACGGGCTTTTCACCCCCGGCAGCACGCGGGCCGGACGCACGTTGGCGTATTGATCGAAGCCCTGGCAGATCGGCAGGCGCAGGCCCCAGAGGGAAATGTGGTCCGGCACATTGAGCGCACCGACCGCGCCGAAGAAAATCGCGTCGAAGGTTTTCAGTTCGTCCAGGCCACCTTCGGGAATGTAGTAGCCGTTCTTCAGGTAGTTGTCGGAGTTCCAATCGAAGTGTTTGAAGTCGAGGGCGAAACCGGATTTTTTTGACAAGGCTTGCAGCACCTCGACGCCCGCGGCAATCACTTCCACACCAATACCGTCACCTGGAACCGCAGCAATTTTGTAGGCACTCATGATCAACTCCACTCGTCTCACGTTCTTGTTGTTTCCCGCCGGACCGGACTGTCCAAGCGAGGTGTGATCGGAGTATATGTAGTGAACAAATAGGGGTGAGTTATTCCCAATCACTACATCCATAACTTTGAGTTACCAATGAGCCAGACCTTGGATTTGTCGTTTTTCCACCTGCTGGCCAACAAAGGCAGCCTCGCGGCGACCGCGCGGGAGCTGGGCGTGACGCCGCCGGCAGTGAGCAAGCGCCTGACTGCGCTGGAAGCCCGGCTCGGCATTCGGCTGGTTAACCGCACTACTCGCTCGATGAGCCTGACCTCGGAAGGCGAGTTGTATTTCGCCCAGGCCGCGCGGATCCTCACGCAGATCAACGAGCTGGAACAAATGGTCAGCAGCAGCCGCGCTACACCCAAGGGCCTGATCCGCGTCAACGCGTCGTTGGGATTCGGCCGGCGCTACATCGGCCCGGCGCTCGCGGCGTTTTATGCGCAGTACCCGGAGGTGGAAATCCAGCTGGAAATCAGCGATCACCCGCTGGACCTGACCACCCACGGTTTCGATCTGGGCATCCGATTCGGCAGCATGCCGGACGCGGCTTTCCACGCGCGCAAGATCGCTTCCAATCGACGCTTGCTATGTGCCTCGCCGCTGTACTTGGACAAGCACGGTACGCCGCAAAAACTCGCCGAATTGCAGCAGCACAATTGCATTTTCATCCGCCAGAACGAGACGCCTTATGGGGTCTGGAGCTTCAGCAACGGCGGCCACACGCAGAACGTCAAAGTGCACGGCGCACTGGGCTGCAACGACGGTGAAGTGGCCCTGAACTGGGCGCTGGAAGGGTTCGGCATTCTGTTACGCGCCGAATGGGACATCGCGCGTTACGTGCGCAGCGGCCGGTTGCGTCTGGTCCTGGAAGACCAGACGCCGACCCGCGCCGATGTGTACGCCATCTACCCGCAGCAACTGCACCTGTCGGCGCGGGTACGGAGCCTGATCGACTTTCTGATCGAACGCTTCAAGCACATCGACAACATCGACGACAGTTGAAGCGCGATCAGTGCCGCAGGCTGTGATTCAGCCCTTATGGAGCTGGCGGAACCGATGCAACAGTGGCTCGGTGTAACCGTTAGGTTGCTCGGTGCCCTCGAATACCAGCGCACACGCGGCGGAGAACGCCAGCGACTTGTCGAAGTCCGGAGCCATCGGTTGATAGGCGCTGTCGCCGGCATTCTGCGCGTCGACCACGCGCGCCATGCGCTTGAGGGTGGCCATGACTTGATCGTGCTTGACCACGCCATGCCGCAGCCAGTTGGCCATGTGTTGGCTGGAGATCCGCAGTGTGGCGCGATCCTCCATCAGCCCGACGTCGTGGATATCCGGAACCTTGGAGCAGCCGACGCCCTGGTCGACCCAGCGCACCACATAACCGAGCAAGCCTTGCGCATTGTTGTCCAGTTCCTCGCTGATGGCCTGGGCGTCCCAATCGCCCACGCGACCGACCGGCACTTCCAGCAAAGGGTCCTGCAGCTCACTGATTTCACTGGCTGACAGCCCTTGCAGAAGTTGAGTCTGCACCGCCGTGACATCCACCTGGTGATAGTGCATCGCGTGCAGGGTCGCGGCGGTCGGTGACGGCACCCATGCGGTGCTCGCGCCGGCCTGCGGATGGGCGATTTTCTGGTCAAGCATTGCGCTCATCAGGTCCGGCATGGCCCACATGCCTTTGCCGATCTGCGCCCTGCCCTGCAACTGGCAATCGAGGCCAATCAACACGTTATTGCGCTCATAAGCCTTGAGCCACGCGCTGGATTTCATTCCACCCTTGCGCAACATTGGCCCGGCTTCCATGGCGCTGTGCATCTCGTCGCCGGTGCGGTCGAGGAACCCGGTGTTGATGAACACCAGGCGCTCGGTGGCCTGAGCAATGCAGGCCTTGAGGTTGAGGGTGGTGCGCCGCTCTTCGTCCATGATGCCCATTTTCAGGGTGTTGGCCGCGAGCCCGAGTAAGGCTTCGACGGCGCTGAACAACTGGTCGGTGAACGCCACTTCTTCCGGGCCGTGCATTTTCGGTTTGACGATGTACACGCTGCCGGTGCGCGAATTGCCGCGTCGCTGCAGATCGTGCATCGCCGCAAGGCTGGTGACCACCGCGTCGAGGATGCCTTCCGGGACCTCGTTGCCTTCGTTATCGATCAGCGCTGGCGTGGTCATCAAGTGCCCGACGTTGCGCACCAGCATCAGTGAACGGCCGGGCACGCTCAGCGACGAGCCATCGGCGCGAGTCCACTGGCGGTCCGGGTTGAGCCGGCGAATCAGTGTGCGACCGTTTTTCTCCAGGGTTTCACTCAGGTCGCCTTTCATCAGCCCCAGCCAATTGCGGTACACCAGCACCTTGTCTGCAGCGTCGACGGCGGCCACGGAATCCTCGCAATCCATGATGGTGGTCAGCGCCGCTTCCAGCACCACGTCCTTGATGTGCGCGGGATCGGTGGCACCGATGGCGCTGGCGGCGTCGATCTGGATTTCGATGTGCAGGCCGTTGTTGACCAGCAGCAACGCGGTGGGCGCGCCCGCCTCGCCCTGAAAACCCAACCACTGTTGCGGCCGTTCCAGACCGCTGCGCGAACCGTTGGCGAGGCTGACCTGCAATTGACCGTTCTCGATGCGATAGCCCGTGGCATCGGTGTGGGAGCCCGAGGTCAGCGGCACGCTGCGATCAAGAAAACCGCGGGCAAAGGCCACGACTTTCTGGCCTCGGGCGGCGTTGAAACCAGGCGAGTTGCGCGCGCCTTCCTCATCGGCAATCGCGTCGGTGCCGTACAGCGCGTCGTACAAGGAACCCCAACGCGCATTCGCCGCGTTCAGGGCGTAACGTGCATTCATCACCGGCACCACCAGTTGCGGGCCGGACTGGGTGGCGATCTCGCTGTCGACGTTGGCGGTGGTGACGGCGACGGCGGAGCGCACCGGTTGCAAGTAACCAATCGACTGCAGAAAGTTGCGGTACACCACTTTGTCCTGCACCGGCCCCGGGTGGTTGCGGTGCCAGGCATCGAGTTGCGCTTGCAACACATCACGTTTGTGCAGCAGCGAACGGTTACGCGGTGCGAGGTCATGGACCAATTGATCGACGCCGCGCCAGAACGCTGCAGGGTCCACGCCGGTGCCGGGCAGTGCTTCGTCTTCAATGAAATGCAGCAATGCAGGCGCGACCGTCAGGTTGCCTCTACGCAGAAAATCAGTCATGGCAGTCCTCGCTTCCGCCAGCGGCGACGGAATTCTTATTGTTTGAAAGGACGGCCAGTGTTACCGATTTTGCATTTTGAATTCAATATGCATTATTGAACGCAACAACTCAGTGGGTTTCTGCCGCGAGTAATTGAGTGATCGCCGCCAGCGAAGCCGCCGGATTGCCCCTTGCCGCAAACTGCAACCGCCCGCTGGCATCGACTTGCAGGACCTGCGCCAATAATCGTGCGACTGCGAGCATGTGCGTGGTGCGCAAGCCCTGCCGAGTGATGAATTGCGTGCCCAGACGCAGCGCTTGGTGGCCGGCCATGGAAGGGTCGACACAGGTGCCGATGAGGATGCCGTGGCTCTGCAATGCGACCATCACCGCCCGTGGCTCCGCGCCAGGCGCCAGTGGCAGCAGCAGTTGATGAGTGTGCACCTCGTCGCCATGGGCCGCGATGACCGGCAGGCCGGCGCTGAGCAAGGCGCGGTGCAACGCGGCGCTATTGGCGACAATACTCGCGGCGTAATCGGTGCCGTCACGCTGGGCCTCGGTCAACGTAACCAGCAGCGACGGCAAGCGCCCGGCGTCATAGTTGGCCAGCATCCGCGTGTCGAGTAATTCGCGCAGTGCGGCTGCGTCTTGCGGATCGCGTCCCAGCACCAGACCTTGCGGGCGTCCGGGCAGGGTTTTGTAAGTCGAACTGCTGATCAGGTCGACTCCCGCATCAAACGGATTCGGGTAAGTACCGCCGGCAATCAGGCCCAGGACGTGGGAGGCATCGAACAGGGTCTTGGCCCCCACCTCGCGCGCCGCTTGCACCACTGGCGCGATGTCGTCGGCCTTGAGCATGATGCTGCGCCCAAGGATCACCAGGCGCGGCTTGATCTGTTCGATCTTCTGCACCGCGCCCGCGGTGTCGAGGCGGCAGGCGCGGCGATCGTAGGGCAAATCGTCAACCACCAGACCGGCCATCTGCGGTGTACCGCCGCGCCGCTGGCTCAAATGCCCGCCATGCTCAGCCGCCGGTGCCAACAGGTGGTCCCCCGGCTGGCAGTAAGCGTGGAAAATCGCCAGGTTGGCCAAGGTGCAACTGGCCAAGCGAACTTCAGCCCACGCAGCGCCAAACAGGGTCATGGCGGCCTGGCTGGTTTGCCGTTCGAGCTCGCTGACCAGTTCCGTTTCCGGTTGCTCCTTGCAACCAATCGGGCCCATCGCCGGGTACGCGCTGAGCGCCGGGCTGTAGGCCGCCATCGCACGGGTGCTCGGCAGGTTGGCGCCGGCATAGAGCATCAGCCGTTGCTGTTGCAGTTGCGGTAAACGCTCGGCACACGCGGCGAGCAAAGTGTCGAGGTCACGCGCCATGGTCAGGCTCCTGGGTGGAAGGGTTCAGCGGCGAATGGAATCCGGATGCTCGGCGTCGTCACGCACCATCAACATCAGCGCGTCGCGTTTTTCCAGCAAGTGATGCCGCAGGATCTCGCTCAAACGTTTGCCGTCCCGGGCTTGCAGGGCCTCGATCATTTCTTCGTGATCGTGCAGCGCGCGGTCCCACTTCGGTGCCTGTTGGTTGGAGAGGAAGCGCAAGGCGTGGATGCGGCGGTTCAGCGACAGGTACACTTGACGCAGCGCCGAGTTGCGCGCGGCGAGGTTGATCAGGTCATGGATCGCGCGGTTGCGCTGGTAGTAGCCCGGCAAGTCGTTCTGATTCTTGCTGACCACCATGGCGTAATGCAGCGCTTTGATTTCTTCCAGCTCTTGCGCGGTGATGCGCTCACAGGCCAGTTCGCCGGCAAAGGCCTCAATGCCGCTCATCAGCTCGAAGGTTTCGCGAATCTCCAACTCCGACATGCGCGCCACGCTTGCGCCACGGTTGGGGTTGATTTCGATCAGGCCCTCGACCGCCAAAACCTTCAACGCTTCGCGCAATGGTGTGCGGGAAATGCCCAGGGTTTCGCACAGTTCCCGCTCGTTGAGTTTCTTGCCTGGGGCTAACACCCCTTCAGTGATAAAGCTGCGCAAGTGCTCTACGACCATGTCGTGCAGGCGTTGACGTTCGACTTTGGGCATCAACAGCGGGCTGCTCAACTCGCCCGAATCTTCAATATTTTGCATGCAAAATCCTCATCAACATGGCTTTTGAGCCATTTCCTTATTCGAAAATATCCCGGTTAGTGCCGAATATTAGCGCAAATACAGGGTTTGACACAGCAAGAAGCCGTGCTAACGTATTTTGCATTCAAAATACAAAAACAATAGGAGTCACCCATGCTGAAACTTGATTTCCATCCCGCCGGCCGTCACTTCCTGCAAATTCCTGGCCCCAGCCCAGTGCCGGATCGCATCCTCCGCGCCATGAGTTACCCGACCATCGACCACCGTGGTCCAGAGTTCGGTGAGCTGGGACTCAAGGTCCTCGACGGCATCAAAAAAATCTTCAAAACTCAACACCCCGTGGTCATTTACCCGGCGTCGGGCACCGGTGCCTGGGAAGCCGCACTGTGCAATACCCTGAGTGCTGGCGATGAAGTGCTGATGTTCGAAACCGGCCACTTCGCCACGTTGTGGCAAAAAATGGCCCTCAGCCTGGGGCTCAAGCCGCAGTTCATCGGTCATCCCGGCATTGAAGGCTGGCGCGGTGGCGTCGATGCGCAAATGATTGAACAACACCTGCGCGGCGACAGCGCCCACCGTATTAAAGCCGTGTGCGTGGTACACAACGAAACCAGCACCGGTGTGACCTCGGACATCGCCTCCGTGCGCAAAGCGATCGACGCCGCCGGCCACCCCGCCCTGTTGCTGGTCGACACCATTTCCGGCCTCGCTTCGGCTGACTACCGGCATGACGAATGGGGTGTCGACGTCACCGTTTCCGGCTCGCAAAAAGGCCTGATGCTGCCGCCGGGCATCAGTTTCAACGCCCTCTCGCCCAAAGCCATCGAAGCCAGCAAAACCGCCGGCCTGCCGCGCAGCTTCTGGGCCTGGGACGAAATCGTCGAGATGAACAAAACCGGCTATTGGCCGTACACCCCGAACACCAACCTGCTGTATGGCTTGTCTGAAGCGCTGGACATGATCCTTGGCGAAGGGCTGGACAACGTCTTCATCCGCCACAACCGTCTGGCCCATGCCTGCCGCACCGCCGTCAGCGCGTGGGGCCTGGAAATCCAGTGCGCCGACCCGAGCGTCTACAGCCCGGTATTGACCGGCGTGATGACCCCCGAAGGCATCGACGCCGATGTTGTGCGCAAGACTATTTACGAGCGCTTCGACATGTCGCTGGGAACGGGCCTGGGCAAGATGAAGGGCCGGATGTTCCGCATCGGCCATTTGGGTGATTGCAATGACCTGATGTTGATGGCCACTCTGACGGGCTGCGAAATGGGCCTGCAGATGGCCGGCGTGAAACTGCAATCGAGCGGCGTACTTGCCGCCATGGATTACCTGGGAGGGCAATCCGTGCCGTTGCGGCGCGATTGATGTAACCGGAGCGGCGACCTGTTCGCCGCTCCGTGCTTCGACTAACTATCCCGAATCAACGCGTTTGTCAGCGTGAACAATAAGAAACTGGAGATAGAACATGAGATTTTTACGTCTGCGCCCCACCACGGTGGTGCTTTTCATGCTGTGCGCCATGTACTTCATTACCTACCTCGACCGGGTCAACGTCAGTACGGCGGCGGTCGGGTTCGGTAAGGAATTCAACCTGACCAAAACAGAGATCGGCATCGTCTTCTCTGCTTTTGCCTATCCCTACCTGATCTTTCAAATCATCGGCGGCTGGGTGAGCGACCGGTTCGGTGCCAAACGCACGCTGATCGTCTGCGGCCTGATCTGGGCCGGCGCCACGGTGCTCACCGGCCTGGCCGGCGGCTTCGTTTCGCTGATCATCGCCCGGGTACTGCTCGGTCTCGGTGAAGGTGCAACCTTCCCCGCGGCCACCGCTGCCATGTCACGCTGGATTCCCAAGGAAAAACGCGGCTTCGCCCAAGGCATCACCCACGCTTTCGCCCGTCTCGGCAATGCCCTGGCACCGGCGGCGATGATTGCAGTAATGGCCACTTACGGATGGCGTGAGTCGTTCTACGTGTGCGCCGCCATCAGCTTTGTCTGGGTCGCGATCTGGGCCCTGACGTTCACCGAACTGCCGAAAGACCACCCGCGCATCTCCCAGGAAGAACTGGCCACCCTGCCGCCACCGAAAGTCAAAAGCACCGCGCCGCTGGCCTGGGGTCGTTTGTTCCGGCGCATGGCGCCGGTGACCATCGTGTACTTCTGCTACGGCTGGACGTTGTGGTTACTGCTCAGTTGGGTGCCGATGTACTTCATGAACATGGGCCTGGACTTGAAGAACACCGCGATCTTCGCCTCCACCGTGTTCTTCGGCGGCGTGGTCGGCGACACCCTGGGTGGCATCGTCAGTGACCGCATCTACGCGCGCACCAAAGACCTGAACAAGGCGCGCAGCCTGATGGTCGCGGTGTGCCTGGGGCTGACGCTGCTGTCGCTGGTGCCGCTGATGTTCACCAAGGACATGCACATCTCCCTGGCCTGCCTGGCGATCGGTTTCTTCTTCTCGGAAATGACCATCGGGCCAATGTGGGCGATCCCCATGGACATTGCCCCGGACCATTGCGGCACCGCCAGTGGCATGATGAACACCGGCTCGGCAATGGCGGCGATTGTCAGCCCGGTGGCCGCCGGTTTGCTGATCGACAAGTTCGGCAACTGGCAGCTCCCGTTCCTGGTCAGCATCGTGTTGCTGGCGATCGGCGTGGTGCTGTCGTTCCGCATGAAGCCGCAAAACAAGTTCGAGTACAGCAAACCGGCGCAGCCCTCGACACCCGTCGTGGACCCGGCGCCCGTCAGCATCAAATAACTGACCCACCCCGCCTGCGGGCGGGGCCATCAATGGAGCGACATTTTGACTACTGCATCCAATCCTTCGCGCCTGGCGCAACTGCTGGTCGACGCACAACGTGAACGCAGCCCATTGGGCGAACTCGACAACGCGCTGTACCCCGAAGACCTGGCCACCGCCTACCTCACCCAGCAGGAAATCCTGCGCCTGCGCGGCGTACAGGCGGGCGGCTGGAAGATCGGTTCGAAATCCCACACCGGCCCGATCCAGGGCTCGCCGCTGCCGCGCGATTGCCTGTTCCCCGCCGGCAGCCAGTTCGAACGCGGCGTTTATGCGCCGGTTGGCCTGGAGCTGGAAATCGCCTTCCGCTTCAACCGCGCCTTCACCCCGCGTGACGAGGCATACAGTGAGGAAGAAGTGCTGGCCGGAATTGGAGAAATGGCCGCGAGCATCGAAATCGTGTCCAGCCGTTTTGCCGCGTTTCCGAAGGTCGAGCCCTTGAGCCAGTTATCTGATCTGCTCAACCACGGCGCGCTGATCGTCAGCGAGTTCGTGCCCTACGACCCGGGCTTCCCGTTCACTCAACCGCAGCTCAGCTTTACCCTCAACGGCGACAGCATCGTGCCGTCGGCGGTGGCCAACCCGGCGGGCGATCCGCGACGCCTGCTGCCGTGGCTGGTCAATCATCACACCGGCCAGGGCCAGACGTTGCCGCAGGACTTTGTGATCACCACCGGCTCGTTCACCGGCATGTTTTTCGCCGAAGGCCCGGCAGAGGTGAAAGGCCAGATCCAGGGCTTGCCGCCGGTATCCTTGACCCTGGTCTAAGCACGCACCCAGTAACCGGGGCGGCTATAGACTTCCTTGAGGAAGGCGATAAAAAACCGCACCTTGGCCGGCAGGTAATGCTGCTGCGGGTACACGCCCTGGATGTCGTAGCTGGGCAAGGCGAACTCATCGAGCACCGTGGTGAGTTCGCCGCTGAGCAGCTCGCTCTGGATTTCCCAGACCGACCGCCAGCAAATGCCCAGCCCACGTTTGGCCCAATCAAACAGCAACTCGCCATCGTTGCAGTACAGGTTGCCGGCGACTTTGACTGCCACCTGCTTACCATCCTTCTGAAAGGTCCAGCCACGGTGCTGCCCGCCCTGCAAGTTGAACGCCAGGCAATTGTGCCGAGCCAGGTCTTCGAGGGTCTGCGGCGTGCCGTGCCGGGCGAAGTAACTCGGCGCGCCACACACCACCCGGCGGTTGGCGGCCAGGGTGATCGCCACGTAGTTGGGGTCGAGCACTTCGCCGATGCGGATGCTCATGTCGTAGCCTTCGCGCACCAGGTCAATGACGTTGTCGGTGAGGTCCAGCGATAGCTTCAGATCGGGGAAACGCGCCTGGAATTCCGGCGCATGGGGCGCGACGTGGCGGCGACCGAAACCGGCCGGCGCGGTGATCATCAAGTGCCCGCGTACCGCGCTGCGGTTGTCGCTGATGCTGGCGTCGATCTCATCGAATGACTGCAGCAACACCTTGGCCTGCTCCAAGTACGCCTCGCCCAGTTCGGTGAGGGTCAGGCCGCGGGTGGAACGGTGGATCAACTTGACCCCCAGCCGTTGCTCCAAAGCGGTCAGGCGCCGGCCCATGATCACCGGTGTCACGCCATCGGCCAGCGCCGCCGCGGCAAAGCTGCCACGGGAGGCGATCAGGACGTAGCTGCGCAGTTCCGTGTAACGATCCATTCGATACTCCTGATACCGACAGAAACGATAAAAGCGACGATTCACAAAGCAGGCTAGCAAACGGATGCTGTGAATGTACGAAAAATATCGAATCAAGGAGAGCACCATGCCCCTCATGAAAGCCATCGAAGCCGCCGTCCTGGTCATGCGCCGTGAAGGTATCGACACCGCCTTCGGCATCCCCGGTGCGGCGATCAACCCGCTGTACGCCGCGCTGAAAAAACTCGGTGGCATCGACCATGTGCTGGCCCGCCACGTGGAAGGCGCGTCGCACATGGCGGAGGGGTACACCCGCGCCGTCGCTGGCAATATCGGGGTGTGCATCGGCACCTCGGGCCCGGCCGGCACGGACATGATCACCGGCCTGTATTCGGCGTCCGCCGACTCGATCCCGATCCTCTGCATCACCGGCCAGGCACCCCGCGCCCGGTTGCACAAGGAAGACTTCCAGGCCGTGGACATTTCCAGCATCGCCGCGCCGGTGTGCAAGTGGGCCACCACCGTGCTCGAACCCGGCCAGGTGCCCTACGTGTTCCAGAAAGCGTTCCAGATCATGCGCAGTGACCGACCCGGCCCGGTGTTGATCGACCTGCCGTTCGACGTGCAAATGGCCGAGATCGAGTTCGATATCGAGGCCTATGAGCCGCTGCCGGTGGTCAAGCCCAAGGCCAGCCGCCAGCAAGCGGAAAAAGCCATGGCCCTGCTCAATCAGGCCGAGCGCCCGCTGATCGTCGCCGGCGGCGGCATCATCAACGCCGATGCCTCGGCGCTGCTGGTGGAGTTCTCCGAGCTGACCGGCATCCCGGTGATCCCAACGCTGATGGGCTGGGGCTGCATTCCCGATGATCACCCGCACATGGCCGGCATGGTCGGCTTGCAGACCTCGCACCGCTATGGCAACGCGACGATGCTGGAATCGGACGTGGTGATCGGCATCGGCAACCGCTGGGCCAACCGTCACACCGGCTCGATCCCGGTGTATACCGAGGGCCGGCGGTTCATTCATATCGACATCGAACCGACGCAAATCGGCCGGGTGCTGATGCCGGAACTGGGGATCGTCTCGGACGCTGGCAGCGCCTTGACGATGCTGCTGGAAGTCGCCCGCGAATGGCACACCGCCGGGCGCCTGAAGAACTTCGGCGCCTGGCTCACCAGTTGCCAGCAACGCAAAAGCAGCCTGCAACGCAAAACCCATTTCGACAACGTGCCGGTCAAGCCGCAGCGCGTGTACGAAGAGATGAACCGTTTTTTCGGCCAGGACACTTGCTACATCAGCACCATTGGCCTGTCGCAGATTGCCGGCGCGCAATTCCTGCACGTCTACAAGCCGCGGCACTGGATCAACTGCGGGCAGGCCGGGCCCCTGGGATGGACGATTCCCGCCGCCCTCGGCGTGGTCAAGGCCGATCCGCAGCGCCAGGTGGTGGCGCTGTCCGGCGATTACGATTTCCAGTTCATGATCGAGGAACTGGCCGTGGGTGCGCAGTTCAAGCTGCCCTACATTCACGTGGTGGTGAACAACTCGTACCTGGGTTTGATCCGCCAGGCCCAACGGGGTTTCGACATGGATTATTGTGTGCAACTGGCGTTCGATAACATCAACGCGCCGGAACTGGAGGGCTACGGCGTCGACCATGTGGCGGTCGCCGAAGGCCTGGGCTGCAAGGCGCTGCGGGTGACCGATCCGGCGCACCTGCAAGCGGCGTTTGCCGAGGCCCGGGCGCTGATGGCCCAGCACCGGGTGCCGGTGGTGGTCGAAGTCATTTTGGAACGGGTGACCAACATCGCGATGGGCACCGAGATCAATGCAATCAACGAATTCGAAGCGTTGGCCGAATGCGCCGCCGACGCCCCGACCTCCATCAATCTGATGGCCTGACCCTTTGAACAATCGGAGAAATTCATGACCCGTTTATGCGCCAACCTGTCGATGCTGTTCACCGAGCAGCCGTTCCTGCAGCGTTTCGCCGCCGCGGCCAATGCAGGGTTCACCGGTGTCGAATACCTGTTTCCTTATGAGTTCGGTTCTGCCGAGATCAAGGCGCAACTGGACGAGCACGGCCTGACCCAAGTGCTGTTCAACCTGCCGGCCGGCGACTGGGCCAAGGGCGAACGCGGCATCGCTTGCCATCCGGACCGGGTCGAAGAGTTCCGCGCCGGGGTCGACCTGGCCATCGAATACGCCAAGGTTCTGGGCAACACTCAGGTCAATTGCCTGGCCGGCATCACCCCTTCGGACGGCGACCCTGCCCTGGTGCGGCAGACCTTTATCGACAACCTGACATACGCCAGCGCCCGGCTGGAAACCGCCGGCATTCGTCTGGTGATGGAGATGATCAACACCCGCGACATCCCCGGTTTCTACCTGACCACCACCGCCCAGGCGCTGGAGATCCGCGAGCAGGTCGGTAGCAGCAACCTGTTCCTGCAATACGACATCTACCACATGCAAATCATGGAAGGTGACCTGGCCCGCACCCTAGAAGCGCAGCTGCCGCTGATCCACCATGTACAACTGGCCGACAACCCCGGCCGGCATGAACCGGGCACAGGTGAAATCAACTACCGCTTCCTGTTCGAACACCTCAAGCGCATTGGCTACGACGGCTGGATCGGCTGCGAATACAAACCCCTGACCACCACCGAAGCCGGGCTTGATTGGCTGAAGACGCATAACGTGATGTGAGAGCACGATTTGCTGCGGTGACTTGGCGTTTGTGCCTCTGCTTGTGTGGCTTTTGCTTCTGCTTTTTGTGGCGAGGGAGCTTGCTCCCTCGCCACAAAAGCTCAAAAGCTCAAAAGCTCAAAAGCTCAACACCCTTAACACCCCAACACCTCAGCCCTTGCCCGCCCCAAACAAGAGGATTTCTTCATGGCTAAAATCGGATTCATTGGCACTGGTATCATGGGCCTGCCCATGGCGCAAAACCTGGTCAAGGCCGGTCATCAGTTGTTCCTTTCAAACCACCACAGCACCCCGCCCAAGGTGTTGACCGACGCCGGCGCCGAAGTGTTGGCCAACCCCGCTGACGTGGCGCGGCAAGCGGAGTTCATCATTATCATGGTGCCGGACACGCCCTTCGTGGAAACGGTGCTGTTCGGCGAGAACGGTGTCGCCGAGGGCTCCGGTCCCGACAAAGTGGTGATCGACATGAGCTCGATCTCTCCGTCGGCCACCAAAGCCTTCGCGCAGAAAATCGTCGCCACGGGCGCGCGTTACCTTGATGCGCCGGTATCGGGCGGTGAAGTCGGGGCCAAGGCTGGCACCCTGAGCATCATGGTCGGCGGCGATCAACCGGTGTTTGACCGCGCCCTGCCGTTGCTGCAAAGCATGGGCAAAAACATCACCCTGGTCGGCGGCAATGGCGACGGGCAAACCGCCAAAGTGGCGAACCAGATCATCGTGGCGCTGAACATCCAAGCGGTGGCCGAAGCCCTGCTGTTCGCATCGAAGAACGGTGCCGATCCCGCCAAGGTCCGTGAAGCCTTGATGGGCGGTTTCGCCTCGTCGAAGATCCTGGAAGTGCACGGCGAACGCATGATCAAGGGTACTTTCGATCCAGGCTTCCGCATCGCCCTGCATCAGAAGGACTTGAACCTGGCGCTGGAAGGCGCCCGCGAGCTGCACCTCAACCTGCCCAACACCGCCAACACGCAGCAAGTGTTCAGCACCTGCGCGGCACTGGGCGGCAGCCAGTGGGATCACTCGGCGCTGATCAAAGGCCTGGAGCACATGGCGGATTTCTCCATCCGCGATCAGCAGAAATAAGATTGTCCGAGCATAAAAAATCCCGCCGATCTGGCGGGATTTTTTGTGGCCCGGTCGGTTACTCCGGACGGCGCACGTACTGGCGATACACCGGCTGCCAGAAATGCTCGTCGATGGCCGCTTGCAGCGCCTCCTCCGGCATCGGTGGCGCCACGCTGTCGCGCTGGGCCGCCATGCCCACTGCGAAAGCAATGCGTTTGCTCACGGCTTGCACCTCACGCAACGGTGGCAACATTTGCCCAGCGCCAGCGCTTTCCGCCAAGGCCTGGGCCGAGGCCATCAGCATGCCGTCGGTGATGCGCGTGGCCTTGCTGGCAATCGCGCCGAGGCCGATACCGGGGAAGATGTAGGAGTTGTTGCACTGGGCAATCGGGAAGGTTTTGCCGAGCACTTCGATTGGCAGGAACGGGCTACCGGTCGCTACCAAGGCCTGGCCTTCAGTCCACTCGAGGATGTCTTTCGGATGCGCTTCGATCTGCGAAGTCGGGTTGGACAGCGGCATGATGATCGGCTGCGCACAATGCGCGTGCATAGTCTTGACGATGTCCTGAGTGAACAGCCCGGCCTTGCCCGATACGCCAATCAGCACAGTCGGTTTGGCGTTGCTCACCACTTCCTGCAGCGACGGCCAGTCGCCGCTGAACTGCCATTGCTTCAAGGCTTCGCTGGAATGCGCCAGGCGTTGCTGGAAGTCGTACAGATCCGGTTGGCGATCGGTCAGCAAGCCTTTGCTATTAAGCAGGTAAACCTGGCTGCGCGCCTGGGCCTCGCTCAAGCCTTCAAGCTGCATCGCCGCGATGATCTGCTCGGCGATCCCGCACCCGGCGGAACCGGCGCCGACAAATGCCACGGTTTGCTCGGACAGGCGCTGGCCCTTGACCTTGCACGCGGCGAGCAAGGTACCCACGGTGACCGCGGCCGTGCCTTGGATGTCGTCGTTGAAGCAGCACAACTGGTCGCGATAACGGGCGAGCAGCGGCATGGCATTGGTCAGGGCGAAGTCTTCGAATTGCAGAATCGCTTCCGGCCAGCGGCGCTGGATGCCTTCGACAAACGCTTGCAGGAACTGGTCGTATTCGGCGCCACGCACGCGTTCTTCGCGGCGGCCGAAATACAGCGGATCCGCCAGCAGCGTCGGGTTGTTGGTGCCGACGTCGAGCACCACCGGCAAGGTGTAGGCCGGGCTGATGCCGCCACAGGCGGTGTACAGCGACAGTTTGCCGATGGGAATGCCCATTCCGCCGACGCCTTGGTCGCCGAGGCCGAGAATGCGCTCACAGTCACTGACCACGATGACTTTCACATTATCCTTGGTGACGTTGTTGAGGATGTCGTCGATCCGGTCCTGGTCGGCGATGCTGATAAACAGACCGCGATGGCTGCGGTAGATGCGCGAGAACTCCTGGCAGACCTTGCCGACCGTGGGCGTGTAGATGATCGGCAGCATCTCGTCGAGGTGGTCGTCGACCACCCGGTAGAACAGGGTTTCGTTGGAGTCCTGGATCGAGCGCAACAGGATGTGCTTATCCAGGTCGCTGTTGCACCCCTGGTATTGCTGGTAGGCGCGCGCGGCTTGTTGCTCGATGGTTTCGATTTCTTGCGGCAGCAGCCCACGCAGGTGCAGGGCGTCGCGTTCGTGCGCGGTGAAGGCAGTGCCTTTGTTCAGCAGTGGCGTACCCAACAAGGTCGGGCCTGCGAAAGGGACTTGAACCGCGCGATCATTGGCATGACTCATCTCAATCTCCTGTGCTTATTGTATTTTGAATTCAATATACACTTCTGAATTCGAAATCCAAGTAGGTCGAAGGGCCAGGACAGCCTAGCGCCGCACAGCTGTTTACAGGCGAAAAAGTTGGCGCAAGGTGTCTCCAAGCAACTTTACGGCCTCATCGCCCTCGGACGAAGCCCCGTGCATAAACACTACGTCGTGGTCGGGGATGACGGGGAAGCCTTCAAGAATCTGCATCTGCTCGGTCACCCGCGCGCGGTCGATCAGGCTGATCGCCAACCCCGCCTCGACGCAGGCCTTCACCGCTTGATTGGACGGACTTTCCAGCACCACCCGCGTACGCCGGCCGCTGTCTTTCAGCGACTCCTGCATGGCTTGCCGATAAGGGCATTGCGCGGCATGCACGGCCAGCGGCAGCGGGTCCGTCGAGGCCAGCGCCGTATGGCTTGGGCCCACCCACACCGGCGTGGTCGACAGCAGCCATTGCATCGGCGCCTGTCGCTGCTCCTGAGGCAGTGCGACGATGGCCGATTGCAGCTTGCCGCGCTGCACTTGGTCGCGCAGCGCGTAACTGGGCGCGGTCTTGAGTTCCAGCACCACGTTGGGCCAGGCGGCAGCAAAGGTCGGCAGGATGTCGCGGATCACGTGGGTGGCGTATTCGTCCGGCACGCCCAAGGTAATCCGCCCTGCCAGATGAGTGCCGTGCAACTCCGCCAGCACCCGGTCATGGGTGCTGAGCAATTCGCTGGTCGAGATGAGCAAACGCTTACCCAGCGCGGTCAGAGACACTGCCTGGTTATCGCGGTTGAGCAAGCGCCCGCCCGCCACCGCTTCCAGGCGCTGCACATGCACGCTCACCGCCGCCGGGCTTTTGTGCAAGCGCTCGGCCGCTGCGCTGAATTTGCCGATCCGTGCCACCGCGTGAAAGGTCCGCAGCAGTTCAATATCAAGGATTGCCGTCATGGTTTCGTCTTCGTGAATGACTGATGCCATATATTTTGATTTAGTAGATTACTCTCCCTCTGTAGGGTGTGGCTATGAACTCGACCAATTCGTTGTCCGTTGATGCGCACGCCAAACCCGATTGGCGCCAGACCACTCGCCTGCCGTTGCTGGAGGCCGGGCTGATCCTGACTTGGAGCTCCGGCTTCGTCGGCGCGCGCTTCTCGATCGATTACGCGCCGGCACTACTGGTGGTGTTTTGGCGCTGCGTGGTGATCGCACTGATCCTCCTCCCGTTCGTCGCCAAGTCCCTGCGCCGCACCTCGCTCGCCGTATTGCTGGTCAATGCCGGCATCGGCTTGTTGGCGATGGCCGGTTACCTGGCGGGGGTCATCCAGGGCATCGCCCTCGGCGTACCGGCGGGGCTGGCGGCGGTGTTCGCCAACCTGCTGCCGATGGCGGTGGCGGTGTTGGCAGCGGTGTTCCTCAAGCATCGATTGCCCTGGCAAATCTGGCTGGGCCTGGTGATCGGCCTGGTCGGCGTGGTGCTGGTAACACTCGGCGCGCTGGCCTGGGGCAATGCGCCGCTGTGGGCCTACGGTTTGCCGGTGCTCGGCACTTTGTCGCTGGCGGTCGCCACCCTGTGGCAAAAGCAATTACCGGCCGAGCGCTCGATGGACCTGCTGCCGAACCTATGGCTGCAATGCTGCGTGTCGGCCGTGGCTTTCGGCTTGATCGAAGGCTGGCAAGGCAGCCTGGCGCCGATCTACAGCGCCGGGTTCGCCATGAGCGTGTTGTGGACCGTGGCTCTGTCGACCCTCGGCGGCTACGGCCTGTACTGGATCTGCCTGCAACGCTCCAGCCCGACCCGGGTCGCCAGCGTGTTGTACCTGTGCCCGCCGGTGACCATGATCTGGGCCTGGGTGATGTTCAGCGAGCCGTTGACCGTGCCGATGGTCCTCGGCATGGCAGTCTCCGGCGTCGGCATCTGGATGGTGGTGCGGGCGGAAAACCGGCAACCCGCGCTGATATAGAGCAGCGCACCCTCAGTCCTTGGCCAATTCTTCGGCGAGGAAATCTACCAGCGCCGAAACCCGCCGGCTCGGCGCGCCACCGGCGGTCACCGCATACAGATCGACATGGGGCGGCACGTACTCGTCGAGTGCTGTTTCCAGCAGCCCCTCCTCTATCTCGTGACGCACCTCCCAACGATTTTTGATCATCACGCCGTGGCCCTGCATCGCCCAATGTCGCAGCACGCCGCCGTCATTCGCGGTGCGATTGCCGGTGACACGCACAGCCATCGGCTTGCCGGCGATCATGAACGGCCAGGTCGCAAAGGGCACGCCGGGCCGCTGCAGGATCAGGCAGTTATGCCCGGCCAGTTGCTCGGGATGGCTGGGTTTGCCGTGGGTTTTCCAGTAGCCGGGCGTGGCGCAGATGATGCGCTGGCTGCGGATGAGCGCTCGCGAGCGCAGATTCGAATCCATCAGCGGGCCATTGCGTACCGCCAGATCCAAGTTGTGTTCGATCAGATCCACCACGCCATCGCCCAGGTGCAACGTCACCTGAATCTGCGGGTGCAGCGCCATGAACTGGTCAACCAGCGGCACCAGTTGCCGACGGCCGAAATCGCTGGTGGCGGTCATGCGGATCGGGCCTTTCAGCGGTCCGCTCTGGCGGATCCCGTCAATCGAACCATCCCAGTCAGCGAGCAACCCTCGGGCGTAGGCGAGGAACACTTCGCCTTCGTGGGTGAAGGTCAGCTTGCGGGTGGAGCGGGTGATCAAACGCGACGCCACCCGTTCTTCCAGCTGTTGCAGCGCCAGGGTCACGGTGGACGTCGCCACCGCGTGCAGGCGCGCGGCGGCGCTGAGGCTGCCGGTTTCGGCAATGCTGACGTACAGGCGTAGCGCGTCGAAGGTGTCCATGGGCTACAACTCTCTAGGGTTCAACCCAAAATAGTTCGAGCTTCTCGAAAAGTCATCTCTATATTGACCGGATTATCGAACGATAAAAAAAGGCGCAAGCTTCGGCCATCAACTGAATCTGGAGGTTTCCCATGCACATCGACTTTACCGGCCGTAACGTCCTGGTCAGCGGCTCTACCAGCGGCATCGGCTTCGCCACCGCCAAGAGCTTTCTCGAGGCTGGCGCCCACGTGGTCATCAACGGCCGCACCCAGGCCAGCATCGACAACGCCCTGCGCCGCCTCGGCTCATTGGCCGCCAACGCCGACGGCTTTGCCGGAGACCTCGGCACCGAGGCCGGCAGCGCTGAGCTGTTCGCCCAGTACCCGCACTTCGACATCCTGGTGAACAACCTGGGGATTTTCCAGCCGCAGGATTTCTTCGACACGCCGGACAGCGAATGGCAGAAATTCTTCGAGGTCAACGTGATGTCCGGCGTGCGTCTGTCGCGGATCTACGGCCCGGGGATGGTGGCAAACAAATGGGGGCGGATCGTGTTTATCTCGTCGGAATCGGCGCTGAATATTCCGTCCGACATGATCCATTACGGCTTCAGCAAAACCGCGCAACTGGCGATTTCCCGCGGCTTGGCCAAACGCCTGGCGGGCACTGGGGTCACGGTCAATTCGGTGTTACCAGGGCCGACATTGTCGGAAGGCGTCGCCGAGATGCTGCGCCCCGAAGTTGAAAGCTCCGGCAAGAGCCTGGAAGACGTGGCGGCCGAGTTTGTCACCACCCATCGCGGCTCCTCAATCATCCGCCGCGCCGCCAGCGTCGAGGAAGTGGCGAACATGATCATCTACGTCAGTTCCGAACAGGCTTCGGCCACCACCGGCGCCGCCCTGCGCGTCGACGGCGGGGTGATTGACAGCATCGTCTGACCGCCCCACTCCACCCACTTGCTACGTTGCAGGCCCTTGCGGGTCAAGGCCTGCTCGCGTCCGAATCATGAGGATTTCGCCATGAAACACCCGATCATCAGCGCCATCGAAGAACGCCGCACCATTAACCTGTTCGACACGTCGCACGGCGTCGAGCCTGAACAAATCCGCGAACTGGTGCGCCTGGCCACCTCGGCACCGACCGCGTTCAACCTGCAGAACTGGCGCTTCATCGCCGTGCACACCGCCGAAGCCAAAGCGCGGCTGCGCAAGCTGGCGTGGGACCAGGCTAAAGTCAGCGAAGCCTCGGTGACCTTCATCGTGGTCGGTCAATTGGCCAATCACCTGCACTTGGCCGACCGACTGGCGCCAAGCGTGGATGCCGGGCTGATGCCGCCGGAGATGGTGCCAGGCTGGGAAGGCGCGGCGAAAAGCCTGTACTTCGAACAACCGCAGCGTCAGCGCGATGAAGCCGTGCGCACCGCTACGTTCGGCGCCGGCACCCTGATCTATGCCGCCCATGCCATGGGCCTCGGGTCGGCGCCAATGATCGGCTTCGATGCCGACGCCGTGGCCGAGGCCTTCGGGCTCGCAGCGGACGAAATTCCGGTGCTGCTGGTGGCGGTCGGCCAACCAGCACCGGAGAACTGGCCACAAAAACCGCGTCGGCCATTGGCGCAGGTGCTCAGCGTTCTGTAACACGCGCCCCTTGGAACCGCCTGGCGCATGATTCTTCGACAGTTGCAGATCTGCGCCGCTTTTGCCGTTCTGTGCGACACATCGCACTTCCTGGGTTCCCGCATCGGGGCCTTGGCTGGTAGTTTGGAAAATCTTTCTGATTGTGTAATCAGATATTTCTTACAAACTGCCAGCCAAGGAATGCCCCCCGCAATGGATTTTTCCCTCAAGCACATCGCCGCGACCACCCTGATGTTCGCCAGCCTTTCGGTGTTCACCACCGCCGCACAGGCCAACCTCACCGCACAACAGAGCGCGACCATCGTCAAGACTTTCAGTGAAGCGCCGGTCACGGATTTCCGGCAATTCCTCACCAGCCTGGGCAAGAGCGAGTTGGCGAAAACCGACGACCTCGGCGCGGCCATCAACGCTTTCCTCGGCAACAAAACCTTGTCCGCCGAACAGCAAAACCAGATCCATCGCCTACTCGGTGTGTACGCACGGGTGAAATACGCCAGCGCCGCTACCGAAACCTTGCGTGAGCTGGTGGAGATTCCGACGGTGCGCGTGGAAGGCGTCGATCAGCACGACAACCCGGCCTTTATCAAGATTGCCGAGAAGATCAAAACCCTCGCCAAGGATTTCAACCTGACCTTCCGCAACATCGATAACCGCGTCTACGAGATCTCCCTCGAAGGCCATGGCAGCGAAGTGGTGGGCATCCACGCCCACGCCGACGTGGTGCCGGTAACCCCGGAGAACTGGGTACTGCAGGACGGCACCCGCCTCGACCCGTTCAAAGTCACGTTGATCGGCGACCGCATGTACGGTCGTGGCACCGAGGACGACAAAAACGGCATCGTCGTGGCGCTGTACGCGATGAAGATCATCAAGGAAGAAAAGTTGCCGCTGGCGCGCAACTTCAAGCTGCTGATCGACACCACCGAAGAAACCACCGGCGACGCGATCCCCTACTACTTCGAACGCAACCCTACGCCCAACTACAACCTGGCGCTGGACGGCGGCTACCCGGTGGTGATCGCCGAGAAAGGCTACGGCACCGTGATGGCCAGTTTTGCCCGCAAGCCTGGCGAGGGCAAAGGCGCCGAGTTGGTTGCGATGACCGGCGGCAAGGCCACCAACCAGATTCCGTCCACGTCCGTGGTGACCCTGGTCAGCGACCAACCCGCCGAACTGGCCGCCAGCCTGCAACAGGCCGGCAGCGAGTACGCCAAGCGCAATGGCGGTAACTTCGAGGTCGCCGCCAAGGTCGACGGCAAGGACGTCAAACTGACGGTTACCGGCGTATCCGCACATTCCTCCGAGCCTGAGTCCGGGGTCAACCCGGTGGCACGGATGCTCGACTTCATCAACAGCCTCGACGGCAAAATCGCTTTGAAGCAAGGGCCGATCACCGATGCCGCGCGCTACGCCGCCGACAACTGGGGCCTGGATTACCTGGGAAGTCAATTGGGTGTCGGTTTCGCCGATGACTTCATGGGGCCGCTGACTGCCTCGCTGACCTACGTCGCCCAGGATGAGAAAGCCTTCAAACTCGCGGTTAACCTGCGGGTGCCCAAGGGCAAGTCGCCGGAAGCGCTCAAGGCGCAGATCGCTGAAAAGCTCAACGCCTGGAGCCAGAAAACCGGGATCAAGCCGACCTTCGAATACTCGATCGCCGAGCCGATGTACCGCAATCCGGAGGGCGAATGGGTCAAGGCGTTGCTGGCAGTGGCCACCGAAAACCTGAGCATGGAGCACAAGTTCGGCAGCTCAGCCGGGGCAACTTCGGTGCATGAACTGCCTAACGGCGTGCAATTCGGCCTGGCCATGCCCAACGTCAAATACACCGGCCACAACGACAACGAGTTCAAGACCACCGAGCAGTTTCTGCTGGACTTGCAGATTGTCACCGAGATGATGGGGCGCATCGGCCAACTGCCGAAGCTCTGATCGCTCAGCGCTGCGCCGTTGCCGGCCGAGACGCCCGTCTTACCGGCTTCAGCGCGGCGACGTTTCTCGGCTGAACGCGCCCAGTTCCTTCACCAGGCTCTGAGCGGCCAGCCGTACCAGCGCCCCACCCTTTTCTGGCGTCGCTTGAGCCGGGTCGGAACCCATGCGGCCATCGGGGAAGCGTGCACGGAAATCCAGCGCTTCACGGATCGGCCCCGACGGGGCGATTTGCGGATGGTAATCCGCGGACTTGATCGAGTCCGAGTAGGCCCACTGGGTCACGGCAATCTCGGACGGCGTGGCGTGCATGCCATGGCCGGTGGGAAATTGCTGGTTGGCCAGCGCGCCCACGCCTTCCAGATCCCACCAGTTGCACAACTTCAAGGCAAAACCGGCGGGACGACCGGCGAAACTCGCTTCGGCGTACAGCTCGGAAAACGCTGCTTCAATCGAAGCAATATTGCCGCCATGCCCGTTGAGAAACAGGATCTTCTCGAAACCATGGCCGGCCAGTGAACGTACCCAGTCACCGATGGCGGCCATAAAGGTCGAAGGCCGCAACGAGATGGTCCCGGCGAAGCCCAAGTGATGCTGGGCCATGCCGATGTTGAAGGTCGGGCCAATCAGAATGTCAGCCTCTTTTTGCGCTTCATTGGCGATGATTTCCGGGCACATCCAGTCGGTGCCCAGCAGGCCGATCGGGCCGTGCTGCTCGTTGGAACCGATGGGAATCACGATGCTGCGGCTGCGCTGGAGGAATTGTTCGATTTCAGGCCAGGTGGATCGATGTAAAAGCATTGTCGCCTCGCTGTTTTTTCAGGCTGTATTGAAGCCGGTGGGTCACGGTACCGCGCCGGCTCTCTGGATCCATAACAGCATAAGCCGGGGCGGCGGGGACATTCTACGAAGGTGTCGATCGATCGCCCGTGGATTCGCCAGGCGCCTTTCGCTAACGGGCAGAGCCGACTAGGGTAGTGGCAGGACGTTTTGCAATCCGGGAGTACAACGCATGTCCAGATTACTGTTGCTCGCCATGGCCGGCCTGATTCTTTGCGCCAGCCAGGCCATGGCCGATACCTTGAAGATCAGCGTGATTGGCGCCGGCAACGTTGGTGGCACCTTGGGCGAGTTATGGGCCAAGGCCGGGCACGAAGTAATGTTTTCCTCGCGACATCCCGAGGAGTTGACCGACCTGGTCAAGAGCGCCGGGGCCAACGCCCGCGCCGGCTCGGTGAGCGACGCGGCGACCTGGGGCGATGTGATTGTGCTGAGCGTGCCCTACAGCGCCATGCCGGGGCTGGCCAAACAACTGAAGGGCAAACTCGACGGTAAGGTGGTGTTGAGTGCCAGCAACCCGTTCAGCGGCCGTGACGGCGAGGTTGGCCGACAGGCGCTGGAACACGGCGTGGCGGCGGCGGACCGGCAGTATTTCCCCGGCGTGCATTGGGTGCGGGCCTTCAACGCGATCGGCTACAGCTCGATGAAAAGCCAGTCCGGCGCGGGCAAGGCCCTGCCGATGTTCGCCGACGACAGCCAGGCTCGGGACATCGGCGCGCAACTGGTGCGTGACGCCGGCTTCACCCCGGTGATCCTGCCCTTGGCGCAGGCCAACAAGGGCTTGCCCGGTGGCCCGCTCAGCGGGGTGCGCACGGAAGACGAACTCAGGAAGCTGAGTTCGGGGTTAAAGTAGCCCATCCCTGACAGCCAACTTGAGGTTTCGATTGTGAGCAAAGCGCCCTACGTTCCGCCCAAGGTCTGGAAAAACGACGCCGCGTCTGGCGGTGCCTTCGCCAGCATCAACCGCCCGATCGCCGGGCCGACCCACGACAAGACACTGCCGGTGGGCAAACACCCGCTGCAACTGTATTCGCTGGCCACGCCCAACGGCGTCAAGGTCACCATTCTGCTCGAAGAATTGCTCGCGCTCGGCCACAGCGGCGCCGAGTACGACGCCTGGCTGATCCGCATCGGTGATGGCGAGCAATTTTCCAGCGGCTTCGTCGACATCAATCCGAACTCGAAGATCCCGGCGCTGCTGGACCGCAGTGTGGAACCGGCGGTGCGGGTGTTTGAATCCGGCTCGATCCTGCTGTACCTGGCGGAGAAATTCGGTGCCTTCCTGCCCACCGACCTCGGCGGGCGCACGGAAACCCTGAACTGGCTGTTCTGGCAGATGGGCGCCGCGCCCTACCTCGGCGGCGGTTTCGGGCATTTCTACGCCTACGCCCCGGAAAAACTCGAATACCCGATCAATCGCTTCACCATGGAAGCCAAGCGGCAACTGGACGTGCTCGACCGCCGCCTCGCCGAGAGTCCGTACCTGGCGGGCGACAGCTACACCATCGCCGATATTGCGGTGTGGTCCTGGTACGGCCAGTTAGTGCGCAATGACGTGTACTCGGCCGCTGAGTTCCTGGCGGCGCACGAATACACCCATGTGCAGCGCTGGGCCGACCTCATCGCCCAGCGGCCGGCGGTGATCCGTGGCCAACGGGTCAACCGCACTTGGGGTGACGAGGCGACTCAGGTGCCCGAACGGCATCAGGCGGATGATTTGGCCTGATCCTCGGATCGTCATTCGGGGTTACAGGGATACAGGACGCCCACGTGAACCGCTTTTCAAAGGATGCTGAAGCCATGAACACCCTGACCTCTGCCCTCGCCGACACCCTTCAGGCGCAGGAAATCGTGCTGGTGGCCAAGGACGGCTATCGGCTGTCCGCGTTGCGTTACCCGGCGCAGGGTGACGTGGTCGGCAACCTGATCGTGGCGGGTGCGACCGGCGTGCAGCAGCGCCTGTACCGACGTTTTGCGGAGTACGCCGCGCGCCGCGGCTTCAATGTGCTGACCCTGGATTATCGCGGGGTCGGCGGTTCCCGGCCGGCGTCGCTCAAGGGTTTTCAGATGCGGTACCTGGACTGGGGCCAACTCGACCTGGCGGCAGCGGTCGACTATTTGAAGGAAGACCCGTTGCCACTGTATTGGGTCGGGCATTCCTTCGGCGGGCATGCGATCGGCCTGCTGCCCAATCATCATGCACTCACCGCCTGCTACACCGTGGGCGCCGGGGCCGGATGGAGTGGCTGGATGTCGAAAAGCGAGGGGCTGAAGATCCGCCTGATGTGGACTTTCGTGCTGCCGGTGATCGTGAAATGGAAGGGCTATATGGCGTGGAGCCTGCTGGGCATGGGCGATGACCTGCCGCTGGGGGTGTACAAAGACTGGAAACGCTGGTGCACGCGGCCGAATTACTTTTTCGATGACCCGGCAATGGCCCACCTTGTGCAGCAATACGCTGAGGTCAAGACGCCCTGCGTGTTTGCCACATCAGTCGATGATCCCTGGGCGCCACCGCGCTCACGCGACGCTTTTGCGCGGTTTTTCAGCCATGCACCACGGACCATTCTTGACCTGCAGCCGCCGCCGGGCAGCCCGCCCATCGGGCACATGGGCTATTTCCGCGAAACTACGGCACCGTTGTGGGACGACATCCTCAGTTGGCTACCACAAGGGCACTTGCAGCCACCTCGGGAGTCACAGGAATAAGCCGGCCCCCCAGCACCGAAATGACTGCGTAGACGTATTCAGACCGGGCGAGCGAGAACAGTCCCGGCGTTCATTTAGCTGCATTCATTTTCGTAGACAGGAGAGCACGGTGCGCCAACAACATGACTTCACCTATTGGTGGAATACCTCAGGACCTTGGGTGGAGGAACCGAACGTTCGCCGAAGCGGCACCAGCGGCGTGCAGCGCGTGGTTCATGAGGGCAAGACGGTGTACGTCAAGCGCCAGACCGGGCATCTGTTTCGCAGCCTGCGCTATCCACTCGGGCGTCCCACCGTGCTGCGTGAAGGCCGGGCACTGTCGAAGCTGCTGCAACTCGGAGTGCTGGCGCCCAATCCGATTTTCTATAACGCGCGCAAGGTCAAAGGTGTCTGGCAAGGCATTCTGGTGACCAAGGACCTGAACGGCTTCCAGGACCTCGACACTTGGTACGCCGGCGGCGGACGCTCCGGGCTCACCGACGCCGAGCACTTGAAGGTCCTCGAACGCCTGGCCACCCTGCTCTCGCGCTTGCACTTGGGCCGCTGGCAACATGGCTGCATGCGTTCCAAGCATATTTTCATCAAAGTGCTGACCACCGCCGACGGCTTCGATGTCGAGCTGGCGCTGCTGGATCTTGAAAAATCCCATGGCCGCGCCACCTCCCTGGGCGCCGCCCGCCACGACATTCCGCAGCTGCGGCGCCACTCGCCGTGGAGCGACGGGGAATGGCGAAGCTTCCTGGCCTGCTACGAACAAGGCTTGGGCCGCCCCCTCGCCAGCGATGCCCGATAGCTGATTCGGGCAAAAACGACGATCATCACCGCACCAAGGTCCGAGGCAGGCGAATCCGCCGCTATCCCCCGGGCCGTTTTACGCCTAAGAGAGAAAGACAATGCAGGCAGTTTTGCCGAACCGCTGGTTAACGGGTGTGCTCGCCCTCCTGCTGCTGTGCTTCAGTTTGCCTAGCCTGGCTCAGCCCGACCCGGCGCAGAACAGCAACCTGCGCAGTTTGCCGTTGTTGACGGAGACCGCGACTCCGGACGAACTCAGCGACCAGCTCGACCTGATCCGCCAGAAAGTTTCCGGCAGCGCTAACGATGACTTGCTATCGAGCCTGCGCCAGGCGGCGCTGGAAGTGCAGAAACGCGCCGATGTGGTGGTGGCTCAGCAAGCGGTCGACCTTGAGCACTTGAACGATCAGATCAGCATTCTCGGCCCGGTCCAGCCGGACGAAGCGCAAAGCCTCAGCAGCCAGCGCAAAGCCTTGGTCACACAGCAGAAAGCACTGGTTGCCGACCAGCAGCGCACCACTACCCTCAGCCAATCGGCCCGGGACCTGGCCACGCAAATCTTCAGCCTGCGCCGCAGCCTGTTCGATTCACAGATCAGTACCCGTTCGGCCACGCCCCTGAGCGCCGACTTCTGGACCACCATCATCCGCCCCACCGACGATGACCTGGGGCGGTTGCAGGGGTTGTATCGCGATGTCAGCAAGGTCTTCGCCAACACGGTGGCGCCGGGGCAACGCCTGTTTTTCCTCGGGCTGCTGATCGCGGCGGTGGTGATCTGGGTCATGGGCCGCCGCTGGCTCGAGCGCTTGCTGATCTGGATGATGATCCGCTGGCTGCCGGAAGGTCGCTTGCGCCGCAGTGCCCTGGCATTGGCGGTCGGGATGGCGACCCTGCTGACCATCAGCGCCGCCACCGCACTGCTGCGCTGGGGTCTGGTCAGTCGTGCGTCTCCGACTACCGATGTGCTCAACCTGCTCAACGAATTGCAGACCCTAGTGATTTTCTGCGCCTTCATCGTCGGCCTCGGCCGGGCGCTGTTGATGCTGTCCCACCCGTCGTGGCGCTTGCCACAGATTCCCAACGAAATCGCCGAGGCCATGGGCCGCTTCCCGGTGGTGCTGGGCCTGGCGCTGATGGTCATCGGCACCCAGGAGCGCATCAACAGTGTGATCGCCAGCAGCCTGGCCCTCACCGTGGCGGTCAATGGCCTGACGGCGTTGGCGGTGTGCCTGGTGTTTATCTTCGCCCTGCTGCGCTACCGCCGCACCCGCCGCCGCTTTGGGCTGGAACGCCTGCCGGGCTTCGCCGGATTGATTCCGTTCGTGGTCGCGGTGTGGGTCGGTTTGAGCCTGCTGGCATTGGTTGCCGGCTACCTGACCCTGGCGTATTTCCTGACGGTGAAGTTGCTGTGGATGAGCGTGGTGGCCGCCACCGCGTACCTGCTGATCGCCTGCTTCGGCGATTTGTGCGAAACCCTGCTCTCGCCCAAGCAACCCGGTGGCTTGGCACTGGGCGAAGCGCTGGGTCTGTCGCCCCGGCACCAGGCCCAGGCCAGCACCGTGCTGGCCGGCGTTGGCCGCACGCTGTTGCTGTTCACCGCGATCCTGCTGGCCTTCATGCCGTCCGGCTCTAGCCCCGGCGAGTTGCTGGGCAGCTTTACCCAACTCGACCTGACCAACAAACCACTGGGCAACCTCAACATCGTGCCTGGCGACATCCTCCTGGCGCTGATCCTGATGGTGGTCGGCATGCTCGGCGTGCGGGTCCTCAAGGAATGGCTGGGCGACCGCCTGCTACCAGAAACAAACATGGACGCCGGCATGCGCGCCTCGCTGGTGACCCTGGTCGGTTACATCGGCTTTGTGCTGGTGGCGGTGGTCGTGATGTCGACCCTGCATATCAGCCTGACCAACTTGACCTGGGTAGTCAGTGCGCTGTCGGTGGGGATCGGTTTTGGCCTGCAAGCCATCGTGCAGAACTTTATCTCCGGCCTGATCCTGCTCACCGAGCGCCCGGTCAAAGTCGGCGACTGGGTCAGCCTGGCCGGGGTCGAGGGCGACATTCGCCGGATCAACGTGCGCGCCACGGAAATCCAGATGGCTGACCGCTCGACGGTGATCGTGCCGAACTCGCAATTCATCACCCAGAACGTGCGCAACGTCACCATGGGCAACGCGCTGGGCGTGGTCGGCATCACCCTGACCCTGCCGCTGGAAACCGACGTACTGAAAATCCGCGACCTGCTGATGCAAGCCTTCACCGAGCACGAAGCCATCCTCGACGCACCCGCGCCCTCGGTGACCTTCAAAGACCTGACCACTTCCGGGCTGATCATCAGCGTCAGCGGCTACGTCAACAGCCCGCGCTCAGTCGGCAATGCCCGCAGCGACCTGCTGTTCACCGTCCTCGGCCGCCTGCGCGAAATGGGCGTCGCCCTGTCGTCACCGCAAAGCATGGTGCTGGTGAGTGATGGCGTGGAGAAAGAAATCCGGCACGACGACGCCAAATAGGCGTTTTTACAGACTCTGGGCCAGCGCTGTCGGTCATGCAGAAATACGATTGAGGCAGTGCTTCCCCGTTCTGCTAACTACTGATCCGGCAGTACTGGCCCGAGGCGGGGCGATCCCGATGTCACGGTTAAATCCAGGCGCTGGGAACGACACGCTACGGGGGGAAGTCTACCCGTATCCAATCATTGGTAAGGTTCAGCGCCATGGATAAGACAATCACCGTAGATCAACTGGCTGACACTGACCTTAGATCAATCAACGAAATATGGCTTGGCGGGACTCATACCCAGTTATGCGTATGGCGTGGTGCACAAGTCTTCACCCACGAAATGATGAGCGAGGGCACCCACGATCAGAATGTACGACGCCTTTGCTTGCAGCTGGTCAACCCAGAAGATCAAGCGGCAGTGGCCCGCGTCGAGGTAATCCTGCGCGAACGCCTGAAGGAAATGGGAATGGAGGGAGAGTTTTATCCGGCTGAGGAGGCGGACACTTATCAATAGTGCCCGCCTTTTTCATTTTGAAAGCCTGTTTTTATGTCTGCAACCTCAAGACTTATCAACGGCGTCCACGACGTTTTACTGTTTAACGGCGCGAGGGTCATCCGCCGCATTCTCGTAGACGATGCCAGTGCTGCCCGCTCTCCCCGACTTTCAGAAACGTTAGCCTGAGCTACAGCTCGATATCGGGGTAAGCGACAGGTCTGTCGATTTGCTGGGCGACGGTGTGGATTGCGTGATTCGCGGCGGTATCTTGAACGATTCCTCGCTAATCGCCAGGCGCCTGGGCAGCCTCAAGTTTGGCACCTGCGCGACACCCGAATACCTCGCCGCACACGGGACGCCGCGTCTCGCTAAACGACTCCAATGCTCTGCTCGCGGCCGCACTTGCAGGCATGGGCGTATTGCAGACACTCAACAACCACACTGCCGCTATGCTGGATTCTGGTGTGCCTCGACATCAAGATCAGTAGTTGAAGTCATGCCCCAACTCCTTCTGCATCCACTCCAGGAATCTTCTGACCCGGGGGAAGTTTGCATGGGCTCTGGGGAAAACCAGGTGGTGTGCAGTAATCGACGCGCTCAATTCCGGGGCTACCTCGACCAACGCACCACGCGCCAGATAGTCCTGCGCCAGCAGCGTGCTTTCCAGGGCAAATCCAAGCCCATGATTGGCGGCCTCCAGCGTCATGTAGGAGCGGTCGAAGCTGAGCGTGTAGGGTTTTTCCGGGCGTGACAGGCCATGTTGGGCAAACAACTGCGGCCACTTGATCAGCGTCGCCTCCGACAGAATCAGATTGCAATCCAGTAAATCTGCAATGGCCCGGATGGGGCGTCTTTCCAGAAGCTTCGGGGACGCCAGCACGGCGATACTTTCATTGCGCATCGTCCGTACCTCATAGCTGGGCCAGTTGGGCATGCCATGGCGGATGTCTACGTCAATTTTATCGCGACTGAAATGCAGCGATTCGTAGGAACATGACAGGTTGAGCTGGATGTCGGGATGGCTCTGTTGAAACTGTTCCAGGCGCGGCATCAACCACAGCAGGCCGAAGCTGGGGGATGAGTGCAAGCGCAGGCAGTCGAGACTGACGTCACTGGTAGCGCGCTCGGTCGCCACCGCCAGGGTGTGCAGGATGCCAGACACCTCAGTGAGGTATTGCTCGCCCACCGGCGTCAATGTCACGCCCCTGGCCGTCCTGAGAAACAGCTGCCGACCGATCATGGCCTCCAGTTTGGCCAACTGGTGACTGACCGCCGAGGGTGTCAGGTCGAGCAATTCGGCGGCGCGGGCAACGTTACCGAAGCGTGCGGTCTGTTCAAAGGCCTGAATGGCTTTCAGTGGTGGAAGGATTGGAGGTGCATCGCCAGGTGAACTCATGATTATTGTTATTCCGCTGCAAGTGGCTTAAGCCGGGCGTACAGCTATTCAAACACTGGAAGGGTAGGTTGGCGAGTGCTGAATTTTTTTCAGCACCGAGTGACATCCGCGTTATTGCTCAGGGTCGGTCCGGGGAACAAGCTGAGTCATCGGTTCTTTGCGGATCGACCCAATAAAAACAATCAGAGGTACTCTTCCATGCTTCTTCAAGGCAAAGTCGCGATCATCACCGGTGCAGCTTCCGCACGTGGCATCGGCCGCGCTACAGCGACCACCTTCGCGCAACAGGGCGCAAGCGTGGTGATTCTCGATCTGGACGAATCTGCTGCCCGCGATGCCGCTGCCTCCCTGGGCGAAGGCCATCTCGGACTGGCCGCCAACGTCGCCAACGAATCACAGGTTCAACAGGCTGTCGCGAAAATCATCGAACATTTCGGTCGTATCGACATTCTGGTCAATAACGCCGGGATCACCCAACCGCTCAAGACCTTGGACATTCGCCCTTCAGATTACGACAAGGTGCTGGACGTCAGCCTGCGTGGCACATTGCTTATGTCTCAGGCAGTCATACCCACCATGCGTCAACAATCTGCCGGCAGCATCGTGTGCATGTCGTCCGTGTCTGCTCAGCGCGGAGGCGGCATTTTTGGTGGCCCGCATTACAGCGCTGCCAAAGCAGGCGTACTGGGTCTGGCCAAAGCCATGGCACGCGAACTAGGGCCGGACAAAGTACGCGTCAACTCCATCGCTCCTGGCTTGATTCACACCGACATCACCGGCGGGTTGATGCAGGACGAGCGTCGCCACGCGATCATCGACGGTATCCCCTTGGGTCGTCTGGGTGAGGCGCAGGATGTCGCGAATGCAGCCCTATTCCTGGCCAGCGACCTATCTTCCTATTTGACAGGTATCACGCTGGATGTGAACGGCGGCATGCTGATTCACTGATTACACGTGGCGGGCCTCAGGCCCGTGCGGTTCTGGATCGACGACGCAGCCGAGCCTCATGGCCTGGCGGTCAATAAAAACAAGAGATCAGACCATCATGACAACTATTTCGCTCGAAGCGGTTTCGACCGTGCGCTCTAACGCCTATCGCAAAACTGCATGGCGTCTAATGCCTTTTCTCATGTTGTGCTACCTGTGCGCCTATCTTGATCGCGTCAACGTCGGCTTCGCCAAGCTGCAAATGATGAGCGATCTGGCGCTCAGCGAAACGGTCTACGGACTGGGCGCGGGCATGTTCTTCATTGGCTATTTCCTCTGCGAAGTTCCCAGCAACATCATCCTGCACAAGGTCGGGGCGCGGGTCTGGATCGCGCGCATCATGATCACCTGGGGCATCGTTTCTGCCCTGTTCGCCTTCGTCGAAACCGCCTGGCAATTCTACGCGCTACGCTTTCTGCTCGGGATTGCCGAAGCCGGCCTGGCGCCTGGTCTGTTGCTATATCTGACCTACTGGTTTCCGTCCTACCGTCGTGCACGCATGACCGTGTTGTGGTTCATCGCCATTCCGCTGTCGGGCATGGTCGGTGGCCCGCTCTCCGGTTGGATCATGAATCATTTCGCAGGTGTGCATGGCTGGGCCGGCTGGCAGTGGATGTTCGTTCTGGAGGCTGTGCCAACGGTCGTTGTAGGGCTACTGGTATTGAGCTACCTGAAGGACGGCGTGCATCAAGCCAACTGGCTCAACGATGAAGAAAAAGCACTGATCACTCGGGAGCTGGCCGAAGACAACCAGCAGAAAGTCACCCACGCCTCGGTCGGTGAGTTCATTCGCGATCGTCGTCTGTGGCTACTGGCGGGCATCTACTTCTGTGTCGTGATGGGCCAGTACGCAATCACCTTCTGGCTACCCACCCTGGTGCGTAATGCGGGGGTTTCCAACCCGTTGCATATCGGCTTTCTGACCAGCCTGCCTTACCTCTGCGCCATTGCCGCGATGCTGCTGGTTGGACGCAGTGGTGACAAACATCGCGAGCGCCGCTGGCATCTCATTGTACCGATGATTGCCGGTGCTATCGGCCTGAGCCTGGCGGCGTTGATGGGGGGAAATGCCACCCTCTCCATCCTCAGTCTTTGCCTGGCCGCTTCCGGAATTTTGTCCGCGACGTCGTTGTTCTGGATGTTACCCACCACGCTGCTCGGAGGCGTTTCTGCCGCCGCCGGCATCGCGGCGGTCAACAGCTTCGCCAACCTCGCCGGCTTCTGCTCGCCTTATCTGATTGGCTGGATCACCACAGTGACCGGCTCCAGCGCCATCGGCATGTACCTGATCACTGGCGTGCTGCTCGCCGGTGCCACCCTGGTGCTGCGCATTCCCGCCGCTTTGGTCAATCGTTGAGTTAACGGAGTTTCACCATGACTACTATTCCTTCACACGCCTCATCCAAAACCTTGGTGGAGCGCGCCCACAACATTCGTCGCCACGCGCTGCGCATGGGCCAAGTCCAGGGCCAGGGCTATGTCGGTCAGGCCCTGGGTGCTGCCGATCTGCTGGCGGTCTCCTATTTCCATGCATTGAATTATCGGCCGGATGATTCGGAGTGGGAGGAGCGTGATCGCTTCTACCTTTCCATCGGCCACTACGCCATTGCGCTGTACGCCGCATTGATCGAAGCCGAAATCATCCCGCTCGATGAGTTGGAAACCTACGGCGCGGACGACAGTCGTCTGCCGATGTCGGGGATGGCCGCCTATACGCCAGGCATGGAAATCACCGGCGGGTCGCTGGGCCAGGGCTTGGGCATCGCGGTCGGTGCCTGCCTGGGCCTCAAGCGCAAGGGGTCAACGGCGTTCATCTATAACTTGCTATCGGATGGCGAATTGAATGAAGGCTCGACCTGGGAAGCCGTGATGTCGGCATCACACTGGAAGCTCGACAACCTGATCGCCATCGTCGACGTCAACAACCAGCAAGCCGACGGTTACTCCAGTGAAATCCTGTCGTTCGAACCCATCGTCGATCGCTGGCAAGCCTTTGGCTGGTTCACCCAGCGCGTCGACGGCAATGACCTGAAGGCGCTGGTCACCGCGTTCGATGCCGCCCGCAACCATCCTGGCACTCAACCTCGGGTGATCATATGCGACACCAAAATGGGCAAAGGCGTGCCCTTCCTCGAAACCCGGGAGAAGACCCACTTCATCCGAGTGGAAGAACACGAATGGGATCTGGCACTGAACAATCTTGAAGAAGGAAAAAAACAATGAGCAATGCAGCCAACACGCCGACTTCGACTGCCGAACCGATCAAAAAACGTCTGACGACCTCGGCGATGATCGCCTCCATTGCCTCTGAAGGACAGGCCACGAAATCTGCTCCTTTTGGCCATGCATTAGCCGCTCTGGCAGACCAGCGTGCGGACATCGTCGGCCTGTCCGCCGACTTGTCCAAGTACACCGACCTGCACATCTTCGCCAAAGCGCATCCCGACCGCTTCTATCAAATGGGCATGGCCGAACAGTTGCTGATGAGTGCGGCCGCAGGTATGGCCCGCGAAGGCTTCGTGCCTTTCGCCACCACCTACGCGGTGTTCGCTTCACGCCGCGCCTATGACTTCATCTGCATGGCGATTGCCGAGGAAAACCTCAACGTCAAAATCGTTTGTGGTTTGCCCGGTCTCACTACCGGTTACGGTCCGAGCCACCAGGCCACCGATGACCTGGCGATCTTCCGCGCCATGCCCAACCTGATGATAGTCGACCCGTGCGATGCCCTGGAAATCGAACAGGCCGTGCCCGCCATTGCCGCGCATCAGGGGCCGGTGTACATGCGCCTGCTGCGCGGCAATGTGCCGCTGGTGCTGGACGAGTACGGCTACAGTTTCGAGATCGGCAAGGCCAAGACCCTGCGCACCGGCAACGATGTGCTGATCATCTCCACCGGCCTCATGACCATGCGAGCACTGGAAGCGGCCAAGGAACTGCAAGCGGATGGCGTCGATGTCGCCGTGCTGCACGTACCGACGATCAAACCCCTTGACGAACAAACCATTCTTGCCGAGGCAAGGAAGTCAGGTCGACTGGTGGTCACCGCAGAAAACAGCTCAATCATTGGTGGCCTCGGCGAGGCCGTCGCCGGCGTGCTGCTGCGCAACGGTGTGACGCCAACCTTCAGGCAGATCGCTTTGCCCGACGCATTCCTCGATGCAGGCGCCCTGCCGACATTGCATGATCGCTATGGCATCTCCACTCAAGCCGTGTCCGCTCAAATCAAAGCCTGGCTTTAACTGCGAGGGCAAGGCACCTGGCGACGGGTGCCATTGCGTTCGACAGAAAGGGAGCGGAACGTTTGAAGCCACATGAATTGCTTGACCCAGAATTCCATAGCTTTCTGATCCCTGGCACGGATCAATGGTCGATCGAAACACTGCCGACCATCCGGGAGCGCATCCATTCAACCTTTGGGACTCAGCAAAACAACAGCTACGAAGAGCGATGGATAACGGTAGATGAAGAGCGTCTGCGCTTGTGTATTTATCGACCCGGTGCGACATCAACAACCGCCCTCCTTCCGGTGATCCTGTACATCCATGGTGGAGGATTTGTACTGGGCAGGCCTGAAATGGCCGATGCCTACCTGGCGGCGCTTGCCGAAGAATTGAAAACGCTCATCGTCGCAGTTGATTATCGACTGGCGCCTGAATACCCTTTTCCTCTACCCCTTGAAGACTGCTACACCGCGCTCGGCTGGCTATTTGGTGATGACCATGACCTGGGCATGGATACCCGAAAAATCGTGATCATGGGTCACAGCGCTGGCGGAGGCCTGGCGGCTGCATTGGGCATACTGGCCCGCGACAAAGGGCAGTATCCCATTGCCGCCCAGGTGCTTGTCTATCCTATGTTGGATCACCGCACGGGCACCTCGAACTCGCCTCACCAGAACGAAAGCACTGGGACTTTCAGCTGGTTGCCTGCACCGAACCGGTTCTGTTGGAATTGCCTTCGCGGGGGTTACAACCTTGACGATGATCGTATCGGCCTTTTTTCTCCATCCATGCAGCGAGACCTTCAAGGCCTGCCTCCAAGTTTCATATCGGTAGGCTCGCTGGACCTGTTTCTGGAAGAAGATGTGGAATTTGCATTGAGACTGTCGCGCGCCGGGGTCGCTGTAGAGCTTCACGTCTATCCCGGCGCCCCACACATGTTCGATCAGAATCCAGGACGCATCACTACGCAATCCAGTCTGGATATTGTTCGTGCGCTCAACGAATTTCTAAAGATGGGAATTGTGTGAAAACTCAAGCGCAAGAGTGTTCCGGACTTGCCATAGCAACCGAGCAGCCCGATGCAGACGAACTGTTGCGTCCTAAACTTCCTCCCATTTCGGTCCAGCCGATGCGGCTGAGCCAGCTGGCGCTCCTGAAACCAAGCCCCTAACACGGGTAGATAACCAACATAAACACAGCTAACAACAGAAGAAGTGTAGATTCACAGCGGCAAAATTCACTTAAAAATTAGCCTTCTCCATTTTTTACGCGTGCTTTAAGCCACAAACCGAAATCTTTCATTATTTCCACTATTGGCACCAATCTTTTGCCGTCCTCAGTCAATTCATATTCAACCTTGATTGGCGAAGTTGGGTAGACGGTTCGTTTAATAAGATCTGCTTCTTCCAGGGCCCGAAGGTCCAATGTCAGCATCCTTTGTGAAATGCCGGGCATATTGCGACGTAGGTCGTTGAATCGTTTAGGCCCCTCCAAGAGGTAGGAGACAAGCAACAATCTCCAGCGGCCACCTAATAACCGCATTGACTCCTCTACAGAACAGCCGCTCATATTCTTTTTCATATAAACCTCAGCAATCAGTAAGTATAATATTTTATCCTAGGCCACATTTCACCGCCTTCTTTACACATTTTTCCAGGTAGCTAAAATAGCGGAGTCTCTTTTCTAATTATGAAGATCGCATATGAAGCTTTATTACGTACCTGCTGCTTGCTCACTCGCACCACACATCGTCATCAATGAGTTGGGCCTAAATGTCCAACTGGTGAAGGTGGACTATAAAACACACAAGACAGAGGATGGCCGAGACTTCTACGAGATCAGTCCATTTGGCTATATTCCTTTATTGGAGCTTGACGACGGCACTTTGCTACGTGAAGGTCCTGCCATTGTTCAATATCTCGCTGATTTGAAACCTGAAGCGGATCTTGTTCCCATTAACGGCACTTTTGACCGCTATCGCTTACAAGAGTGGTTGAGCTTCCTCACTTCGGAAATTCATAAAGGTTTCATCCCTCTTATCTACGCAAGGTTGGCAGGAACCTACGGCACAGAAACAGCCAAACCTAAATTGGAACAACGGTATTCCTGGATCAATGAGCAACTGGCAGAACGTGATTACCTCATGGGCCATTACACAGTGGCAGATGCCTACCTCTACTCGCTAACACAATGGGGGCAGGCTCAATGGCTTGCGCCCACCTACCAAACCAATATTCATTTTGACGATTTGGGAAATCTAAAGGCTTGGTATCTCCGCATGAGAGAAAGGCCCGCCGTTCGTAAAGCACTGGATATCGAAGAATTGAAATAAATTGACTAAATATCAGGGAATAAAACCACTCAATTGAGTGGTTTTATTCCGCACACCCAGAGCTTTCAATTTTAGAATTGCTATTTTATCTTCGCAAAGCAGCAATCAATTTCAATCAGCGACCTTGGAATCATTTTCCTTTCTAAAGGTGCTGCGCCGGCTACTTCCGGCACTGCCCCGCACAGCGCCATACCGCAGCCGAAATTAGTCTCGGTCATGCTGCTCACTTCGACATGTGCTTAACCGACCTGTTGCGAACGCGACACTTCAAGCGTGTCGATCAATTGCTGAAAACTGACGATCTTGCCGTTAGCAACGCGCACGACATGCATGTATTGCGCGTCAAACGGTTTTCCGGTCGAGGCCATGATTCCCTTCGATCGGCCCACGGCAACCACTACATCACCCGCATCGATCAACTCGGTAGGCCCAGCTTGATAATCCTGAAACTCTCTAGCGATGCGGTTAAAAACGCCTTCTACAACAGCAGCTGGAGACAGATAAGGATTTCGATCACCAAGCAAGAAATTCTCAGATTCGCGCCAATCGAGGTTATCACTTAAGGTTGCAACGACTGCTTCAATGTCGCCTTGCACAAAGCTGTCATAAAACTTTTTAACAACAACAATACCGGTCTGCTCAGACATTTTATTCTCCTTCTATAATAATTAGCGCCAGCATTCCAAAGTCATATCGGTGCTCTCAACAATTGACTCCAGAAAAACGATTTGACAACTCGGTTAGAAAATCAAGGTGGGATCAGTGACTTAAGTCGTACGCCTATCCAGCCGTCTACGCGGACTCATTCAGCTGCAATGCGGTAAATGTCGTCGACTCCTCTACGCAATCATTCCGCCGTCGACGGTCAACGACGTGCCAGTAATGTACTGAGCCTTTTCGCTTGCCAGGAACGCCACTGTATGTGCAATGTCCTCGCCCGTGCCGAATTGGCCTGATGGAATTAGTCCTCGGATGGTTTCAGCGATCGGTCCATTGTCGGGATTCATGTCTGTGTTGATAGCTCCCGGTTGCACTAAGTTGACGGTGATGCCCTCAGCGCCAAGCTCGCGCGCCAAGCCTCTGGTAAGGGAAATTAAAGCGGATTTGGACATTGCATAGATCGCCAGGCCAGACCATTGGACGCGCTCGCCGAACCAGCTACCGATGTTGATAATGCGGCCTCCGTGGCCAAGGTGCGGAATTACTGCTTGGATGGCGATAATGGGAGCTTTTACATTGACGCTTAGGACGGCATCGAGGTCCTTTAGTGCTACATCCCTCACGTTGTGGCCCAGGAAAATACCAGCATTATTGACCAGGATGTCTAATCCTCCGAGATAGGCGATAGCCTGCTCCACCGACGCTTTTACCTCTGAAACGTCAGCGCTATTTGCCTGGATGGCAGTCGCTCGACGGCCCAAAACTTCGATCGCCCGGACTACTTCTGCCGCGGCACTGGTGGACTTCTCGTAAGTAAAAGCAACATCGGCACCCTCTGCTGCCAAGACCTTGGCGATGGCTGCACCGATGCCACGGCTACCGCCGGTGACGAGAGCACGCTTTCCAACAAGCGACATAAATTCCTCATTTTTGTACTTAGCGGCACATAAAAATCCCACCCTTGATTTTTAATGTCAACAAATTTATTGTGCCGCATGGCACAAAAAAACGACACAAAGCTGCAAAACATGGACGGGCCGAGCGCCGTCTTGAAAAAGCTGTCCCGAGGGCGGCCACGCAAGTTCGATCGGGACGTTGCCCTTGAGTCGGCAATGCGCGTGTTCTGGAGCAACGGGTTTCTAGGCACGTCTAACAGCGAGCTATGCCGGGCGATGGGCATCAACTCACCGAGTCTGTATTCGGCGTTCGGCAGCAAGGAACAGCTCTACATTGAGGCTGTCGGCCGCTACACCGAGTTAGCTTACGCGTCGATTTGGCACCACCTCAGTGACGCAGCCACCGCCCGTGAGGGCATGCAGAAAGCGCTGCTGGCAGCAGCTGAGGCAATGCCGGCAAACGGCCTCCTGCCTTCGGGATGCATGATTACGCTAGCCACCGTTGGTGAAGAATGTCCCAGCGCCGTGGCTGAGGCGTTGAAGGGCTTCAGGCTCGCTGCCCTTGGCCAAATCCAAGAAACTATTGAGCGCGGGGTGAGCGCTTGTGAGCTGCCGACCGCAACGGACGTCTGTGCGCTCGCCCGCTATTACACGGGCGTTATCCAGGGGATGGCCATCCAGGCAAGGGATGGGGCCAAAAAGGCGGACCTTCTTCCTGTCGCTAAAGTTGCTATGGCTGCGTGGCAGACACCCGCTTACCGGAGTGGTTGAAGTGAAGAGTGCAGATCAGAACTGATTACACCCCGCACAGCACGAACTTCATTCCTTATAGGCGGTGAGCGTCATAGCTGCCGCCTCTTGACGAAGTGGAATCAGCGCCTGATACACCGCAGATGCGTACCAGTTATTGAGAGCATCCATATCTGGAAACTTAATCACTACAACGCCTTCCTCTGAACATCCGCCTGCTAAGTCGCGCACCTTTTCCCCACGGAAGACGATCGTCCCACCAAATGCATCTATGGTGGCTGGAACTTGGGCGCGATATTCTCCCCATTTACTTTCGTCTTTTACTGAAAAATGACCGACAACATAGGCACGACTCATTGCAGCTACACTCCAGAGTAAAGTTAACTAGCTTTAAGTAGAGCGCATATCGGTGTCAAGCTGTCGCGCGCCCTGGGCGCCCACGCGATGGCGTTCACGCGTCGGAATCGAAACAGCAGAACGCCACCAGACTGGACGCACATGGGGTAAACGTTTTGCGGAGTTCGGAAGAAATTTCGCCCCTAGGGGACAGCTAAACTTTATCGAGAACAGAAAACGGCAGTGAACAGTGAGTTGCTGTGCTGACGCGTCGGGGACAGCCCTTATCTTCGCTGTCCTGTTCACGAATGCGGATCACAGGGCTATTTGTCTCACTCGAGTGTTAGATAGATGCCGAGCGACGACTCGGGGATAGCACTGCGCAGGAATTCGACAAAGGCGCTAACGCGTTTCGGGCGGAAGCGTCCTTGCGGAAACGCAATGCACAGCCGCAGGCTTTCCGGTCGCCAGCGCGGACACTGGACGATCAGACTGCCCTGTTGCAGATGCTCCGCAATCAGCCAGCGCGGCAGCAGCGAATAGCCGATGCCACGGGTGGTCGCTTGCAATGCCGCGAACAGGTTGTCGGTCGCGAAGGCCGCAGCCGGCTTGACGTTGCGTGTCTCTTCGCCGGGGCTGGTCAAGGTAAACTCCCGCCCATCATAAGAGGACAGCAACACCGCCGGAAAGCACTCTAGCTCAGCCGGACCGGTACATGGCTCCTCAAGCCCGCCTAGGCCAGGCACTGATACCACCAGCCTTTCGATACTCCCCAGCGTACGCATGACTAGAGACTCGTTCCGTACTGGCCCGACCCGTATCCACAGATCAAAGCCCCCAGTAGTCAGATCGCACGGGTCGTCGCATACGCGCCAGTCAAGCCGCACGCGCGGATGCAGGCGCAGAAAGTCACAGGCGATATCCGCGAACAGCGACTGCCCCAGGGCCGACGGGACCGCCAGTTTCAGGGATCCCGACAATTCGCCCTGCTCCCCCTTCAGGGCCTCCGCGCTACGCTGCCAGTCGGTCAGCATGCGCCTGGCATCTTCCAGAAACATGCAACCATCCTCGGTCAGCGAGAGCTGTTGTGTGGTACGCATGAGCAGCCGCACGCCCAGCATGTCCTCGAGCATGCGCAACCGGCGACTGGCCGCCGGCTGGGACAAGCCCATCAGGCGCCCCGCGGCGGAGATCGACTGGGTGTCAACGATGCGCACGAAGAGTTGCATCAGGTCGTGGCGGTCCAGAGTCTTGGGCATGGCAAATCCCTCATTCGCAATACGCATGAACCTAATCCAGTTTAGGCCCCTACGCAACTGACTCTGGCATTGCGAGAATGCTGCCACCGCGACGCCAGCCCGTCCTGAACATGCCAACCAACCAGGAGCATTCGATGTCTGAACACATCAAACCCGTGGCCCTCGATGTCACGTTCAACAGCGCAGGCACCGAGGGCGTCGTGGACAAGCCGACCGCCGAGTAGACCGGGGAAGCTATCGCGAGAGGTTCGACTTGAACGGCCCCGGCATTCTGCCTCAAGGCCGTTCACGATCACGACCTGGGCTTCAAACTGCACAGCGACGCTGGCAACGCATCGCCGACCGCGCGGGAGAGCGCCTGATCAAGGCCGTACATCCCCCGCGCGGCGGCGAACTGTCCCAATACAACAGCGCCCCCTTCTGGCGAATGCTGCTGCCGGCGCGCTAATTCATCGGTACCAACGGCAAGATCGTGACGGCACAGGCGGACCGCGATTACGTGGTTGCCCTGAGCCGACTACGACGCTGGCGACCATCGCTTCACTTAACGTGACCGGCAACGGCTGACTTACAGACTACCAACTGGAACTTTCATAATGGGTACATTCAATCAACCAGACGGCGTAGCCCTGGCTACGCCCGTCGTCGGGCCCGACCAAGGCCTGGGCTGGCGCAAGCTCCTGATTCTGGCGGCGGGGACGTTCGCCGTGGGCACCTCCGAATTTTTGATGATGGGAACGCTGCCCGATGTTGCGGCTGACCTTGGCGTCTCAGTAGCGGCTGCCGGCCAGCTGGTTACAGCATTCGCGATAGGCATTGCGGTGGGAGGCCCGCTGCTGGCGGGCGCCGTGAGCCGCTATGACCGGCGTAAGGTGCTGGTCGGCGCGCTGCTGGCCTTCATGGCGGCCAATGCTGTGGGGGTGATGGCACCCGCGTACAGCCTGGCGGTCGTGATGCGCTTCGTGGCTGGGGCGTTCGGCGGCCTGTTTTATGGGATCGCCTTCTCCACCGCTGCCACGACAGCAGCGCCGAACCGCCAGGGCGCAGCGATGGCGATAGTGATGGGTGGGATCACTATGGCCACCGTGCTGGGCACACCGCTGGGCGCTTGGATTGGCCAGCACTCGGGCTGGCGCACACCATACGGGATCATCTCGGCTCTGACATTCGGAGTCGCCACCGCGGCCCACTTGCTGTTACCGCGAATTCCCGGACAGGCCAGTTTAGGTTCGGGCGTCAGGGGCGCTATCGACGGCATCCGCTCGCTGTTCTCGGTATTCGACAACCGCCCCCTAATGCTTCTGTACCTCGCGATCATCCTTATCAACACAGGCTGGTTCGCCTTATACACGTATGTAGCACCATTCTGGACCGAAGTTAGCGGCGTATCCGCCGCTACGGTGCCGACCGCGCTGCTCGCATATGGCATCTTTTCAGCTATCGGCGGGGCGGCGGGTGGCAAGCTGGCGAACGGTCATGCGACCACTACCATGCTGGGATCGGTAGCCGCGCAAGCTATCCTGCTGGGTGCGATGATGTTCAGCACGAACGCTATGGTGTCGCTCGTGATCGCCATGCTGTGGGGCTTCGCAGCATGGGTGTTCGTCACGGCCGTACAAGTGTGCGTCGTTGCACTCGCTAAGGCGCAGTCCGATGTCGCCTTGTCGGTCGCAGTGTCCGCCTTCAACGTCGGTAATGCGGCCGGCGCATTGGCCGGGGGCGCTGTTGTTGCCCATTACGGCCTGGTCGCAACTCCGGCTGCTGCCGCGGGATTCGTGCTTGCGGGCCTGGTGATAGCCCTGTTCTCCGGACGGTGCTCCGCGGCTGACGAGCGCCTTGAGCAAGGTTCTTGATGCACCGCTGCGAAATGGAGTCCGGCACGATCCTTCTACTGGCCTCAGGATCCAAGCCTGGAGGCCCCGGTATGATGTTCGACCATCTCTCGATGGCAAGACCTGGACCGCACTTTCGATGCGATCTTGCCTGAAAAGCAACGCTGTATCGGCGTTGGACACCGCAGATGTGGTGGCCGACGCCGATGCCGTTGCAACGCTTGATCCAATGAAGTCGCCTTCCCAGGCGGCATTCGATTTGCGGGCAATCGAGGCCGCGCGAGCCTGACCCGAAGGCCTCAGAAGTCGGTGATCAACGTCCCCTCGATACTCTCGGCAAACCCGCCACCGAAGGCTTTCGCCGGTGTAGCGAAACCCGACAGACGCTCACCTTCCAGCACCCGACGCGCTGCCTCCACTGCCGCGAGAGGCGTGTAGGAGTAGCCGTTCACAGTTTCGATCACAGACCGGGCGATTACTCGGTCAGCACCCATGACCTCAACAACTGCTCGGGCACGATGCGCCTCCCTTTCCTCAGACGTCGGACCATCAGGCAGTGTTGAGAGATCTCCTTCTGGAAACGCATCGCCTGAGATGTGCACGAACATCGCGATGTTCGGGATGCCAGTCGAGTGCCAGCCCGTCACCAGGTCACCAAACGATAGCGGTGCGCACAGGACCGGGCCATCACCGAAATCGAAATGACGCGGCGTGGCGTCAGGCGTGGCGATCAGCTCCCCATCGATCCTCGCCATGACCCCTGCCCCGATGATTTCACTGACGCTCATGGCCGAGCCACGTGACATCGAACCTGGGACCTGAAGCGCGATGCTCAGTGCAAAAGGCTGTTCGACACGCTTGGCGACATGCACCGCCAGCGAATCGGTCGGCACCACGTCCCAACCCACGCCGGGCAAGAGCATGACCTGATGCGAAACGGCCTCTGCGCCCAGTTGCTCGGCCAGCCGATAGACGTTGATCTCTGCGGTGATGTCCAGATAGTCGACACTGGCCTTGATACAGGCACGCATCAACGGCTCTGCGGTGTGCGCAAAAGGGCCGGCGCAATTGAGCAGGACAGAGATACCGGACAACGCGCCCACTGCATCCGCGTCGGCATCGAACACCCGAAACGGCACGTCCAGATGCGCAGCGAGTACCGCCAGACGCGCTTGATCGCGCCCGGCGATTTCGAACCGCAAGCCCAGCATTTTTGCCCGTTCAGCGGCCATGCGACCGCTATAGCCGGTGGCGCCATAGATCAGCAGCGCGCTCATTGGACGTGCTGCCATTTTTTATAAACGAATTCAAGGCTGTACCCGTCCGGGTCCAACACATTGGCGGCATAGTAATCCGGATCATAGTGCAAACGTGCACCCGGCGAGCCGTTATCGACCGCGCCCTCTTTCATGGCTGCGGCATAGGCGGCGTCCACCTCAGCCTTGCTCCTGGCAACGAAACCCACATGGGCGGCACGTCCTTCAACGACCCCCTCACGCAGCCAGAAAAACATTCGGCCATTGGCGCCGAAACCTTTGAGGTCGGGATGCCCCAGCGGGCCATCTTTGCCGTCGTAGTCCAAGCGCGCGGTAATGCCTAACGGGGTCAAGGCAGCTTCGTAGAAGCGGATGGAACGGGTGATGTCGCTTACCGACAAAAAGACATGATCCAGCATTGCGTAATCCTCAAATGGGGTAGTGGCAGGCGACTCAGATGTTGTAGCCGCCAGCGACCTCGATGGTCTGGGCATTGATCCAGCTGCCGTCCCGCGACAGCAAACTGGCGATCACGTGCGCGACGTCCTCCGGCTCACCCACCCTACCCAGTGCAGTCTGCCCCGCCAGCAAAGCCTCGAACTCGTCGTTCAAACCGCCGCCAAGTTCGGTACGGATCGCGCCGGGGGACACCGCGTTGGCGCGAATCCGTCGTTCGCCAAATTCTTTGGCCATGTAACGGGTGAGTACTTCGAGCCCGCCCTTGAACGCCGCATAAGGCGCAACACCCGCCGTGGCGACACGAGTGGTCGCGCTGGTCAGGTTGACGATACTCGCGCCGTCCGCCAGTAGCGGCAGCAATGTCTGCGTGAGGAAAAACGGGCCTTTGAGATGCACATTGAACAGGCCATCAAACTGCGCTTCGCTGACGCTGGCCAAGGGGTTGAACAGACCATACCCGGCATTGTTGACCAGGCCACTGAGGGTGGTGAGGCCCCAAATCTCCCGCAAGGCAAGTTTCACTGACTCGCGAAACCCGGAGAAACTTGTAACGTCAGCCACATCGAGCTTGAGCGCAACGGCCTTGCCTCCCGCGTGCTCAATACGCTCCACAACTGAAGCGGCTGCTTCTGGATGACTGTTGTAGGTCAGGATGACACCCATACCGCGCCGCGCAATATGCTCGGCAGCGCTGGCCCCGATGCCGCGACTCCCACCTGTAATAACAATAACGCTCATGTGCTGTTCCTCTGTGCTTCGAATCAGAACCCAGCGTACTGAGCCTTACAGACCGAAGCGCATCCGTTCCTGCTCGAAACCTGCCTGTTTCTGCTTTTTGCTTGCAGCACACAAGCGTCTGCCCTCAGCATGCATGCCATGGACAATCAACTGAACGAACTCAGGTCACTCGCGGCCAAGGCGGAAAACCGGCGTACGGAAACCGGTATTCCGCGTGTGGCCATGGTCAAGGGCAAGATCCCCGAGCACATGCTCGCGGCGGTCTATGACCCGATGATCAATGTGATTCTGCAAGGCAGCAAAAGCATGACCGTGGGCGACCGCACGCTGCGGTATGACCCCGCGACTTATTTCGTCATGTCCATCGACCTGCCTGCCGTGGGTTCGGTACACCCCGCCGAAACCGGGGAGCCTTATCTGGCTGTCAGCCTGACGCTCAACCCAACAGTGTTATCTACCCTGTTCGCCGACCTGCCCAAACCTGCCAGTCGCGTCGATCACACGCCTGGATTTTCAGTCGCGTCCATGACCACTGACCTCATGGACGCCTGGGTGCGCATGCTCAGACTCATGGGCGATCCGGCTGCCATCGCAGCGCTGGCCCCGGTCTACGAGCGAGAGATCATCTTCCGCGTGCTTCAGGGTCCCCTCGGCTGGATGCTGCGAGAGATCGCGGCGCCCGACAGCGCGATGGCCCGAGTGAACCTTGCGGTACAGTGGATTCGTCAGGACTTTGCCCAACCCATTGGCGTCGAGCGCTTGGCCGAGCGAGCGTCGATGAGCGTCTCGGCGTTTCACCGCCACTTCAAGGCCGTGACCAACCTCAGTCCGTTGCAATATCAGAAACGCGTGCGCCTGCTCCAGGCCAGAACACTGATGGTGGCGAATGCAAAGAGTGTCATGGCCGCTGCATTCGAGGTGGGGTACGAAAGCGCAACCCAGTTCAGCCGGGACTACGCAAAGGTGTTTGGGCTTCCCCCATCACAGGATGCGAGCAAAATCCATGCGCAGGTGAAAGTCACTGGAGCCGATTGAGCCGCATACCGCAGGTAACTGTGAGTGGCAGCTATTTCGCTTCGTATGGCAGTTCCCCGCAGCGCACTACGGATACTTGGCGACGCCACCAGCCTCAAATCCTATGCTTCCCAAAGTCATGGGCGGGACGTCCCGCTTCTGGCCGATAGCGGCCGCGCAAGCGGAACGCGAACAGCCCCTCTACCGTTCAAGCATAGAACTCGCACCGCGCTGACCAATGTCCATCAAGCCCAATTCCTTGATGGTGTTTGCTGCGAATTCGATGAACGCGGATACCGCCCGGGGGAGTTGACGGCGGCTGTGATAGACAAAATGCACGCCTATTGCGCCTGAAGTGTAAGCAGGGAGCACTTCTTTCAGGCGGCCTGCATCGATATGGGCAGCGCTCAGAGCGACAGGTAGCAGCGCGATGCCCAATCCGGCCAGTGCAGCCTCGAGCTGCGCAGAAGACGTATTGGCTTGAAAGGGTCCGTCCACTTCGATGGTCGCCGCTTGATTATCGACACCGCCCAGCCGCCAAGTAGTACGGGGGCCACCGTGCGAGGGTGAGGTGATGCAGTGATGGGCGCTCAATGCCGCGGACCCCAGCACCTATTTTGGCAGCAGCCCGCAAGGCTACGCGGATGGGTACACCGACTATTCGACAGTGGCCTGATCGCTCATCCCTTACGAACTTTTCCAGCACGGCCGCTGCCAACTTGGCAGCGGTCTTTTTGCGTTGAGGCCGTTTTCAAAGATGCTCGAAACCCGCCATCGCAAGCCAAGTGACGTCGCATTTCAATCATGCGTTTAAGTGCCTCGCAGGACGGTTCGATGCAGTCGAACCGTCCTCTACCCGGTCAGCTTGGATGCCCGAGAATCGGCTACGCGCGTAATGAACTCACGCACCCATCTGAAGCCGGCGTGCCCATCCGACCGCTCATGCCAGAACATGCCAATCGGAAAACCTTCCACCGGCAATGGTGGGGCTACGCACAGCAGTTGCTCGCCATGACCTTCTACGAGACGACGTGGAACCAGCGCCACACAATCCGACTCCGCGACCAACTCCGGAACTGGAAGGAATGACGACGCCGACAAAACGACGTTACGCCGCAGCCCCCGCGCGACCAAGGCGTTATCCACTGAGGTCGAGAAGCCTCCGCCGCGCAGTGACACCACGACATGTTCCAGTTGCGCGAACTCATCCACCGTCAGGTCGGCGTGCAGGCTTGGGTGCCCACGGCGCCCGATCAGCACGTAACTCTCATCATAGAGATGTTGAGACAGCAGTGCGGGCGGAGCGCCGTTCATGTTGATCACGGCCAGATCCACCTCACCGCGGGTCATCTGCAACTCTAGCTGTGGTACGTCCAGGATGCGCAGGGCGATGCGAACACCCGGTGCTTCGCGTCGCATGGCGACAACGAGATGTTTGATCAAGACCGCCTGCACGTAATCCGTGCAGGCGATTGATACCGTTAAGTTCGCCGTCGCAGGTTCGAAATTCAGGTGAGTAGTGACCGCAGCCCTCACTTGGTCAAGTGCCTGGCGAAGCGGGACGAGGAGTTCCAAGGCTTTGACGGTGGGGGTCATCCCGCGCTGCGCGGGGATCAGGAGAGGGTCGTTGAAGACGTCGCGCAGGCGGCCCAACTGTGCACTGACCGCTGGCTGGCTTAAATACAGACGGGCCGCCGCCCTGGTCACGTTCTGCTCGATGAGAAGGGCTTCCAAAGTCACAAGCAGATTGAGATCAAGGCGTCTGGTATCCATCGATCTTATGCTAGCAGGAAAATTTTGCGATTTCACAGATTGTCCGAGCCCCGCGACACTTCATCGACCTCACAGCGGAGCCGTCATTCATGTCGAAAAGAGTACTGATCATTTACGCCCATCCCGAGCCTTCGTCGCTAACGCGTCAACTGGTGGATGTGTCTGTTGAATGCCTGACTGCGCAAGGCCACGAGGTCTTGCTATCCGATCTATACGCCATGGGCTGGAAAGCAACGTTCGACGAGCACGACTTTCCTGAGCGGGCCAACCTTGAGCGGCTGTCGTTCGGCGCAGAGTCCGCCCACGCCTACCGTCATCGCCGCCAAAGCGCGGACGTGGCAGCAGAGCAGGACAAGGTTCTAGCGGCAGATGCTGTCATCTTCCAGTTTCCACTGTGGTGGTACGGCATGCCGGCCATCATGAAGGGATGGATAGATCGCGTTTGGGCGGCCGGGCTCGCCCACGGCTACAAGGACGCTGGCAATACTTACCGCTATGGTGACGGGGCCTTCAAGGGAAAGCGGGCCCTGTTGTCAGTCGCTGTCGGCGGCCCCGCAGCAGACTACTCGCCGCGCGGTATTAACGGGCCGATTGAGCAATTGCTGTTTCCGATCACGCACGGCTCACTCTACTTTCCTGGGTTCGATGTGCTGCCTACATTCGCCGTATACGGCACTGGCAACTTGACCGCCGCACAGGCTACAGCAGCCAAAGAGGCTTGGCGCACCCGTCTCAAGGATTTGTTCACCGACGCGCCGATACCTTTTCGGCCGCAAAACGGTGGGGACTACACTCCCCACAACGAGCTTAAACAGCACGTGGCCGTCGGCCAGACCGGCATAATGGTGCACATCGCTAGTGGCGAAACAGCACAGCCGCAGCCGCATGAAACGAAGGTGGCGTTATGAAAACCTTCGTGATTCTGACTCGCCGTGCTGATGGACCGGCAGAGGACTTCAAGCGACTGGCGAAACCGGAGGTATTACACGTTTGGCAAGGCTTCGCCGACGGTATTGTGCGCGCAGTCCATGGACTGGCCGCCGGTCCCGGTGCAGCGTTTGAGTTAGAGTCCACCACCTTCGAAGAGGCTCGTGAATACATCGAGGCGCTGCCTTACGTTAAAGAGAATCTGCTGCACGTGCAGTATTGTGCGCTCAAGCCCTTCTCTGACTACGAGAAGCTCGTTTCCTCTTGATTAACGATGAGCGCAGATCAGTGTTCAACCCCGTTTAAACGGCGCTGCATGCTGCGGCAGGATTTGCTCGCAGCATGCGCGCTACGCTAAGCCGCAACTCGTCGTATCCCCCGCTACCACCGGCAGCGACAATTGCGGCGCACCGGACATACAACAAGCGTCAACAGCCTTAAGCAGACGCAACCATCTCGCTCTCAATCTCAATCGCATCCGCGCCAGCCACAATGCGCTTTGGCGCGGTTGGGTCGTTCGCCGCGAGCCATATGGCCTCAGCGACGTCCCGAGCTTCGGTGACTGAGGTCAACTGCGCCCAATCGGCAAAGATCTGTTGCGCCAGCTCTGTATAGGCCTCCGGGATGCTGCCCTGCATACGCGGTTGCGCATTTTTGCCGAAGTCGGTGGTGGGCGCTCGCCCTGGCAGGACCAGGTTCACGCGAACGTTGAAGGGTTCAAGCTCAAGCGCCAGAGATTCGGTAAAGGCATTCACTGCTGCCTTGCTGGCGGTGTAGACGCTGAGCAGCGGCAGTGACTTGATCGTCACGCTTGAGGTGACGTTAATCACCACCCCGCTTCTACGCTGCCGAAACTGCGGGAGCACCGCCTGCGTCATCGCCATGGTGCCAAAGGTGTTGGTTTCAAAAATCTCGCGTATCACTGGAATCGAGATGCCTTCGAGGGCACCGAGCAAACCGATCCCGGCGTTATTGACCAGCACATCGATCGGCCCTGCGGCTTCAACGGCCTGTTGAATACTGCTCGGATCCGTCACGTCGAGGGCCAGCATACGCAGGTGCTCGGTCGCTGGCAAAAGGCCCTCGTTTGGCGTGCGCATGGTCGCGACGACCTTCCAGCCTCGCTCGAGAAAATAGTGAGCAGTGGCGAGACCAAAGCCGGAAGAACATCCCGTAATCAGCACAGTTTTCATAAGTGGTTTGCATCCCGATAGTTGACAGGGATGCAACGATAGGCTCTCGTATCCGGACTTAATATCATCTCCAGTCCACTTATCTTTCGCAGGAGTCCGAAATGCTCGACCCGCTCGCCCAAGTGGTCACGCTTCTAAAACCCGGCGCTTCGCTCTCCAAAATTGTCAGCGGTGCCGGCGCTTGGCGGGTGCGGCGCTCGGTGTCGGGTCAGCCGTTTTACTGTGCGATTCTCGAAGGTGGCAGCCGGCTGTCGGTGGCCGGGCATTCGACGATCACCTTGCAGGCCGGGGACTTTGTGCTGATCCCGGCAGCCTACGACTTCACGATGATGAGCCTTGAGCCGATGGCTGACGATGCGGTCGATACTCAGCCCGTCGAGGTGCGTCCGCGCGATATCCGCTTGGGCACCCGAGATGTCCCGCACGATGCTCAATTGTTGGTGGGCCATTGCACCTTTGGTTCGCCGGATGCGGCGTTGCTGGTCTCGCTGCTCCCGCAACTGATCCACGTGCGCGGCGCGCGCAGGTTGGCCATGCTGGTGGAGCTGGTGACTGAAGAAGCGCGGGGGCAGCGCCCAGCGCGGGATGTCATCCTGGCGCACCTGTTGGAGGTGTTGTTCATCGAAGCGCTGCGCGCCACGGCGACTGAATCCGCACCGGCCGGCCTGCTTCGCGGCCTCGGCGATGAACGTCTGGCGCTAGCGATACGCCGGATGCACGAGCAGCCGAACCGGTCATGGACAGTGACGCAACTCGCCAGGGAAGCCGCCCTCTCCCGCTCCACGTTCTTCGAACGCTTCAAACAAGCACTGGGCATGGCGCCGATGGCCTATTTACTGGCTTGGCGGATGGCGCTGGCGAAGAACCTGCTGCGTGCTCGCGACGAGAGCATGGCCGATATTGCGCAGCGGGTTGGTTACAGTTCCGTGAGTGCTTTCAGCGTCGCGTTTACCCGATATACAGGGCTGGCGCCTGGTCGTTATTCGCGGGAAAAAATCGCTGGATGAATGCACCAGCAACCAATGCCGCCAGATACGCAATAAAGCTCTGCCGCACAATCCATTTAATGCACCTTAACCTATGAACCCATAGTTCATAACTGGCGTTTGTAAGTAACCATGCAGTGTGCAAACATGGCGCCCTTCAATCTAACCACCGAAAACCAACAACAAGATCCCTTAACAACATACCCACTGCCATGCGACTCTCGATATCAAAAGTCAAGACGGAGGAAGTCCAATGACCTCGCGAGTCAATTCCAACTAACTGGCTGGCTGACTACAGGGATTGCTTCGACATGCCTTACGCTGATCATTCAAGTTCCGAATTAATTAAGGAGATGCTTCCAAGACTTTGGGCGCACGTTTGGAGATTAACCTACGACGTTGAATTGGCAGAGCAACTGGTGCATTCGGCCTGCACATTTATTGTGGAACAGGGCCTTCCGTTACCGTCTGACAAATCTCCGCGCCTCTGGTTATTTTGGTCCTTCTACCGCGCGTTACGCCGCGTGCGGGGCCACGATCGACTTGGGCGGAAAAGCTGCGACATAAAAGCGCAACCGATCCCCAAGACAGGCCTGGAGGACATGGCAACAGCTACGTTAGATGTCAGGATTGTAAATGCGACACGTCAACTTCCAAATGAACAGCGTGAAATTTTCCTGTTAGCGAATATTGAGTTTTTCAGCGTTTCGGAAGTTGCTTTTATAATGGGCATCACAGTTCGAGAAGTGATAAACGCACTTGCGACAACCCATCTGAATATGAGCCGAACGATATCGAACCATATCGATATTAAATAAATCTCTTTACGTGACTAATAACAACCTTCAAATGTTTCAGAAAATGGATCGCTATGCACTTGACTCATCAACGGATATTGCTCGCTGGAGCCACTGGATTGACGGGTGGATACCTCTTAGATCGACTGCTCAATGAACCTGCGATCGGTGGCGTATTGGCGCCGTCGCGCCGGCCGCTAGTGGCAAATCCCCAATTAGAGAATCCGGTCGGTAACTTGCGCGTTCTCCTGCCGCAACTCACCGGCCGGGTCGACATCGCCCACTGCTGCCTGGGCACCACCATCAAACAGGCCGGCTCAAAAACAGCCTTCCGCGCCGTTGACCTCGACATGGTAGTGGCGTTTGCCAAGCGGGCACGGGAGATGGGCGCGCGGCATCTGATTGTGATCAGTGCGGTTGGGGCTGATGTCAATTCCTGGGCGTTTTACAATCGGGTCAAAGGCGAAATGGAAAACGCCCTGCGCGACCAAAACTGGCCGCAACTGACCCTCTGCCGCCCGTCCCTCCTGCTGGGTAAACGCGATAAACCACGTCTGGGCGAGCAACTCGCCGCTCCCCTGACCCGGCTGATCCCCGGCAAATACCGTGCAATCGACGCCAGCCAACTGGCCCGCGCCATGTGGCAACTGACGCTGGAAGAACATCACGGCGTGCGAGTAGTGGAATCGGATGAGTTACGCAAGCTCGGCAAATAAGCATGATGACCTGATTTGGCGGGCGAGCTATCAGTCGTGATCACTCCTTGCTCTCCGGAAACAAACACCCACCGTTGCGGACCAGTGCCTTCAACTCTTCGCTCACCAGCGTGGGGTTTTGACTGAGTCGGGTCACGAACGCGTCGAGTTTCCGTACGTACGACTTCGGATCGTGCTGCGCACTCCACAGCACGATGTTGAGCACGATGGGAATGAGGTCCAAGCCTTTCTCGGTCAGCGTGTAGAAATCCTTGCGCTTGTCGTCGGGGTTGGGTGACTTCAACAGCACGCCTTGCCCCTCAAGAAAGGCAAGGCGCGAAGCGAGGACATTCGACGCGATGCCTTCTTCCGACTTCAGAAACTGGCCATACGTTTTCTTACCCACAAAAACGATGTCGCGAATGATCAACAGCGACCACCGGTCACCGAAAATTTCCACGCCATAGTTCACCGCGCAATGTGATCGAAAGTCTTCTTTGGATGATGTTTTCATGGCCGGATCTTAGCATTGCTTGCACGGTGCAAGTAAATTCCTACTGATCACTTGCGTTTTGCAAGTGAGTGGACCAGCATGGATTGCAGGTTGATCGCAGTCGTCGGATGAGTCGGCGCTTCTGAACGATCACTTCAAAGGAGCACCGACATGCACGTATTTGTCACTGGCGGGACCGGCCATTCCGGTCCGTATATCATCCGCGACCTGATCGCCGCCGGCCACGAAGTTACCGCTTTGGCCCGGTCGGCCAGTGCAGCAGAGGCAGTCACTGCGCTCGGCGCCAAGGTGCGTCGCGGTGATCTCGATGATCTCGCCGGGCTCAAGCAAGCGGCTGCCGCCGCCGACGGTGTGGTCCACGTTGCGCACCGACAAGACCTGCTCCCGGCCGGCGGGCTCGACGCTGTAGCCGCCGCGGAGCTCCAGATCATGCTCGCATACGGCGATGCCTTGGCTGGAACAGGAAAACCGCTGGTCGTGTCGGCAAGCATCGGTTCGCCAACCAACGAGGGCTGGCCTGTTCCTCGGCCACTCCAGAGCCGACCGGTTACCGAGGAGGATCCGGCTCTTTCTGCGGCGGGCGATCAATACAAGGGATCCCTGCGGGTTCGTAACATCGTGGAACTTACCGTCATCGATCTCGCCCAGCGCGGCGTGCGATCTTCAGTCGTGCGCATTCCTGAAATCATGCACAGCTCAACCGACAAGGCCGGCTTTCTTCAGGTTCTGATCGGACAAGCCAAGGAAAAGGGTGTTGCTGGCTTCTCCGGCGACGGCTCCAATCGGTGGGCGGCAGTGCATGCCCGCGACCTCGCGACCCTGTTCCGTCTGGCATTGGAGAAGAGCCCCGCCGGTAAATCCTGGCATGCGGTGGCCGAAGGGGCGATCCCGTTCCGCGAGATCGCGCAGGCCATTGGCAGCCGTCTGAACCTTCCCGCCGTGCCCATTCCTGCGGACGTCATGATGGGGCCGGGTTTCTTCGGCTTCCTCGCGAACCTGGTCACGCTGGATACGCCGGCGTCGAGTGACATCACGCGCCAGACACTCGGTTGGACCCCCACGCAGCCCGGCCTGTATGCCGATATGGACAATGGCCACTACTTCCCCGCCGCCTGAGCGAACAACAACGTTGCCATGCCGTGACCGGGTTGACCCGAGCACGGCATCCAGATCGGCAGATCCGCCGTTCAGAGACGTTGGCCAAGACCCCAACACATTTGGAGATAACACATGAGCACGATCAGCATCATCGGTTCAGGAGGCATGGCTGCGGCCATCGCCGGTCGTACTGCCAAAGCCGGATACACCGTCGAGGTGGTCAGCCGCGACCGTGCCAAGTCGCAGGCGCTGGCCGACACGCTTGCAGGCGCAGCGATCATCGGCACCTACGGAGCCGCGCCTGCCGGCGACATCGTCATTTTGGCCGTGCCGTACAACGCTGCGGCGTCGGTGGTGGCCGATTACGGCGACGCGCTCGGCGGCAAAGTGATCATCGACATCACTAACACAGCCTCGCCTGACCTCAAGGGCCTGGTCTCTCCCGCCGACAGTTCCGGTGCGCAGGAGATCGCCAGGATCGTCCCCGCCAGTGCCCAGGTCGTGAAGGCATTCAACACCCTCTTCGGCCATGTCCTGGCCAAGGGCGGTCCTCTCGACGCGTTCATCGCCGCCGACAATCCAGAGGCCAAGACGCGCGTCTCGACATTTATCAAAAGTCTCGGACTGCGTCCTCTGGATGTCGGCGGCTTGCACATGGCCCAGACGCTTGAAGCGCTCGGTCTGATGATGATCGGTCTTGCAAAAAATGGCGCAGGCACTTGGGACATTGCCCTGAATGTTGATATCGGTTGATTCACCTACCCCGCGCGCCTCACGGGTAGGCGCTCAAGGCATCTGATCAGTACGGACGCGATCAGATGCGGGATCAAAGGGAGAGATGTTGATGAACGCACAGATGAATATCCAGGTTGTTAAGGACTTCTTCAAAGCAATGGGCCACAGCGATCAGCTAGGGCTACAAGCGCTGGCGTCCGAAGATATTGAATGGATCATTCCGGGTGAACACTGGCCGCTCGCGGGCACGCATCGCGGCCACTCAGGGTTGGCAGATCTGACTCGCGAGGCTTGCGAAAAGCTGGAGACGTCCGTCATGGAGTTCCATGAATATGTGGCGCAGGGCGACCGAGTTCTGGTCGTCGGCTTCGCCAAGGGCATCATCAAAGCCACCCATAAAACGTGGGCAGACAACTGGGTGTTCGCCATTACCGTGCGAAACGGAAAGCTGACGCACATTCGCGAGTATATCGACACCCAGGCACTGGCACGGGCCTGCGAGATAGAGGCGGGTTCCGGGACTTGATGGGGGTCTGACGCTATTTGCTCCGGTCATAAGGTGGGGGTTGACGTGTCGGCTTATTGCTCCCGTCCATACCCCCCTCCTCGCCCGGCGCCCTCAGTCAGGTCGCCGGTTCCAGTCGATCCAGCGCGCGGTTCACCGCCAGTTCTCCGAGCATGATGATCTGCACGATTCCCAACAACGCGTTGCGACTCGGCCCCTCCAGCGTGCCCGCCAGATCGCCGGCCATGACATTCGCCGAGGCCAGCGATTCACACGCGTGCACTAGCAAAGTTTCAGTGTCGAAGTCGGGATTGATGACAAACATCGTGCTCGGCGTGCGGCTGCTGGCCTTGATGTTCTCAGTGTTGAGGTAATAGTCGAGGGCGCGGTCGGCGGCTTCGTGAAATTTCTTGGTGTGGGGGTTTTCGTAAGGTGATGCGTTATCGGTTTCGGGCGGGTTGGGTGTTGGCTTGAACATAGGCTGATTCTCCGTGAAGCCGCAGCCCCTTCGCGACTAAACGAGTGGGTGGCGGCTGTGTGCAGGTTAGTCGACCGGTGAGAATCAGCATTGCCGGCGCGCCGAAGCGCCCTGCGCACAGCCACCATTGAGTTCGGATAAGGAAATACCCGACTAAACGGCACTCGTGCACTTTGCTGATAACGTCGGGCGACTAAACCCGGCCACTGATGGGCAGTGACGGCAATCAAGTTACCGACCGACCGCAAGGCGAACAAGCCGGCGGATTCTGTCTGAAGCGTAGGCAATGGCACAAGTTCTTGTAGCTTTCTAGAAGTAACGCGCAGGTCGACTAAACAAGCTCGGGGCAGTGCGTTTAATCAGTGACATACCGGGGTGTTTCATAGTCCGGAATGTTGCGCTCCAAAACGGTTGCTACTGTCTCTAGAACCCGGTCATCGAATAACTAATAGAACCCCTCCCGCCAACACGGGTCTGCTCTCTGTATTACCTTAAGGAAATACAACCCATGTCCGCGCACAACAGCCTTGTCATACTCGCTCGGGGGGGCTATGCCGCTCGAGGCATGCTTTATTTGATCATCGGTATCTTCGCGTTGCTGGCCGCACATGATTCGACCAAACCGAAAGACAGCCACAGTAGCCTCGAAGCGCTGTTAAGCCAGCCATTCGGCTATTTTTTAGTTGGGTTGGTGGTGGCGGGTCTGCTTGCATTTGCCGCTTGGCGATTCCTGCAAGCGACCCGCGATGTCGATCATCACGGCACAGAAGCCAAAGGTTTGGTGATTCGTATCGGGCTGTTTGCGGGAGGTCTGGTCAACGGTGCTCTGGCGTTTTTTGCATTGGGCCTGCTCATCAGCGGCATTAAAAGCTCGGGCGATTCCGGTGGGCAAACCAAAGACTGGCTGGCGCATCTTTTGTCTTGGGAATACTCGAATCTGTTGGTGTATCTGATCGCGCTCATCCCGTTGGGTGTCGGGATCGCTCACATCATCAAAGGCTGGAAGGCGTCGTTCGAAAAGTATTTCGAGGCCGACGAAGATGTCATGCGCTACGTCCGTCCGGTGTCGCGGTTTGGTCTGATCGCCCGTGGAGTGGTGTTTATCGAGATTGCACTGCTGCTGGCAATCAGCGGTTCCACTTATCAAGCCATGAATCCACCGGGCATGAAGGAAGCCCTCGACGCACTGCAGAATCTGCCGGCCGGATGGCTGATTTTGATCGTGATGGCTTTGGGGCTGATTGCTTTCTCGGTTTACAGCTTTGCTGAAGCGTTCTGGCGCAAGATCAATATGGATGTGCCGGGTGTATTGAGAACCCCGTAATCCAATCACGGCATCCTACCCAGCACGAAATAAAGCAAGTCTCGACTGTTGATTACCCAATGTAATAAGTGAAATTCAAATTAGGGGCTCTATCGCTTTTTGCTCCAGTAATAAGATGGCGCCATCAAACCATCCCTGCTGGAGTATCTCGTGAAGAAAATCATCATCGCCACGCTGCTGGCCGCTGCCGCTAACTATGCCAATGCCGGCACGGTATTGGTCGTACTGTCGGATCAGGACCAATTGAACCTGAAAGACGGCAAGGTCATGCAGACCGGTTTCTTCCTGAACGAATTGATGCAACCGGTGCAGACGTTCATTGCGGCGGGTCAAACCGTGGTGTTTGCCACCCCTAGCGGCAAGGCGCCAACCGCCGACCAGAAATCCAATGATGTGAGCTTCTGGGGCGGCGATGAAAAGGCTCGCCAGGAAAGTCTCGCGCTGCTGGATACGCTGAAGCTGACCTCGAAAAGCAACTCGCCGGCCATCAGCTTCGCGCAGGTTCAGAAAATCGGTTACGACAAGTTCGATGCCGTATTCGTGCCTGGCGGCCATATCCCGATGCAGGACCTGCTGAAGGACAAGCAACTGGGCCAGTTGCTGACTAACTTCCATGAAAACGGCAAGATCACCGGTTTCACCTGCCACGGCACCATCGCCATGCTCTCGGCCCTCCCGGACGCGCACGGTTTTGTCTCTGCGCTGGAATCGGGCAAACAGCCGGCAGCGCCCGCCAATTGGATCTACAAGGGTTACAAAGTCACTGCCTTCACCGACGCAGAAGAAGAGCAAGCCAAAGGCTTCCTGGGCGGCGGCCATATGAAACTGTTCCCGCAGGATGGCCTGACGGCAGCCGGTGCTCAGTTCTCCGAAGCCAAGCCTTGGAGCGAGCATGTGATCGAAGACCGCGAAGTCATTTCTGGGCAGAACCCACAGTCGGCGAAGGCCGTCGCCGTGGCCATGCTGGCAAAACTGAAGCAATCCTGATCGGCCGTTCGCGCTGAAACCGGCGAGGGTGCTGCGGGCTGATTTGGCCTGGCTCCAGCACCACCGTCGGCCCCTCCTCAAGTGACTCTTAACCTTCAGACACTGGCCGCCCCGTCTCGCCCTCAGGCTTCCGGCCCATTGCACACACCCTCACCCCATTACTTTGGGTCCGAGTGAGTCAATACGATCTGCACCGTACGCAATACGTTCAGACGCCACGAGCGTGCATACGAAGGCAACACTGTATCCAGTCCCAACGCACACAGCGCAGGGTTGCTGATTAGCGTTCCTTCTCACTCTCTTGGAAGCATTGATCATGAAAAACACAAGCATCGAACACCATCAAACCAACGACGTGCCAAACCCTTCAACGCTCGGGTTTAAAACCATGGCGCTTGGCATCTACGGGGCTTATTTTGCGCTCGCCGTCATTTACTTCTGGTTCGGCGGCATGAAGTTCACGCACTACGAAGCGGTCGGGCTGGTTCCACTGGTGAGCAACAGCCCATTCCTGGGCTGGGTTTACGATGTTTTCAGCGTTGACACCTTCTCCAGTCTGCTTGGCGTCGTGGAGGTCTCGATCGGTGCACTGATTGCGGGTCGCTTGCTGTCACCGAAGCTTTCTCTGATCGGTGGCGCGCTGTCTGCAGGACTGTTTTTCACCACCTTGAGTTTCATGCTCTCCACCCCCGGCGTGATCGAACCCAGCCTCGGTTTCCCCGCTATCTCGGTCACTCCAGGTCAGTTTCTGCTTAAGGATATCGGCTTGCTTGCGGCCTCCATTTTCGTGGCCGGGCATTCGCTGACCGCGCTGGAACGACGTTAAGCCGATGATCGAGCCCCCAGGATGGCCCGAAGCAGCCAGCTGTTTTCAGGCCATCGCCCCATCGTCTCCGCCGGCCAGGTCTTTAACCCAGTCCCGAGGACTGTAGCCAGTCTTGCGTCGAAACGCGCGGGCAAGGGCCGAAGGACTTTCATAACCGACTTCGGCGGCGATCAAGGTGATGGACCGTCCCTCGCGAAGACGTTTCTGCGCCAGACTGATACGCCAGCTCAACAGATAATCGGCGGGTGTTTGCCCTACAACAGCCCGAAAATGCACGGCGTAGGCCGCGCGCGACATGTTCGATTCGCTCGCCAGTTCGGCCACGGACCACGCACGATGAGGTGCGGTCTGAATCTGCACCAAAGAGCGCGACAAGCGCGGGTCAGCCAGCCCCGCCATCACCCCGGTACGCAACTGGTGATGATCAAGCAGATGTCGAAACAACAGAATGACCAGCAGCTCGAACAACCGCTCCAGCGCGGCGTCCCGGCCACAATGCGCACCCGCCGCTTCGCCGAACATCCATTTCAGCGTGTCGGCCAGCATGGGCAGTTCATCCAGGGCCAACACCAGACAATCGGGTAGCGACGCCGAGAGCGGATTATCCACCCCGCCCTGAAACTCCATGGACGCACACAACAACTGAGCGCCCTCCGGCTCACCGGCAAATAACTGATGTCGGGTGGGACGCGGCATGAAAATGAGCGTCGGCTGGATCAGCAGCGAGCGCTTGTGATCGGCTCCCACCAAGGTCACGCTGCCAGCCTGTAACAGGTGGATAAAACCCTGTCCTCCGGCACCGTCGTAAGTCGACAGGCCGCACAGTTTGCCGTTGTAAAACAGATTGGCGCGAACGCCGAACTGCGATAACAAGGAAGACAAGCGATCCATGGGCAATCTCTTGGCGAGAAATAAACGCTCGGATCATAACAGTCGGACGGCTCTCCATCGTGGGTCAAATGCGCTCGACAACCCAATCGACTCTATAAGCGGTAGCGTGAATCGCCCGCCACCAAGGAAGTCACCATGCTCATGTCAAAACGCTTCGTCCTTCTCCCCCTCCTGCGAGGATCTATTGATCGGTCTCCGAAAAATGGAGCCATCACGCATCGCTGCTAAACGATAGGTGGCGGCTGTGCGCAGGTTAGCAGTCCGGGGAGACACGATTCCGGCGCGCTCGAAAGCGCCCTGCGCGCAGCTGCCATTGAGCGCAGGCAAGAAATACCTGACTGTCTGGAAGCCAATACGCCTCAAGTCACGACGGGCTGCTACACCCGGTCACTGATGGGCAGTGACGGGAACCAAGTGACCGACCGCCCCCGAGGCGCACAAGCCGGCGGATCCTGTCTTACCCGTAGGCAATGGCACAAGGTGTTGTAGCTTTCAGGACGTAACGCGTAGGGCGGTTAAACGGGTTGAGGAGAATGTGTTTAATCGGTGAAGAATCGTAGTGTTCCTTTACCTGGAAGCAGCCGTTCATAACGGCCCGCATCAATCCCCCCGCCCCACCTCCCGCCGCGCCTCACTCTGATATTCCCGCGGGCACTTGCTGAACCGTGCGCGAAACTCGCGGGAGAAATGCGCGCCATCGGAGAAGCCGCAATCCATGGCGATTTGCGTGATGCTGCTGTGGCTGTTGAGCAGCAGCCAGGCGCCGTACTCGACGCGTAGCGAGCGTTGGAATTCCATGGGTGACATGCCCAGTGACAGCTGGAAAGCGCGGGTCAATTGGCGGCGGCCGAGGCCGACGTAGCGGGCGATGGCGTCGAGTGTCGGCAGGCTGTCCATGCGCTGTTCGATGTAGTGCGCGGCCTGGCGCACGCGTTCGTCTTTGATGTCGGCGAGGTTGGCGTAGAAGTGGGCTTGCGGCTGCCGGCCCTGGCGGATGCCTTGCAGCATCATGTGCCGCACCGCTTGCTGGGCTTTTTCGCGGCCGCAGTGCCGGGCGACCAGGTACAGGGCCAAGTCGATGGCGGCGGTCGAGCCGGCGCAGGTGATCAGGTCGCCTTCGTCGATGAACAGGTGATCCACCGCCGCCGGGGTTTTGGGGAAGCGCGCGCGGAAGGCATCCAGCACGTTCCAGTGCACGCACACCGCGCGACTTTCCACCACGCCCGCCTGCGCCAGGGCAAAGGTGCCGGTGCAGATGCCCAGCAGACGCGTGCGGCTCTTGGCCACCCGTTGCAGCCAGTCACGCAAAGCACTCGGCAAGTGGGTGTTGAGGTAATCGTTGCCGCCGCAGATGGCCACGTAATCGAACGCGTCCAGGTCTTGCGCCAGGCCGCCGGAGACTTCCAGCGAGATGCCGGCGCTGGAGGTACGCGGCAAGCCGTCGACGCTCATCACCGTCCACGCCGTGTGGATCTGCCGGCTGCCGCCGCCCAGGTCGGCGGACAGGCGCAACACGTCGACGAAACCGGAAAACGCCGCCAGGGTGAATTGGTCGAGCAGCACCAGCCCCACCGACAACTGCGGGCGGTTGCTCCCCTCGGACGCGAGGGAGGCAGGTGGGCTGGACTTTATCTGGCTCAATTTTGGCATGACCTAACTATTCAACTTTAAGTCCCTGAAGTGCAAGCGTTGAAAACGCCACGGCGAGCAAGATGCAGGCAAGGGGAACAGTCCAATAACGCAATAGAGGACACATGATGAAACTGCAGACAGAAAAGAAAATCACCGCTGCTCTTTGGGCTACGGCCTGCCTCTCCTCGCCGGCCGCCATGGCCGACCCGCAAAAACTGACCGTGGCGTTGTACGGCGGTAACTGGGGCGAGGCCTTCATCAAATGTGTTGCAGAACCTTTCACCAAAGCCACCGGGATTGCCGTGGCGTCCGAAGTCGGCACCTCCACCGTGACCCTGGCCAAGCTGCAGCAGCAGAAATCCAGTCCGACCATTGATGTGGCGTGGATGGACGGCGGCATCAGTGAAATGGCCCACGCCGCCGGGGTGGTCGCCGATCTCGACGCCGCCGCCATTCCCAATCTGAAGAATGTGCAAGACAAAGCCCTTTACAGCGACGCCGGCCACACATTCGCCGTCAGCAGCGGTTTCTACTCCCTGGGCCTGACTTACAACACCAAGGAAATCCCGGAAGCGCCGACCAGCTGGAAAGACCTGTGGAAACCCGAGTACGCCGGCGCCATCGCGCTGCCCTCGCCCGCCAACTCGTCCGGAGTGCCGTTTGTGTTTTTCATGGCGGATGTCTGGGGTATCGACCGCAGCAACCTCGATGCCGTGTACAGCAAGCTCGGCGCGCTGGACACCGCGTTGTTCTTCGACAGTTCGGGCGCTGCCACCAACGCGTTCCAGAGTGGCGAAGCGATCATCGGTGCGCACTTTAACGTCGGCGCGTGGGACTTGATCGACAAGGGTGCGCCCATCGGTTTCACCATTCCCAAGGAAGGCGCCTGGGCCACTGACGCACGTTTGCACTTGATCAAAGGCGCGAAAAACCCCAAGGCCGGCGAGCAGTTCATCAACACCGCCCTGACCAAGGAAGCCGCCTCGTGCCTGGCTGGCAAGTTGTACCTGGGGCCGGCGGTGAAAGACGTGGAAGTTGCCGAAGACGTGGCGCGCAAGTTGCCGTGGGGTGTCGGCGGTTCGATCGACAGCCTGCGCTTGTTCGACTGGGCCCAGATCAACGCGCAGCGCAGCAAGGTTACCGATGACTGGAACCGCAAAGTCACCGCCAAAAACTAGCTCAAGAGGTCTGCAATGTCAGTTTTGTTGAGCATCGACAGTGTCTGTAAAAGCTTCGGGCCGTTCCAGGCGCTGGACAACATCCAACTGGACATCGAGCAAGGCGAGTTTATCGTCCTGCTCGGCCCCAGCGGCTGTGGCAAGACCACGTTGCTGCGTTCGATTGCCGGGTTCATGCAACCGGATTCCGGCACCATCGCTATCGACGGCCAGGACGTCAGTCGCCTGCCGCCCTACCGTCGGCCGCTCAATACCGTGTTCCAGAATTACGCGTTGTTCCCGCACCTGACCGTGCTGGAAAACGTCGCCTACGGGCCTCGGCGCCAAGGCGTCGGGCGTGCCGAAGCGCGGCAAAAAGCCCGGGAAGCGCTGGCGATGGTCGGACTCGAAGCACTGGAAGATCGCTTCCCGCGCGGCATGTCCGGCGGCCAGCAGCAACGGGTGGCGTTGGCGCGGGCCATCGTCAATCAACCGAAGCTGTTGTTGCTCGACGAACCGCTGTCGGCACTGGACATGAAACTGCGCAAACGCATGCAGCTTGAGCTCAAGCACCTGCAAGCGAAATTGGGTATAGCGTTCATCTTCGTCACCCATGACCAAGAAGAAGCGATGACCATCGCCGACCGCATCGTGGTGATGAATGCCGGACGGATCGAGCAGGTCGGCGCCAGCAGCCAGATCTACAGCGCCCCCGCTTCGCGTTTCGTCGCCGACTTTATCGGCGAGGCCAACCTGATCAGCTATCAGGCCAGTGACAACGGCGAGGTGCGCCTGGCGATCCAGCACAAGCCGCTGCGCCACCCGGCACGCGACCTGTTGCCGCGCGGCGTGGCCGTGTTGCGGCCGGAGCATGTGCAGGTGCTGGACGCCTCGACCCCGGAAAGCGCCAGTTGCCATGAACTGCACGGCACCGTGACCGATATCGTCAGCGTGGGCAGCCACACCCTGGTGCATGCGCTGATCGACGGGCAGCCCATCGTCGCGCGGACCATGGGCCTGCCACCGTCAGGCCTGACCACCGGCGGCGCCGTGCGCCTGGGTTACAACCCGGCGCACGTGCACCTGATCGGAGAGCCGGTATGAAAAGGACGGCGCTCGTTCCGTGGATGATGCTGTTCGGCGCCCTGGCGTTTTTCGCCGCGTTCTTTCTCGCGCCGTTTGTGGTGGTGATCTTCGCCAGCCTGACCGACAACGCCGATAAATCCCTGACGCTGCAGCACTACATTCGGGTGCTGGGCGATCAGTACCACTGGGACGTGATCCTGGTGACGTTTCGTATCGCCGCGTTGACGACGCTGGTCTCGCTGCTGCTGGGTTATCCGCTGGCCTGGTATCTGGTGCGCGTGGTCAAGTGGCGTGCTTGGCGCCGGGCCTGTGTGATTCTGCTGGTGGTGCCGATGTTCACCAGCAACATCGTGCGCTCGTTCGGCTGGATGGTGCTATTGGGACGCAAAGGCCTGGTCAACCAGAGCCTGATGGACACCGGGCTGATTGACACGCCGGTGCGTTTCCTTGGCACTGAACTGGGCATCCTGATCGGCATGGTCTACATCCTGCTGCCGTTTATTGTCCTCGCCGCTGGCAATGCCCTGGCGCAGGTCGACCCGGCCTACGAACAGGCCTCCGACGACCTGGGCGCCAGCCCCCGCGCGACCTTCTTTCATGTGGTGCTGCCGCTGACCATGCCCGGGATTATCTCCGGTTCGATCATGGTCTTCACCCTGGCGGCGAGTGCCTACGTTACGCCGGCGCTGCTGTCCGGCGGGCGGATCTCGGTGCTGTCGATGCTGATTTTCCAGCAATACAGTTCAGTCTTCGATTTCAACTACGGCGGAGCGCTGAGCGTCGTGCTGCTGATCTTTACCCTGGTAATGGTCGGGCTGGCCGGACGAGTCGGCAGTGTCCGGGGGAGCAACCAATGATCACTCAATTGCTGATCCGTCTCGTGGCCTGGGCCGTGCTCGGCTACATGCTGTTGCCGCTGGTGGTGATCCTCGGCGTCTCGGTCACCGCCTCGTCCTTCCTGGCCTTTCCGCCGCAAGGCTGGACGCTGGATTGGTACGGCAAAATGCTTGGCGACCCGAGCTACGTGGCGTCCTTTGCCACCAGCACCGTGCTGGCCCTGGCGGCCACCGTCGTGGCGGTGTTGCTCAGCGTGCCGGCAGCCTTGGCGATGGCCCGCCATGACTTTCCCGGCAAGAGCACCATCCTCGCCGCGCTGACTTCGCCGCTGGTGTTTCCGCACATTGTGCTCGGTGCGGCGCTGTTGCAGTTCGGCAGTTATTTCGGTCTGACCCGCAGCTTCCTCGCCTTGCTGATCGGCCACACCATCATCATCTCGCCCTTCGTCCTGCGCTCGGTGTTGTCGATGCTGACGCCGGAGCAACGGGCCTTGGAAGAAGCGTCCAGCGACCTCGGCGCCACCCCCTGGGCGACCTTCTTCCTGGTGGTGCTGCCGCAGATCCGCCCGGGGCTGGTGACCGGGTCGATCTTTGCCTTCATCTCGTCGTGGATCAACGTCGAGCTGTCGATCTTCAACACCACGCCCGACCTCAACACCATACCGGTCAAGCTCTTCAACTACGTGCAGTACACCGTCGACCCGACGATCGCCGCCGCGTCCGGCGCCACCATCATCGTGGTGGTAGTGGCGGTGATCATTCTCGATCTGTGCATCGGTCTCGACCTGTTATCCGAACGCAAATAATCCCCCCAAACATCCCGTCAGCCAGGAGTTCAGTCATGCGCATGCAAGACACGTTCGATGTCATCTATACCCATACCGAAGGCGAACCATTGTGCATCGTCCACAGCGGCATCCCCTACCCGGCCGGTTCCAGCATCCTCGCCAAACGGGGGTTTCTGGAGCAGAACTACGACTGGCTGCGCAAAGCCTTGATGCAGGAACCGCGCGGCCATAAAGACATGTTCGGGGTGTTCCTCACACCGCCGTCGAGCAGCGAATTCGACGCCGGCCTGATCTACATGGACGGCAGCGTCTATTCGCACATGTGCGGCCACGGCACCATCGCCGTGAGCATGGCGATGGTCGCGTTGGGCCTGGTGCCACGCGGTGAAAACGGCATCACCAAGATCCGTTTCGAAACCACCGCCGGGCTGGTGGTGGCCGAGGTCGCGTCGGAAGGCGACACCGTGCTCTGGACCCGTTTCGAAAACGTCCCGGCCTACGTCGCCGCCCAGGACATCCCGATTCACCTGCCGGGCTACGGCGACCTCAAGGCTGACCTGGTGTGGGGCGGCAACTACTTCGGCATCATCGACCTGAGCCACTGCGACCTGCGCATCAGCCCGAACAACGGCAGTGAACTGTCTCGCCTCGGCCTGTTGGCCCGCGACCAGATCAACCAGCAGATGAAGATCCAGCACCCGACCGAGGCGCACATCAACGACCTGAACTTCATCACGTTCTGGCACCCGGCAACCATCGAAGGTGCGTTCTACAAAAACGTCCATGTGTTCAGCGCCGGCCAGCTCGATCGCTCGCCCGGCGGCACCGGCACCAGCGCGATGATGGCGATGTTCGAAGCACGCGGCAAAATGGGCATCAATCAGCCGATCCTGTCCGAAGGTCTCTTGGGCAGCGGCACGTTCGAAGGCTGCCTGCTCGGCGAAGTCGACCTCAACGGCACCCGCGCCGTGCGCCCGACCGTCAAGGGCACCGCGAGCATCCTCGGCACCTCGCGCTGGGTGATCGAGCGCAATGATCCGGTCGGCGCAGGTTTTGTCATTCACTGATTCGGCCACGCGCCATCCACTGGCACCAACGCCCGGGCACCGTCTCGGGCGTTGTCGATTGCGGCTGCCGACGCGGGCAGCCAGGCATGCCGGCCCCTTGAGCGGGTCAGGCGGAGGGATTGACCACCCGAATGTCCGTCAGCCCCACACGCTCGGCTTGCTCCAGAATCTGCTCAGGCGTCGCGTCGGCCGACGGCATGATCAAACTGTTCTCGGCGTCGCCCAAGTGCAGTTCCAGCAAATGCATCGCGGCCTCGTGCGCGGGCAGTTCAGGTTGGTCGAGGTCAAACCCGTGGCGACGGGGTTCGCCGTTGAAACGGTAGTCGAGGGTGTAGAGGCTCATGGGGCGGTCCTTGTTATTGGATTGCTGTGATTGGGAGGATGGAACTGATTTTTCTGACGCAACGGTCAGCTTTAAGTTCGATTTGGCACTCTGGTGATTTCAGCCGTTTGATTCGTGCTCACTCGTTTAATTGTCCCGCCTGAGTTGACAGTCAAACCGTTTTCAAGCGCTTTTTCCTTTCCCGGCAGACCATTAATCTGGGCCCATGTTGAACGCAGCCGCTCAACTCACTCGAAAAACAACTCAACGACTACCCACCATTAAGGATCTCATCATGACCAACGCCACTTACAACCGCCTGAATAAAGACGACGCTGTAGTGCTGATGATCGACCACCAGACTGGCCTGATTTCCCTGGTCCAGGACTTCTCCCCGAACGAGTTCAAGAACAACGTGCTGGCCCTGGCGGACGTCGCCAAGTTCTTTGAATTGCCAACCATCCTCACCACGAGTTTCGAGCAAGGCCCGAACGGCCCGCTGGTGCCGGAGCTGAAAGAAATGTTCCCGGAGGCGCCGTACATTGCCCGTCCTGGCCAGATCAATGCCTGGGACAACGAAGATTTCGTCAAGGCAATCAAGGCCACCGGCCGCAAGCAACTGATCATCGCCGGGGTGGTGACCGATGTCTGCGTAACCTTCCCAACGCTGTCGGCCCTGGCGGAAGGCTTTGAAGTGTTCGTGGTCACCGATTCGTCCGGCACCTTCAACACCACCGTGCAGCAGGCGGCGTGGAACCGCATGACCCAGGCGGGCGCACAGATGATGAACTGGTTCTCGGTGGCCTGTGAGCTGCAAGGCGACTGGCGCAACGACATCGAAGGCCTGGGCAATCTGCTGTCCCAGCGCATCCCCAACTACCGCAACCTGATGAACAGCTACTCGGCGTTGACCTCGCGCCAGGCTTGATCCTTCAGCTGTCGAACAAAGGCCCGTCATTGCGGGCCTTTGTCGTTGCGGTAAAACGACAATCCCGCCACCGGCAACCTCACCTGTGAACCCTCGTCACAGCGCGTATGACGCATCAAGGGCTAATCCGCGGTCCCACGAGCGCTTAAGGTGTCCCGTTATGACTGTCTGATTGACAGCCCACGACAACAAAAAAAGCGTTCAATCGAGGTACAAGCCGATGCGTGGTGATACAGACAAGGTGACAAACCAATTAGGCAACGGGCTGAAGAGCCGGCAGGTCACGATGATTTCCATCGGCGGCGTGATCGGTGCCGGCCTGTTCGTGGGTTCGAGCAACGCCATCGCCGCTGCCGGGCCGGCAGTACTGGTGGCTTATGCGTTCGCCGCGATGATCGTGGTGCTGGTGATGCAGATGCTCGGCGAGATGGCGACCGCGCGGCCGGACACCGGCTCCTTCTCGTCCTATGCGGACCAGGCGATCGGCCGTTGGGCCGGGTTTTCCATCGGCTGGTTGTACTGGTGGTTCTACGTGCTGGTGATCGCCATCGAAGCGATCGTTGCCGGCAACATCCTCGGTGACTGGTTGGGCATCCCGCATATGGTCGCGGCGTTCGGCATCACCGCTGTGCTGATCGCCTGCAACAGCCTCAGCGTCGGCTCGTTCGGCGCCCTCGAATACTGGCTGTCGTTGTTCAAAGTGGTGTCGATTGTCGGCTTCATCATCCTCGGCGTGCTGGCGATCATGGGGCTGTTGCCGGGCTCTTCCACCAGCGGCATGTCCAACCTGTACGCCAACGGTGGATTCGCGCCGAATGGCAATGTGGCGATTGTCGCGGCGTTGCTGACGGCGATGTTCAGCTTCCAGGGCAGTGAAGTGGTGACCATCGCTGCTGCCGAATCGAAAGACCCGAAAGCCAATATCAAGAAAGCCATTCGCGCGGTGGTGTGGCGCCTGGGCCTGTTCTACCTCGGTTCGATGTTCGTGGTGGTGTGCCTGATCCCGTGGAATGCGCCGAGCCTGGCCCAGGGTTCCTATCAAGCGGTGCTGAGTGCGATGAACATCCCGTGGGCCCCGGAAATCATGGGCATTGTCGTGCTGGTGGCGGTCACCAGTTGCCTCAACTCGGCAATTTACACCGCCTCGCGCATGGCCTATTCCCTGGCCCGACGCGGCGATGCCCCGAAAGCCGTGTCGCGCACCACCGCCCAGGGCGTGCCGTTGCTGGCGGTCGGGCTCACCTCGCTGGCGGCGCTGGTGGCCCTGGCGTTCAACTACATGCTGCCGAAACAGGTGTTCCAATTCCTGCTGGCCACCAGCGGTGCCTTGGCCTTGTTGATGTACCTGGTGATCGCGATTACTCAGTTGTGCATGCGCCGCAAGTTAGTCGCCCTCGGCAAACAGCTGGAAGTGCGGATGTGGTTGTTCCCCTACCTCACGCTGCTGACCATCGCCTTGATTCTGGTGGTATTCGGCATCATGGCGGCCTTCCCCGGGCAACGGGCGGAATTGCTCTCGACCCTCGGCCTGACTGCCGTGCTGGTGATCATCGGTGCCTGGTTGCAGAAGTCGCAGCCAGAGTTGTCCGCGCAGCGCAGCGCCATGGCCATGCCTGAAGAGGCGGCCGCGCCCAGAGCGTTTGCCTGATCAACCGCTATGACTGGCCGTCATAGCGCGTGTGCCGACCGAGGCCTTTTTCCCGGCCCGGCGCATCCCTAACCTGCACTGACTCCGGCGTTTCAGCGCCGGGGCTCCAAAGAACTTACTGTGGAAGTCCTCATGACCTTAGCCCCCAAACCCGACGAACTGGCGATCCCTTATCAACTGCCGCAAGTGCCGTTCATGTCCCCGGACATGGTCCACCCCGGTGTCCTCGGCCAATGGCTGGAAGACGATCAGTTGTGGGTGCCGGTGACCGCGTCGGTGTCCTTCAAGCCGCTGCTGCTCAGCGTGTCCGGTGGTTATTACATCAACCTGCTGCGGGTGCGCCAGAGCGGCGTGCTGTCGCGTCATCGCCACAGTGGCGGCGTCCATGCACTGGTGCTCAAGGGCCGCTGGTACTACCTGGAGCACGATTGGGTCGCCGAAGAAGGTTCGTTCGCTTTCGAGCCACCGGGTGAAACCCACACCCTGTTCGTGCCCGAAGGCGTCGACGAGATGATCACCTGGTTCCACGTCCAGGGCGGCTACACCTACGTCGACCCGCAAGGCGTGGCGGTCGGCTACGAAGACGTGTTCACTAAACTGGAAAGCGCCCGCGCGCACTACAAGAGCCTGGGCCTGCCGGACGATTACATCGAACGTTTCATCCGCTGACGGCCAACGCCCACTCGACTGGCGCGCGGGCCGCGCCGGTTGTCACACCGGCGCGGCGCTGCCAGTCTGGCGGCAGTTACCGGAGGCAGACATGGACAATTATTCGCAATTACTGGCATTTCTCTGGACCACCGAGCACGGCAACTTCTCCGCCGCGTCGCGTGCCCATGGGTTGACGCCATCGGCCATGAGCAAGCTGATTTCGCGGCTCGAGGATCGCTTGCAGGTGCGGCTGTTCCAGCGTGGCACCCGCAGCCTGACCCTGACCGAAGAAGGCGCGGCCTACCTGGTCAGTGCCCGCGCGGTGTTCAATGCCATGGCCGAAGCCGACTCCCTGGCCGAGGCGTTTCCAACCCGGGTCAGTGGTTCGTTGCGCCTGCACACCATGACCAGTTTCGCCAAGCACCAGATCATCCCGTGGCTGCCGGAATTTCTCGCCGCCTACCCCGGCCTGACCATCGATGTGCAGGTGGGCGCGCAGTTTTCCGACCAGTTCGACCAGGGCCTGGACGTGGCGATCCACAGCGGCGTGCTGCCCGACTCCACGCGCATTGCCCGCAAGATCGGCCAGAGTCGCTGGATCATCTGCGCCTCGCCCGCCTACCTGGCGCGGCATGGCACGCCGGAGCAACCGCTGCAGTTGCTTGATCACACCTGCTTCAGCTTCGGCTTCAACAGCGTGTGGAACAACTGGGATTTTCTGCTCAACGGCAAACGCATCACCGTACCGGTGGTGCCCAAAGCCACCTTCGCCCAAGGTGACTTGCTCCGCGACCTGGCGCTCGACGGCGCGGGCATCGTGCGCCTGGCCGAGTTTCATATCGGCCAGGACATCCGCGAAGGACGCCTGGTACCGCTGCTGGATGCGTTCAGTGCCGACAGTTTCGAACCGATCTACATGATCTACAGCAATCGCAAACACCTGAGCCCGAGGATCCGCGTGTTCCGCGATTTCCTCGAACAAAAACTTGCGCAGAGCCCGTGGAATACCAGCGGCCCTTGAGCCCTGGCAAATCCGCGATGAATGATTTTGCCGGTCCGCGAACCGGCGATTCACCTGCCCTCACAACAGAGGTTTCACATGCGTAATCTGGTTGGCGATGTTTCCAGCGCCGCTCGCATCCTGCCCGAACTCAACGGCGAAAGCCTGTGCATCCGCAACGCCCACGGCGCTTATCTATGGGACACCGAAGGCAGGCGCTACATCGACACCGCGCTGGGTTTCGGCGCCGTGTTGCTCGGGCATGCCAACGAACAGGTGAACGCTGAAGTTGCCGGCGCCCTCGCCGACTCGGCATCGCCGTCGTGGGCGCATGTCCGCGAGCCGATTGCCGCCAGCGCACTGGCGACGCACACCGGCGCTTTGAGCAAAGTGATTTTCACTAACTCCGGCAGCGAAGCCGTGCACCTGGCCTGTCGCGCCGCCCGCGCGTTCACCGGGCGCGGCAAAATCGCCAAGATGGCGGCGGGCTTCGATGGCTGGTTCGATGACGTCAGCTTCGGCAACGTCGCCTCCCGCGAGGCCGGTTTCGCCGACGGTCAGCGGCCCTCCACCCCGCGCACGACGCTGCTGCGCTTTAATGATTTCGCTGACGTCGAGCGGCTGTTCGCCGAAGACCCGGACATCGCCGCAGTAATCCTTGAACCGATGCTCGCCAACGCTGGCTGCATCATGCCCGCGCCGGGCTACCTGGCGCATGTGCAGCAAGTCGCCCACCAGCACGGCGCGCTGCTGATCTGCGATGAAGTGCTGATGGGTTTTCGCCTGTTCCCAGGGCTGGCCGGTGTGCAGGCCGGGCTCGATCCGGACCTGGCTTGCGTGGGCAAGGCCATCGGCAACGGCGTGCCGGTCTCGGCCATCGTCGGCAAGCCGCACATCCTCGCCGGTTTCGAGGAAGGTCGCGTGCTGCGCGGCGGCACCTTCAGCGGCAACCCGCTGGCATGTGCGGCGGTGACCAGCACCCTCGCCCTGTTGGACGACGCCGATTACCAACGCTTGATCGAGCGCGGCGATCGGTTGCGGATCGCTGTGGAATCGACGTTCAAGGCCCAAGGCATCGTGGTCAGCACCAGCGGCTACGGCAACGTGTTCGCTCTCTGGCCGTCGGCGCAGCCCCCGGTGAACTACGAAGAGGCGCACGCCTTCGCCAATGCCGAATTCAGCCAGGCGCTGCACCTCGCGTTGAGACAAGCCGGGGTGTTGATCATGCCGTCGCCGTATGGGCGGGTGTATTTGTCGTTCGAGCACAGCGACGCCGTGGTCGAAGAAATGAAGACGGCGTTCGAAGCCGCTGCCGTGAATCTGGCACCGCGCTTCGCGGCCCGTTAATGATTTGATGAAAACCGCGCCGCTCTACGGGCGGCGCGGTCATCTGGCGCGGTGTTAGAAGCTGTAATCCGCCGTGACGAACAACGAACGCGGCTCGCCCAGCAGCCATTGCTGGCCGTTGTTGCTGGAGGTGGTCGCGTACTGGCGGTCGAACAGGTTGTTCAATTGCAGGCCCAGGGTCAGGTCAGGCTGGATACGCCAGTCGAGGTTGGCATCGAACACGCTGTAGCTTGGCACCGTGGTCTGGTTAGCGTTATCCGCATAACGCGCATCGACGTAGCGCACCCCCGCGCCGGCATTGAAGCGTTCGGCGAAATCCTTGCTCAACCACAGGTTGGCAGTCCGGCGCGGTACATCGACCGGCCGGTTGCCCTGGAAGTCCTGGCCGCCGCTGGCGAAGTCGTCGTACTCGGCGCGTACGAATGCGGCGTTGGCCGACAGTTGCACCGCGTAAGGCAAGCTCAGTTCCAAAGTCGCCTCGATGCCGTCCGAGGATTGCTGGCCGATCTGCTGCTGGATCGTCGGGTTGGCCGGGTCGGTGCTCAGCAGTTTCTTTTTGACGATGTGATACGCCGCCAACGTCCATTCGCCACGGTCATCGAGGAACTGCTGCTTGAAACCCACTTCAGTCTGCTTGGCCTTGGTCAGGTCCCACTGCTGCTGGCCGGCGCTGAGGGTCAGCAGGTTGCTGACACCCTCGGTACTGGTGGCGTACTGGCCGTAGACCGAGGTGTCGTCGGTCAGCGCAAACACCAGTCCGGCGCGGTAGTTCTCACCGGTCAGGCTGCGGTCGCTGCGGGTGTCGGACAGCAAATCATGCCGATCAAGGTGCACCTGATCACGGCGCGCCCCGGTGATCAGCGACAGACGTTCGGTCAACTGGGTGCGGTTCTCGGCGAACAGCGAGAACTGCCGCGCCTGATTACCATCCCGCGAGCGGTACGGGTCATCACTGACGTACTGCCCGCCACCGGACTGCGCCATGGGCACGCTGTCGCTGTAGGTGTTACCGAAGTCATGCTTGCGCAGGAAGCGGATCGAGTTGTAGTCGGCGCCAACCACCGTGCGGCTGTCGAGACCGAACAGACTGTGGTCGAAGGTGAAACTCTGGCGATCGCCGACCTGTTCCTGGGTGTGTTTGATGCTGATGAAGTCGCTGCGGCCGATTTGCTCGCCGGGCTGCCAGGTATAGGTTTCCGCGTTGCGCCAGCGCCGCTGGGTCTTGAGGAAATACAACTGATTGCTGGCGGTGATTGCATCGCTGATGCGCCAATCGGTCACCAGCCGCGTCGACTGATCGTTGTAGTGCAGCTCGGCATTGTCGACGTTGTAATTGCGATCACGCAGGCGTTCGCGGTTGTGCCCCTGCACCAGCGGCGTGCCGAAATACTGCTGCGGATTCTGCTCACCGTAGTCGTGGGACAGGCTCACGCTGAGGTCTTCCGACGGCGCCCAGCGCAGTGACGCGCTAAGGGCCAGGCTGTCGGAGTCGCCGCGATCGACCCAGCCGTTGCTCGCCTGTCGATTGATGTTGAGCCGATAGCTGAGGGTGTCGGTCAACGAGCCGCCGCTGTCCAGCGCCGCTTGCCGGCGATCATCCGAGCCGTAGCCCAGGCGCAGGCGATTGCGTATCTCGCCCTCGAACGGCTTCTTCGGCACCACGTTGACCACCGCGCCGGTTGCGCCTTCGCCGTACAGCACCGAGGCCGGGCCACGCAGGATATCGATGCGCTCCACCGACCAGGTGTCCACCGGGAACGTCACCGTACCAGCGCCCACGTACAGCCGCGTGCCGTCATAGAGCTGCATGATCGAGCCATGCCCGGTAAAGCCGCGCGCCGACAACGCGGTGCCGCCATTGCCCGGCGAGCCGATGAAGCTGATGCCCGGCGAACGGGTCACTGCGTCCTGCACCGTGGCGTTGTTGCGGCGCTGGATCTGCTCCGCGCTGATGCGGCTGACGCTGGCCGGAGTTTGCAGCGCCGTGAGGTTCAGCCGCGAACCGGTCGGCACCACGGTGTGCAGGTCGGCCGGCGCTTCGGTGCTGTGCACGGTTTCAGTGATGGCCGTGGTCGGCAACGTCAGGGTGGTGTCGTCTTCAGCGGCCTGGACCGGCAAGACAAACGCCAGGCACGGCGCGATACCGGCGCGCAGGGACGTGCCGGACAAAGTGTTGAACAAGGATTTACGGGACATGTCGTTCCAACTCGAAACAGGAATGAATGAATCCCGGAGGGAACAACGCATAGGGAATCGCGGGCGCGCAAAAGCCCACGGAAACCGGCCTGCGCCCGCCCACCGCGGGTTTGCCACACAAAGCTTCAGGCCGGTCTCCGGGCTTGCGAGGGTCATGAAGCATTCACCTTCCCATGCCGGAGCACAGTGGTCTGTCGAATGCTTCGCTCGCTTACCGTTGCGGGGGCAGCACCGGACTAGTCATCGAAACGACGCACCGGTTTCCCGTTTCACCTCATACACGGCGGCATGAGGCACCTGAAACAGGCGCGCATCTGACCACTGGTGGCGGGCAGAGTCAATGTGCGATGGGGTTCGTTCGAGGTGTTTGCTGGCAGGCGAATAGCTCTCGCGAGCAGAGGGTTGGGTGATGGATGCCGTTCGCCTGAACACTGGAGCTCCGGTGTGCGAGCCTGCTCCGGGCGACGTTTCGACGAAGGCTATTCACCGCCCGGTGAGTGCGTTGCGGATGCCCTCGACACCTTGGGCCTCACCAACGGACACCCCGAACAAAACTCCACCGGCTCACACACTTCATACCAAAAACAACAGGTCCGGCGGAACCGGACCGCTTTGCCCCCCTCCACCACCGTCAATGGCCGACGGAAATGCCCCAGCGGGTTGTACCCCAACCCAAACACTGCAGGCGCCGCCTCTTCCAGCAACCAGTGAAAATCTTCGGCACAGCGCTGGCGAATCAGCGGATCGTCGATCAGACCCATGCGTTTCTCATACAACGAATACACGCGCACCGCCGTGTTCTCCCACAGGATCCGCCGGGAAATACCGCTGACCCGGTTGAAGGTTTGCCACAACGGTGCCAGCAGCCCGGCGAACAAGTCGCCGACGATCGCCTCACGCCAGGCCTCGCGCTGGCCCGGCGCATAACTTTGCGGTGTGTGATCCGCCAGCGGCAGCGACGAACTCCAGCGACCCTCGTCATAACCGTATTCCAGCACCGCGTTGTCCAGTGTCAGCGGCAGGCCCCGGTCGCACGCCGACAGCGCGTACAAACAGGCACCGGTGGCGAGAAAGGAAAAACGCTTGGCCAGCAGCGATGCGGTAATACTGCGAGTCGGCGAACCGATCACCGGCCCCAGTTGATCGAGCAACTGCGCGCACACCTCATCGTCCAATAGCGCCCGGGCACTGACCGAACGCTGCATATCGCGCGCGGCCAACGGCTTAAGGCGCAGCGCACCGGACAACAGCGCCCAGTCCTGCACGCTGAACATTTCGCTCAGCGACATGGCGGCAGCTCCCGGCCGAACGGAATGCACAGCGGCGTGCCGAAGAACGGGTCGGCGATGATCCGGCAATTGAGGTTGAACACCTGCTTGACCAGCGCTTCATTGAGGATGTCCGCCGGGCGGCCCTGGGCGAACGCCGTGCGCTGGTGCACCGCTACCATATGATCGGCGTAGCGACAGGCCAGGTTGAGGTCGTGCAGCACCATGATGATGGTCTTGCCTTGCTGGCGATTGAGCTCGCGCAGCAGGTCCAGCACTTCGATCTGGTGCGCCAGGTCGAGGAAGGTGGTGGGCTCGTCGAGCAGCACGATGTCGGTGTCCTGAGCCAGCGTCATGGCGATCCACACCCGCTGGCGCTGGCCGCCGGACAACGCATCCACCGGCCGCTCGGCCAGTTCCAGCACGCCGGTCTGGCGCATGGCGCGCTCGACCATGGCCTCGTCTTCGGCCGACCATTGCTGCATCCAGTTCTGATACGGAAAACGCCCCAGCGCCACCAGTTGCCGGACGCTGATGCCCTCCGGCGCAGAGGGCATTTGCGGCAGGATCGCCAACTCCCGCGCTACGGCGGCGGTGGAACGGCTGTGGATGTCGGCGCCATTGAGAATCACCGAACCCTGCTGCGGTTTGAGCAGCCGCGCCAGGGCTTTGAGCAAGGTGCTTTTGCCACAGCCGTTACTGCCGATCAACACCGAGACCTGGCCGGCGGGCAATTGCAGGTCCAACCCGTCGATGATCACCTGGCGCTGATAGCCCAGGGTCAACTGTCGAGTCGCCATCGAAGCGGTCATAAAAAATCCTCAGTGCCGCTGGTTGATCAGCAGGTACAAAAAGAACGGCGTGCCGAGCACCGCGACGAAAATCCCCGCCGGCAAGTCCAGCGGCAGAAACAGCGTGCGGCCGATCAGGTCGGCCAGCATCACCAGGTTGGCGCCGATCAACGCCGCCATCAGCGCCTGCCCGGCAAACCCCGGCGGCGCCAGGCGCTTGGCAATGTGCGGAGCGATCAGCCCGACGAAGGCAATCGCCCCGCCCCATGCCACTGCCGCCCCGGCCAGTGCCACGCTGACCAGCAACAATCCGGCACGCAACCACTGCACCCGCACGCCAATGCCCTGGGCCAAGGCATCGTCCAGTTGTTGCACCCGCACCTGACGCGCGAGCCACACCAACAGCGGCACAATCGCCAGCAACCACAGGGCCAACGCTTTGGGCTCCGGCCAACTGGCGCCGTAGACGCTGCCGGTGAGCCACACGTAGGCGGACAGCGTGGTGGTCAACGGGCTGAACACCAGGGTGAAAGTGGTCACGGCGGTCAACAGCGCCGACACACCGACGCCGATCAGCACCAGGCGCAGCGGCGTGGCGCCTTGTTTCCACGCCAGCAAGTAGATCGCCAGCGCCGCAAGACCGGCACCGAACATCGCCGCCAGCGGCAACCACTGCGAGCCAAGTACCGCGGAGAAAAACGACAGGTACAACACCGCCGCCGTGCTCGCGCCGCTGGTGATACCGAGCAGATCCGGCGAGGCCAACGGGTTGCGGATGATGCTTTGCAAAATCAGCCCGGACACCGCCAGCGCAGCACCGACCAACGCCGCCAGTAACAGGCGCGGCAAGCGCAGTTGCTCAACGATAAAACGCAGGCTGTCATCGCCCCCGCCGCCCAGCAGGTACAGCACGGTCAGTGGCGACAGGTTGATTTTGCCCAACGACAACACGCCGAGCATCAGCATTAAGGTCAGGCCCAGCGCCGCCAACAATCGCCACACCGTCGACAGCTCGATACGCCGCGAGAAGCCGCCGCTACGCAGGGTGAGCGAATCACGCATACCGACCACCCCGCCGCGCCAAGGCGATAAAGAACGGTGCGCCGAACAGCGCGGTCATCACGCCCACCGGCACCTCCTGCGGCAGAATCACCACCCGCGCCAGGGTATCGGCCAGCAACAAGACAATCGCCCCGACCAGAGCGCAGCCCGGCAGCAACCAGCGATGATCGATCGACAAGCCCCTGCGCACCATGTGCGGCACCAGCAAACCAATGAAACCAATGCTGCCGGCCAACGCCACCGCGCTGCCGGCCAGGGCAATGATCAGCGCGCTCATCAGCAGACGGATCAGCCCGGTGCGCTGGCCCAGACCGCTGGCGATCGCTTCACCGGCGTTGAGCACATTGACCTGCCCGGCCAGCAGCAGCGCGCCAAGCAATCCCAGCACGACGCAGGCCAGCAGCGGCGCCGCCAGGGCCAGGTCGCGCTCGGACAAGGACCCGGCGAGCCAGAACAGCACCGTGTCGAGACCCTCCTGATTGACCACCAGCAAGGCCTGGCTGAACGCCGAAAACAGCGCGGTCATGGCCGCACCGGCGAGCACGATGCGCAACGGACTCAGGCTGCCCTGGCCACGATTGCCGATCACCCACACCAGGCCGCCGGCCAGCGCCGCGCCAATAAATGCGCACCACAACCACTGAGACGGCGAGGTCAGGCCCAACAGCGTGGCGCCGAGAATGATCGCAAAGGTCGCCCCGGCATTGACCCCGAATAATCCCGGCGATGCCAAAGGATTGCGGGTCAACGCCTGCATCAGCGCCCCCGCCACCGCCAGGCTTGCGCCGACCGCCATGGCCATCAGCGTGCGGGTCAGCCGGGTGTCCACCAGCAGTTGATGGGTCAGGTTCAGGGCGGCGGGGTCAAACAGCGCGGCGAGGATCTGCCCCGGCGCAATCCAGGTCGCCCCCGTGGCCAGGCTCAATATGCCGGAGACCACCAGCGCCAGGCACAGCGTGAGCAGTTTCAAACCGTTGTTCATGAAGCGACTTCCCCGGCGGTGACGCGGGCGATTTCATCGAGCATTAAGTTAGCGCCGAGAATGCCGCCGGACAAACTCCAGGCCACGCCGTCGACCCTCCACATCAAGCCTTGGCGCGGCGCCCGCAACTGCTGCCAGATCGGGTGCTGGACCAGTGCCTGATAGCTGCGTTGCGCCGCTTCACCGTCGCCACGCTGGAAGATGAAAAACAGATCGGCATCGACCACCGGCAGGCTTTCCTTATTGGTGATTTTCAGCGACACACCCCGCGCCTCCCGGGCCGCCGGGGTCCAGGCGAAACCCAGTTCGCTAAGCACCGAGCCGGCGAAACTGGCGGGCAAGTAGCTGCGGATATGATCCTCGCGGATGTCCAGCACCGACACGGTTAACGGCCAACGATCGCCGTAGGTCACTTGCAATTGCAGGCGCAACTGCGCCACCCGCTGCTGCCACTTTTCTAGCAAATACCTGGCCTGTTGTTGACGCTGCAACGCGGCGCCCATCATGGCCAGGGTCTGCTTGAATTCGAAGACTTCGTCGAGCATCACCACCTGGCCCATCTGCGCCAGTAACGGGGCGATGCGTTGGTGACGAAACCGCGAGGCGACGATCACGTCCGGTCGCACCAGGGCAATGTCTTCCAGGCTCGGTTGGGTTTCCAGGCCGACATGCGCCACGCCCTGCACGGCGTGGCGCAGGTAGCGGTACATGGGTTTCTCGCTCCAGGAATCGACCACGCCGCTGGGCGTCACGCCTAACGCCACGGCGCAATCGGTGGCGCCCTGGAACAAGGTGACTACCCGCACGCCGTCCGCCAGCGCGATCTGCGGCAGCGCCCACACCCCCAACGACAGGCGCAAAAGAGTGCGCCGGCTCAGTGGATCAACCTTCACAGTGGCGTCGCTTCAAAAGTCCACCGTCGCCGACAGCAAATAAGTGCGCGGTGTGGCCAGGGTCAGGCCCGGCTCGCTGTCGTCCGAGGCGCCGGCCGAACTCCAGTAACGTTTGTCGGCGAGGTTCTCGACATTGGCGCGCAGGGTGATGTTCTTCTCGTCAATCTTGAAGGCGTACCGCGCGCCCACGTCGATGCGGGTCCAGGCGTCGATTTCCTTGTTGTTCGACTGATCCAGATACTGCGAGCTGGAGTAGATGCCGCGCGTGGTCAGGGTCACCCCTTGCAGGTTCGGCACGTCCCACTCGGCGCCGAGGTTGACGTTGTACTTTGGCGTGGCCGGCGCGCGGTTGCCGTCGAACGTACCGCCAGCGGTGTTGGTCAGTTCGCTGTCGATGTACATCACGCCGCCGAGCAGGCGGAAACCCTTGAGCGGTTCGCCGAACACGCTCAGTTCCACGCCGTCGTTCTGTCGTTTGCCGTTGGGCCCGAACACCCGCGTCACGGCATTGGTCTCGTAAGCCGGCTGCTTGATGCGGAACACCGCAGCGGTCACCGCGAAGGCACCGGCGTCGTACTTGGCGCCGACCTCAACCTGGCGGCTAATGAACGGCGGGAAGATTTCGTCCTCGTTGACCGAAGTCGACGGCGCGATCTTGCCCTGGCTCAGGCCTTCCATGTAGTTGGCGTACAGCGACAGTTTGTCGGTGGCCTTGAACAGAAGGCCGCCGGACGGCGAGACCTTTTCCTCGTCGTACGCCGTGTCGCCCTTGAGGTTATCGGTCCAGTCGTCGACCTTGACCCGCTGCCAGCGCGCGCCGAGGGTCAGCAGCAAACGATCATCGAAGAAGCCCAGGGTGTCGGACAACGCCACGCCGCTGAAGCGGTTTTCGGTGTAGACCTCGGCGTCCTGGCGCGTCGGGCGGACCGGCGTCGGCGTTTCCACCGGGTTGTACAGGTTGCTGGGGGACGCGGCGTAGCGTGCGCCGCCGTTCTCGAAGTCCATGTAGAAGTAGCTGGCGGCCAGGTTGACCTCGTGGCTCACCGGGCCGGTATGGAACCAATTGCGCACCCCGGCGGTGGCTGTGCGCACGTTTTCGTCGCGGGTGAAATTGCGCGGCTGCACACTGAAATCGCCGCGATCATTGCTGACCGGCACCGCGTGCCGCAGGAAGTCGTGGTTACTTTTGCGCGCACCGACGCCACCGTAGAGCATCACCGAATCGTTGACGTCGAACTCGGCGTTGACCGTGCCGAAGGTGTCCTTGGTATGCGCCACACTCCAGGGTTGCGCGTAGTTGCGGCGCACGTCGCTGGCGTGCGGCACCTGAGCGTTGGCCGCCACTTGCACACGCTCTTGCGGGGCGTCGGTGTCCCGTTCGGTGCGGCCGAAGTCGGTGGAAAGCCGCAGCCGCTCGCCGCGAAAGTCCAGGCCCAGCACGGCCATTTCCCGGTCGACATTCTGGTGATCCCATTCGGTATCGCCCGACTGCTTGACCCCGTTAAAACGCACGCCGAACTGGTTACCTTCGCCAAAGCGCCGACCGATGTCCACCGCGCCGCCGACCTGACTGTCCGAGGCGTAGCTGCCGGTGAACGAGGTGATGGGCTTGTCGGTGGCGCGCTTGGGCACCACGTTGATCCCGCCACCCACGCTGCCCCGTGGCGAAATGCCGTTGATCAACTGGGTCGGGCCTTTGAGGATGTCGACCCGATCGGCCATTTCCATGTCGATCGTGTAGGTCGGCAGCACGCCGTACAGGCCGTTGTACGCCACATCACTGTTGAACAGGCTGAAACCGCGAATGGTGAACTGCTCGTAGCGCCCGCCCGCCGGGTTGGTGGCGCGTACCGAGGGGTCGCTGGCGATCAGGTCGCCGAGGGTGCGCGCTTGCTGGTTCTTCACCGTTTCGCTGGTGTAGGTGGTCATGCTGAACGGCGTTTCCATGAAGTCCTTCGAGCCGAGCAAGCCTTGCGAACCGCGCCGCGCCACCTGGCCACCGGCATAAGGCACGCCGTCGGTGCCGTCGCTGGCGCCGAGAATCGAGGTCGGCGCCAGTTGCAGGCTGCTGCCTTCGGGGGCTGGGGTCAGGATGTAAGCCTGCTCGCCCACCGGTTGCAGTTGCAGGCCGGAGCCTTGCAGCAGCCGGGCAAAGCCTTCCTCGACGCCGAACTCGCCGGACAATCCGGCGCTGTTACGGCCGCTGACCAGCGCCGGGTCCACCGACAGGTTGACCCCCGCCAGGCCGGCAAACCGGGTCAGCGCGGCGCTCAGACTACCGGCCGGCACTTGGTAGCTGCGGCGCGCGGCGGCGTCTTCGGCATAACTGACCGGGACGAACAACGGACTGGCACCCAGGCTCAGCATGAGGCTCAAGTTCAGCAACGGGCGCAAACGAAACGGCAAGACGGCGGGCATTGGAAGAGGCTCTCGATTTAATTCACTTACCTGGAATGACCAGCGACGCGAAAAAAAGGGACAGGCTCAGCCAATGTTTTTATCGAGATGGTTATTGGCCGGGACCAAGGTGACCCAAAACCGCGTGCGCGCTTGCACTTCAAGCGGCAGGCTCGCGGCCAGTAGCGACAGCACCCGGTCGGTGTTGTCGAGGCGGAAACTGCCGGTGACGCGCAGGTTTTCCAGGCTTGGGTCCCAGCGCAGCAACCCTGGGCGGTAGCGGCTCAACTCGCGGAGGAAATCCCCCAACGCCTGGTTTTGTGCCACCAGCACGCCTTCGCGCCAACCCGGCTGCATAGCGTCGAAGCCCTGCACCGAAGCAGCGCCGCTGGCACTCAGGTCGACTTGCTGACCTTCGCGCAGCACCAACAATGGCCCGCGCAACGGTTGCACCTGCACCGAGCCGCTGACCACCGAGACCCGGCAATCGCGCTCGTTGAGGCGCACGCAGACTTCGCTGTGGCTGACCGTAATCCTTCCATAGCTGGACTGGATCGTGAGCGGTCCGGTGTCCGGCACCTTCAGCGACATCTCGCCGCGCACCAACGTCAGCAGCCGCGCTGGCATATCGATATTGACTGCGCTGGCGCTGTTCAACTGTAGGCTGCTGCCATCGGCGAGCGGCCGCTGCTGGCGTTCGCCGGTGCTGGTTTGCAGGTCGGCGCGCCACACGTCCAGCGGCAATTGGCGGCTGATCAGCCAAGCGGCCGGCACCAGTGCCGCGACCCCCAGCGCACGTTTAAGGACCGCGCGGCGCCCGGCGTCCGGGCGATCCAGCGTGGCCATGGCCAGCGCTGACGGCAAACCAATGAAGCGTTGGCGCAATTGCTGGGCTTTCTGCCAGGCGTTTTCGTGGCTGCTGTGACTGTTGCGCCATTGTTGCAAGCGCAGGTGATCTTCTTCGCTGGCCCCACCCGATTCGAGCAATGCCAGCCACTGCGCGGCGGCGCGCGCCACTTGGCGCACGTCATCGGACGGCGCAGCGCGCATCACCACTCCACCAGCAGGCAATGTTCGTAGGCCTGGGCCATGTAACGTTTGACGCTGCGTTCAGAGACGTCCAGGCGCTCGGCGATCTCGCGGTAACCGAGGCCGTCCAGCTGGCTCCAGAGGAACGCGCGGCGCACCAGCGGCGGCAAGCCGTCGAGCAATTCGTCCAGGGCTTGCAGGGTTTCCAGCCACAGCCAGCGCTGCTCCGGGGACGGCACGCACTCCTCCGGCAACTGCGCGAGGGCGTCGAGGTAGGCTTGTTCGAGATTGCGGCGGGTGTAGAAATTGCTCAGCAAGCGCTTGCCGACGGTAACCAGATAGGCCCGTGGCTCGCGCATTTCAGCGATCTGCTGCGAACTGGAGAGCACGCGCAAGAAGGTGTCCTGGCTCAGGTCGGCGGCATCCCAGGCATTGCCCATGCGCCGCCGCAACCAGCCTTCGAGCCAGCTCGAATGGTCGCGATACAGCGCGTGCAGGCTGTGCTGCGATGGCGTCGCTGATTCAGTCATCTCAAGAGACCCTACGCGAAGGAAGTTTCAAATGAGATCGATTCTAATTAATGTTTGAGCGCGACACCAAGTTCTTTTTCCAGTGATGGTCCCACGCTCCGGCGTGGGACCATCAGGCAACGTCACTTACTCCAGCACAATCTCATCCTTGATCGCCCACGCCTGTTGCAGCGGTGCGGGGTCGATCCAGCTGTCGAAGTCGAAATCCTGGGAGATAAAGCCTTCGGCGAGCAAAAAGTCTTTCTGCCGACGCAAGCCTTCGACGTAGATCTGCGACAGTTGCGGCTCGAACGCCAGGTGCAGTTTGTCACCGAAGGCCAGGCGCACGCTGGCTTCGTCGGTGGTGGTTTCGGCGGCGATGGTGCTGACGACGTCCTGCGGATGCTCCTTGGCCCACTCGTTGGTTTTCAGCAGCACCGCGAGGTAACGCACGACGATGTCCGGCGAGTCGATCAAGGTCTGGCGGTCGACGGTGATCGGCCGTGGCGAACCGGCGCTCAGGCGCAGCAGCGGGTCAGGCTGGTCGTTGAGGTTAATGATCGGACGCAAGCCCTGGGCCAGTGCGCGGGCACTGCCGGCGCCCTTGATGAAAATCGCGTCCACCGTGCCGTTTAGCAAGGCCAGGGTCGGAATCGCGTGATGGTCTTCGCGGGTCTTGGAGACTTCCTTGAGGTCCCACTCGGGCGCGGCGATGTCGACGAATTCGACGCTGTCGCGGGGCACGCCGCCCAGTTGCAACGCGGTCAGCAAACCGCGCAAGCCTTCGGCGCGGCCGACGTCCACCAGGTCACTGGCGGCTTTGCGCACCACCCCGAGCTTGCGCCCGCGCAGGTCGGCCACGGTGTGGATATCGCTGTCACCCCGGACGAACACTTGCTGCGATTCATCGACCCAGGTGATGCCGACCACCACCGTATCCTGGCCCAATGCGCGGGCCCAGATTGGCGGCACGTTACCGCCCTCGCGGAAGCTGCCGGCCAGGCTGTGGCGGAAATGCGACTCGCGCACCGCACGGTCTTGCGACGCGCGGATCGAGTCGAGTTTGATCCCGTGACGGGCGAATTCATTCTGCAACCAGCCCTTGTGCTGGGCGATGCCGGAGGTGGTCGGCACCGGGCAGCGGGTGTACCAGATTGCGCTCGGTTGGGTTTCAGCAGCAGGGGCAGTTTTCAACAGTGCTTCAGACATGGTGCAACTCCTGAGAGGGTTCGCTTGGCGATGGAAAGGGCTAGCCCGACAGGCAGTCAGGTGGTTGTTGAAAAGGTTTTCAGGGCGATGGCTTTCGGCGCGCGTTCGGGCTTGATCCGCACCAGGCTCAGCTCGACCACGGTGTCGTGCAGCGCCAGTTTCGGCTTGGCCGGTTCGATGCGAATACCGTCGTGCAGCGCTACGGTGCAGGCCAGTTTCACCTCGCCGTTGATGCGCATCGCACACAGTTTGCACAGTCCGCGACGGCACGACAGCGAGTAACCGAGATTGGGCTCGAACACTCGCTGCGCATACTGCAGCGCCGTGCTCACCGAGGCGCCTTCCCAGCTGTCGATGCCCAGACCGAGGCCAGCGGGTGGCGGCAACTGGATCTCCAGTTGCCGCAGTTCACCGTCACGAAATAACGTCAGGTGCATCAGCATCGGCAACTCCAGTGTCTGTTCATGGCCGGGCCATCAGGGGAAACGCCACGGGCACGGTGAGCCGACGCAGTGCGCCGCCGTCGAAGGTCACCAGCGAGTGGCTGAGCACGCCGCTGGCCGGCGCTTTATGGTCGTGGCGCTGATGTGCGCCAATCGAGTGCTCGCGGCCAATGGCACCGAGCAGGGCTGACTCGATCACACTGAAGGCCGCTTGGCATTCCAGCGCGTCGCTCCAGTCGCGGTTCCACATCAAGTCGCGGGTGCGGCAGGCCAGTTGCGGCAGCGCGTTGGTTCGCAGATCGGTCAGTTCATTAAGGCCTTCATTCAGGGCTTTGGCGGTGCGCACCGGGCCGAGTGCGCGTTCGGCCAGTTGCGACAAACGCTCCTTGAGTTCGAACGGCGCGATACCTTCGCGACGCTCGAACGGCGCAATCGTCACCGCCACCGCTTCATCCAGATTGTCTGCCGAACGATCAAGCGCCCGCCGCTGCAAGGCATCCAGCGCCGCCGCTTGCCCGGCCACACGGCCTTGCACCAACACTTGGGCCCCGGCATTGCCGGACAAGCGATTGGCGCCGTGCATCGCGCCGGTCACTTCGCCGCAGGCAAACAACCCGGGCACGCCGGTAGCGGCACCCGCATCCACGCGCACCCCGCCCAGAGAGAAATGCGCAGCGGGGGCCACTTCAATGCCGTAGCCCTGCTTGATCCGCTCCACCAGCGGGGTCATGTCGAAGCCTTCCCACTGCCAGTCCGCACTGATCGAACGCGAGGTCGCCGGGAAGTGATCGATGATGTCGTTGGGCAAATGCTTCCACGACAGATACACCCCGCCATTCGGACTGCCGCGCCCTTCATACACTTCAGTGGCACAGGCGGCCGACACCATGTCGCGCGTCGCCAGCTCCATGCGCACCGGGTCCCAACGGGCCATAAAACGTTCGCCAAAGCGGTTCATCAACCAGGCGTGCACGCCGCTCTGCGGGCCGAGAATCCACGGGAACTGCAGGCCGCGCCACAGCGCTGGCGCGGCCAGGCAGCAGGGCAAAAACTGCATCATTTCCATGTCGATCAGGGTGGCGCCCGCCTCCACCGCCATGCGCTGGCCCTCACCGGACAACTCCTCCGGCGCGGTGCGCAGACTCCAGTTCGAAGTCGCGCCGCCGGTGGCCAGCACCGTGCTGTTGCCGAAAATCCGGTCAACGCTGCCACTGCGGCGGTCGAGGCCGAGCACGCCCACCACCGCGCCGTCGCGGCGCAGCAATTGGCTCGATTGGAAGTCTTCGCGAAAGCTCACCCCGGCCTGCTGGGCGATGCGAGTCAAGGCCCGCTGCATGTCGATGCCGCTGATGTGCACGCCGCGTCCGCTGCTGTGGCCGGGAGCGCGACGGTTGACGCTGAACTTGATGCCCCAGTCAATCAAGCGCTGCACTTCCGCGCCGATGCCGCTGACCATACTCTGCACCAGATGCTGATCGTTGAGCCATGAACCGGCCGCGAGGGTGTCCTGCAGGAAACGTTCTTCGGTGTCGCTGGCGTCGGCCTCCAGCCCGATCGCCACCAGGCTTTCGCCGGCAATCGAGACGCCGCCGCCGGAGGTGATGGTCGCACCGCTGCGGCCCACCAGCCCCTTGTTCACCACCAACACCGAGGCTCCGGCCTGCCGCGCATGAAACGCCGCGACCAGCCCTGCCGCACCGCCGCCCAGCACGATGACATCCCAGGTCACCGCGTCACTCATACACCCAGGCCTCCACCGAGAAATCGGCGTCGATAAAGCCTTCGGTCAGCAGAAAATTCTTGAAGCTGTTGATCGCCTGCAAGCCCGGCGCGTCCAGATGAGTGGCGAATTTGCGGTGCAGATCGGGGCCGAATGCGCCTTGCACTGCCTCTTCCGACACGCCGATTTCCTGAGCCACGAAGCGCTGGGTTTCATCAGGATGGCGCGATGCCCATTCAGCCGCTTCGGCCACTGAGTCGAGTAACGACTGCACCAGGTCCGGCCGTTCCCGGGCCAGGGTGCCATCGACGGTCAGCAAGCGCGGCGTGCCATTATTGATGCGGATCGCTGGATCGGGATGATTGCCGGTCTGGTTGAGAATCACCGCGTCAAACTGATGGGCCAGGCTCAAGCCCTCGGCGCCTTTGACGAAGAACGCATCGATCTCGCCTTTGATTAACTGGGTCAACTCATTGGCATAGGGCAAACGCCGCACTAATTGTGGCGGGTAGCCTGGCGTGGTGGCGCCCAGGGTCGGCGTGCGGGTAGCGACATCGACGAACTGCACCTGATCGCGACGAATGCCCGCCACTTGCAGCGTCGACAGCAAGCCCTTGAGCGCAGTGGCGCGCTGGAAATCAATGATGCCCGGTGGCTGCCGCGGCAGGCCGAGGCGTTTGCCGAACAACTCCGCGACGTCGCGCACGCCGGACGACGGCAAAGTGATCACGGCCTGAAATTCGTCGATCCAGTTAATGCCGATCAACCGCGTGTCGCGGCCGCTGGCCCGGGCGTGGATCGGTGGGATGTTGCCGCCCTGGCGGAAAGACCAGGGTTGCGAATGATCGAAGTGGCTGGCGCGGACTTTCTCGTCCGGTGAGCTTTGCAGTGATTGCACACCGACGGATTTTGCCGCCAGCGCCGATTGCAAGTACCCCAGTTTTACCGCAAGGCCGAGTGGCGTGGGCGTCGGGCAGCGGGTGTACCAAAGATTGAGGTCAGTCATAACATTCGCCATTAATACTAAGATGACAGCAGGTCGCAACTAAGCGCGACCACCTGAAATAACAAGAATAATGACGGACGTTGTCGCACGGCATTGAATAAAATGTTTTATGGATAATCTGCAAACGCCCCCGTGCGAGGTGCAGCGAGTGTAATGCAAAGTTATTTAAGCCACATAGATCGTTAAGTTCTGAGTTTATGACTGCACATTGATTGACACTGCGCGGTGCATTACGCAGATTACATCGCGTTTTCAGCCCTACTTCGCTCATGCACTTTGTCTGGATATAGCCTGAATATGTCTGCTCTTTCGTTGTGGCTGAACAACTTCACTCCGCTGCATTCCGCGCATACCCGCACATATCTTTCCGGCCAGGCCGTGTCGATGATCGGCATCTGGCTACAGCAGACCGCCATGGCGTTGCTGGTCTATCAATTGTCCGGCGGCCAGGCGTTTGCCTTAGGGGTCAGCGCGCTGTGTTCGAGTGTGCCGATTATCCTGTTCAGCATGTTTACCGGCGCCTTGGCGGATCGTTATGACCGGCGCAAGTTGTTGATCGGTTGTCACCTGGTGGAGATCGTCCTGACCTTTGTGATTGCCGCGTTGATCCAGGCTGAACAGGTCGAACTGGGGCATATCTTCCTGTTCGCGTTTCTGATGGGTTGCGTGAACTCGGTGTATTTCCCGACGCAGCAGGCGTTCCTGTTCGATCTCGCCGGGCTGGACAATATTCGCAAGCTGATCAGCATCAACTCGATGATCCTCAATGTGTGCCGCACGCTTGGCCCGACTCTGGCGGGATATTTGGTGGCGCAGGTCGGCATGTCCGCGGCTTTCTGGGCTAATGGCCTGTCGTACTGGGTGGTGATTTTTTCGTTGTTGTCGCTGCACTCGGTGTGCCAGGGCCGGCCGAACGCGGGCGATCAGGTATCGCTCGGCGAAGCGGTGACGCATATTCGCCAGACCCTGGTGTTGCGCAATATTTACCTATGCTGCGCGGCGCTGACCATGTTCGGCCTCGGCACCTTGGCGCTGCTGCCGGCGGTGGCCCAGGGCGATCCGCAGCGCACCGGGCTGCTGCTCGGTGCAGCGGCGGCCGGGTCATTGGTGTATGCGTTTTTCCTGTCGCCGGTGATCAGCCACATCCGGCGCATGGGCCTGACGTTGTCGCTGACCTTGATCTGGATGGGCGGGTGGCTGGTGGTGTCGGCGCTGACGGGGTTGCTTTACTTGCAATTGCTGGCGCTTTTTATGTTTGGCCTGGCCACTTCGCAAGCGATGGTGACCTGCACCAGCATGGTGCAGATCCTTTCGCCGCCCTCCATGCGCGGGCGGTTGATGGGCTTGTTCAGCATTATTGGTTTTGGCCTGCAGCCCCTGGCCACCCTGGTCGCCGGCTACATGGCCGACCGCCTCGGCGTCGGCACCACCATCGCCCTGTGGGGCCTGGTGGCAGTGGGCATTGCCAGTTTGCTGCTGGTGCAGGCGCAATGGCGCCAGTGGAACCTGACAAAGGCCTGATGTGAGAGCGAGCCTGCTCGCGAAGGGGTCATCAGCTTCAACATCTCTGCCGACTGACACACCGCCATCGCGGGCAAGCCCGCTCCCACAGGGT
>NZ_JAVLSB010000027.1:0-1880 GCF_031583775.1 Pseudomonas rhizozeae
CATCCACCGTCCTCTCACACCACCGTACGTACGGTTCCGTATACGGCGGTTCAGGTTACACGGCTAAGCCGGTTAATCGCATCCAGTATCGAGACCAGCCCGAGTCGATCCCACAGCTTCTTCGGTAGCGCCTGATTCATATGAGGCGCTCCCGAGTTCCACCATGGGCCTCGGCCATTGACTGCCGATTTCCACGCCCGTGCCTCATCGAGTCCCAACCGTATCAAGTTGCGCGCCCTCGTAGAGGGCCGCTTCCATTGACGCCAGATGACACAGCGAAGCTTATGGCGTACCCAGCCATCAAGTGTTTCCAAGGCACGCTTGCCTTGGGTGAGCTTGAAGTAGCCAGCCCAACCGCGCAGCACGGGGTTTATCCGCTCGATGATCTTCACCATCTTGTGGCCCCGTGCTTTACGTAGCAGGCCTCTGAGTCGGTCGCGCAAACGACCTAGACTCATCGTTGCCACTCTCAGCCTCGGTTGCTGATGCCAGCTCATCCCGTAGCCCAAGTAATCACACATCCAAGACCCGGCTACTCGGCTCTTGTCCCGGTTCAGCGTCAGTTTCAGGCGCTGATTCAGGAAGCGCTCAACACTCCTCATCACTCGTTCGCCGGCACGCGGGCTGCGTACATAGATGTTCGCATCGTCGGCATAACGTACAAAACGGTGACCCCGTCGTTCCAGCTCGCGGTCGAGTTCGTTGAGCAGGATGTTCGACAGCAACGGCGAGAGCGGGCCGCCTTGCGGCGTCCCTTCCTGCCGTCGGCTGGCGATCCCGCCCGACATCACACCGGCTTCAAGGTAACGCCGGATCAGCCTGAGCACCTGCTTGTCCTCGATTTGACGCGCCACGTAGGCCATCAAAACGTCGTGGTTAACCCGGTCAAAGAACTTCTCCAGATCAAGTTCCACGCACCAACGGTGACCCGCCGCCACATGGGCACGGGCTGTTTCGATGGCTTGGTGAGCGCTTCTGCCCGGACGAAAACCGTAGCTGTAGTCCGAGAACAGCGGATCGAAGATCGGCGTGAGCTGTTGCAGCATGGCTTGCTGGATCAGGCGATCCACGACGCAGGGAATACCCAGTTGTCGCGTTCCACCTTTGGGTTTGGGGATGTCGACGGCGCGCACACCTTGCGGGTGGTACTCGCCGGCCAGCAGCCGAGCCTTAAGGACTGGCCAAAACTGTTTCACGTAGTCCGCCAACTCGTCGACCGTCATACCATCGGCACCCGGTGCGCCTTTGTTGCTGACCACACGCTGATACGCACGCCTGAGGTTGGCGGGTGCAAGCACCCGCGCCATCAGCGTGTCCGGCTCCGCGTTCGTCCACGTCACAGATGCCGTCGATACCTTTGCGCTGTCAGCCGTCATCCTCGGATTCTGTCCGGGACTCGGGGTAACAGTCTTCTCTTGGAGAAATTTCTGCATTACGGTATTCAACGAGACTCTGACGCCTACTGGCGGCATAACCTGTTCGGCCCTTGGTGGCGCGGTTGACCGCCACTTACTACGGCTTCGGCTGACTTCTGCACGCTCATCCCGTCGCCTCGCGGCGCTCGGTAGCACACTGGCAAACGTGCAGATCTCCCAGGGTAATTCGCGCGACCTTCCTGCTTATGCCTGTCGGATCTACGTCACAGCGTTCCGTGCAAGTATCGGGCTTTAACGGTTTGGGCCGTCTCACCCCGCTGCGCCGCCTCTATCCGCTTCCTGTTCGTCAGGCCAGCATTTTGCCTCGGGCTTCCTTCAGATTCGCAGTCACCCGCGACACCCTTGCCTCTGGCTGACACTTCCCCTTGCCGGGTGTGTAGAGGACTTTCACCTCCAAGTCACCAGCGTGACCACCACAGCCAAGCTGGTTGCGCTTGCGCGCAA
>NZ_JAVLSB010000028.1:0-3957 GCF_031583775.1 Pseudomonas rhizozeae
CCAAGCTCCCACAGGGTTTTGGGACATCCCACATGAACGAGCCAGCAGGGAAATAGCCTTCGTCGGAGCCCCGCCCGAAGCAGGCTCGCCACAAGGGTCTCAGCCATACCGAGATTCAAATGTGGGAGCGAGCCTGCTCGCGAAAGGACCCGCCTCAACAACACACCTTTTCAATCAAGCCCGCTTCACGCCATACCCCTCTTCGCTGATGACATCAATCAGCTGCTCGGCACTGAGCTGGCTATCAACCCGCACTTCCCCGGCCGCCAGGTCTACCCGCACCTCGGCCGTGAAATCCTGGCCCTGGATCGCATTGGTAATGGCTTTGACGCAGTGCCCGCAGGACATGCCTTCGACGTTGAATACTTGCATGGGATGACTCCTTTGAGTGAGGTTGCAGCCAGTCTCAAGCTTGCCGTCGTGGCAAGGTCAAGTTCTTCGTTTTGCTGCCGGGCTGGCATTCGGTCGCGCGCTCGGCCAAGCTGCGTCATCTACGACATGATTACAGGAGCTTGCGCCATGCGCTGGTCTGCCCTCAGCCTGTTCGGCCTCCTCGGTTTGCTGGCCACAGCCCCCTCGGTGAACGCCGCCGGTGAAGATTACGGTGTGCTGATCATTTCCCGTGAACGCCTGGAAGTCTCGACGTCCTGTGAAATCGGCGTGTACATCCACGATCAGCTGTCGGCGCGCTTGCTGCAGGAGCAGAGTACGTCGTTCAACCTGCCGCCGGGCAACGTGTCCTTGCGTTTGAAACTGCTGCCGGGGCAAGTACCGGGCTGCAATCCGGGCATGCTGGCGCCAGGGTCGCAGGAGATCAAACTGAATTCGGGCGACGTGCAGAAATACCGGATCGCCATGACTCAGGAAGGGATGTACCTGAAGCGCGCGGCGCTGGAATACTAAAGTGCAGCCAGCGCAATAATCGATGCTTGACCTTGCCCGAGTGGCAAGGTTGATCCTGTAGGTCATCTCTACAGGGAGCGGGACCATGTCCGAATCCATCACGTTTGATCTGCCGATTGCCGGCATGACCTGCGCCAGTTGCGCCGGGCGTGTCGAGCGTGCCTTGAACAAAGTCAGCGGCGCCAGCGCCGTCAGCGTCAACCTCGCCACCGAGCAGGCCCGGGTGCAAGCGCCCAGCGACAGCCTGCCGGCCTTGATGGCCGCCGTGCAGCAGGCCGGTTACAGCGTCCCGGCGCACAGCCTGGAATTGAGCATCGATGGCATGACCTGCGCCTCGTGCGTCGGTCGGGTCGAGCGCGCCTTGGGCAAAGTCCCTGGGGTCAACAGCGTCAGCGTCAACCTGGCCAACGAACGGGCGCACCTTGAGCTGTTCGGCCAAGTCGACCCGCAAAACCTGATCGCCGCCGTGACCAAGGCGGGTTACAACGCCACGCTGTGGGAGGCCGACCAGCCGCACGCCGACGACCACAGCCGAGCGCTGCGCCGCGAACGCTGGGCCTTGCTGCTGGCAATTGTGCTGGCCCTGCCGCTGGTGCTGCCGATGCTGGTCGAACCCTTCGGCCTGCACTGGATGCTGCCGACCTGGCTGCAATTTGCTCTCGCTACCCCGGTGCAATTCATCCTTGGCGCGCGGTTTTACGTCGCTGCGTTTAAAGCCGTGCGGGCCGGCGCCGGCAACATGGACTTGCTGGTCGCCCTCGGCACCAGCGCCGGTTATGGCTTGAGCCTTTACAGCTGGGCGACGGCCAGCGCCGGGCAGATGCCGCATTTGTACTTCGAGGCTTCGGCGGTGGTGATTGCCTTGGTATTGCTCGGCAAGTACCTGGAAAGCCGCGCCAAACGCCAGACCGCCAGCGCTATCCGTGCCCTCGAAGCCTTGCGCCCGGAGCGGGCGATTCAGGTCATCGACGGGCAGGAGCGGGACGTTGCCATCAGTGCCCTGCGTTTGCACGACCTGGTGCTGGTCAAACCCGGTGAGCGCTTTCCGGTCGACGGCGAGGTGGTCGAAGGCCAGAGCCACGCCGACGAAGCGCTGATCAGCGGCGAAAGCCTGCCGGTGCCGAAACAGCCTGGGGATAACGTCACCGGCGGCGCGATCAACGGCGAAGGCCGGCTGCTGGTGCGGACCCTGGCGCTGGGCGCGGAAACCGTGCTGGCGCGAATCATTCGTCTGGTGGAAGACGCCCAGGCAGCGAAGGCGCCGATCCAGAAACTGGTGGATAAAGTCAGCCAGGTGTTTGTGCCCGCCGTGTTGCTGCTGGCCCTGGCTACGCTGCTGGGCTGGTGGTTGTACGGCGCGCCGCTGGAAACCGCGTTGATCAATGCCGTCGCGGTGCTGGTGATCGCCTGCCCTTGTGCCCTTGGCCTGGCCACGCCCACCGCGATCATGGCCGGCACCGGCGTCGCCGCCCGCTACGGCATTCTGATCAAGGACGCCGAAGCGTTGGAGCGCGCCCATGAAGTCAGCGCCGTGGTCTTCGACAAAACCGGCACCCTGACCTCTGGCGCGCCGCGCATCGCCCATTTGAAAGCCGTCGACGGTGATGAAAGCCGCGTGCTGCAACTGGCCGGCGCGCTGCAACGGGGCAGTGAACACCCCTTGGCCAAAGCCGTGCTCGACGCCTGCGCCGAACGCCAGTTGCCGGTCGCCAATGTCAGCGACAGCCAAGCCCTGACCGGGCGCGGCATTGCCGGTACACTCGACGGGCGGCGTTTGGCGCTGGGCAATCGGCGCCTGCTGGAAGAAAGCGGTTTGAGCGCGGGAGGCCTGGCGGCGTCGGCCTTGGAATGGGAAACCGAAGGACGGACCTTATCCTGGCTGATCGAGCAAAGCCCCGAACCTCGGGTGCTGGGTCTGTTCGCCTTCGGTGACACCTTGAAAACCGGCGCCCGGCAAGCGGTGCAACAACTGGCCGCGCGGCACATCAGCAGCCACTTGCTCACCGGTGACAATCGCGGCAGCGCCAAAGTGGTCGCCGATGCCTTGGGCATCCAGGACGTGCACGCCGAAGTGCTGCCAGCGGACAAAGCCGCCGCCGTGGCCGAACTGAAGAAAACCGGCGTGGTGGCGATGGTCGGCGACGGCATCAACGACGCCCCGGCCCTGGCCGCCGCGGACATCGGCATCGCCATGGGCGGCGGCACTGACGTCGCCATGCACGCGGCCGGCATCACTCTGATGCGCGGCGACCCGCGGCTGGTGCCGGCGGCGCTGGAGATCAGCCGCAAGACTTACGCGAAGATCCGTCAGAACCTGTTCTGGGCCTTCGTCTACAACCTGATCGGCATTCCGCTGGCGGCCTTCGGCTTCCTCAATCCGGTGCTGGCCGGCGCGGCGATGGCACTGTCGAGCGTCAGCGTGGTGAGCAATGCGCTACTGTTGAAAACCTGGAAACCCCGCGACCTGGAGGACAACTGATGAACATCGGCCAAGCGGCCCGCCACAGCGGCCTGAGCGCGAAGATGATCCGCTATTACGAATCGATCGGCCTGCTCAAGGCCGCCCATCGTACCGACAGCGGCTATCGGATCTACAGCGACGTTGACCTGCACAGCCTGGCGTTCATCAAGCGTTCGCGGGATCTGGGGTTTTCTCTGGAGGAGGTCGGCAAGCTCCTGACCCTGTGGCAGGACCGCGGCCGCGCCAGCGCCGACGTCAAGTCCCTGGCCCGTCAGCACATTGATGAGCTGAACCAGAAAATTCTTGAGTTGGGGCAGTTGCGCGACACCTTGCAGGATTTGGTCGAACACTGTCATGGCGACCATCGGCCGGACTGTCCGATCCTGCAAAACCTCGCGTCGGGATGTTGCGATGCGCCGGTGCGTGCCTGAGACATCGCTGCCGAATCCACTGACGCCATCGCGGGCAAGCCCGCTCCCACAGGGTTCGGCGTCGTTCGCCTGATTCCGGGCTTACACAAAAACCTGTGGGCTTGCTCCGGGTGGCGTTCCGACGAAGACGGACTGTCAGGCAACATTCCTCTCGAAGACAGA
>NZ_JAVLSB010000029.1:0-107513 GCF_031583775.1 Pseudomonas rhizozeae
CCAGATCAAGATCAACAGCAGATCAAGATCAAAAGCACGGCGAGCTGACACTCGACCTGATGGGTGTCCCCATGTTGTGGGCAACCCCATTCACTGTGGGAGCTGGCTTGCCAGCGATGGCGGTCTCACAGCCGACTAATAACTGGCGGATATACGCGAATAAAACCTGTGAGAGCGGGCTTGCTCCGGGCGGCGTTCCGACGAAGGCTTTGTGACTGGCGCTAGAGATTTTGCAGGTGTACATATCCATTGCTGCGGTAACGGCTGCTTATGGTTTCGCTCTTACAGCGAGTCACCTTTTACAAACGCCGGTGTGCCGGCCCAGCAAAAAGGTAACCCAAAAGGCTCGCCCCTGACGTACGGCCCCTCGCCTAGGCTCGGGGTTCCTTCGCTCCGGCATTCATCCGGGGGCATCGCCCTCCGGTTGGCTTCGCTGGCACCTACATGCGATGAGTTCGACTGCGTCGAACGGCGCTGCGCGCCAATCCCCGGATAAACGCCTCCACTCAGCCTCCCGACGGGGCGGGTGGATCAAAAGCCAGATCAAGATCAAAAGCGCGGCGAGCTGACACTCGGCCTGATGGATATACGCTTCAACCGTGGACGTACGCGGACACTGTGGGAGCTGGCTTGCCAGCGATGGCGGCCTCACAGCCGACCCATCACTGGCGGCTATACCAAAATCCCTGTGGGAGCGAGCCTGCTCGCGAAGGCATCAACCCGGTTTCCAGTGAACCGGGATTCAGCATCCATTCAAACCTTAAACCGCCCCACCAACATCTGCAGATGGGTACCCAGCCGTGCCAGTTCGATGCTGGAGGCGGCGGTTTCTTCGCTGGCGGCGGAGGTTTGGTCGGAGACGTCGCGGACGTTGATGACGCTGCGGTTGATTTCCTCGGCGACGGCGCTTTGTTGTTCGGCGGCGGCGGCGATTTGTTGGTTCATCGCCTGGATCGCCGAGACGGTGCGGGTGATGTTTTCCAGGGAGCTGCCGGCGCGGCGTGTCAGTTCGACGCTGCTGTCGGTGAGGCTGCGGCTGTTGTCCATGATGGTCGCGACTTGCTGGGTGCCGGTTTGCAGGCCGACGATCAGTTCTTCGATTTCTTCGGTGGATTTCTGCGTGCGCTGGGCCAGGCTGCGGACTTCGTCGGCGACCACGGCGAAGCCACGGCCGGCCTCACCAGCGCGGGCAGCTTCGATGGCGGCGTTGAGGGCCAACAGGTTGGTTTGCTGGGCCACGGATTTGATCACGTCGAGGACGCTGCCGATTTTGTCGCTTTCGCGCTTGAGGTCACCCATGGCTTCGGTGGAATTGCCCACTTCAAGGGCCAGGCGTTCGATCTGAGCGATGGCTTCGCCGACAACCCTGTCACCCTCTCGTGCTTGTTGATCGGCCGCCACAGCGGCTTCTGAGGCCTCCTCGGCGTTACGCGCGACTTCCTGCACGGTAGCGGCCATTTCGTTCATGGCGGTAGCGACCTGGTCGGTTTCGACTTTTTGATTGTTGACCCCGGCGCTGGTCTGCTCGGTCACGGCGGACAGCTCTTCGGCAGCGCTGGCGATTTGCGTCACGCCGTCGCTGATGCCGCCGATCAACTCCCGCAGGCCTTGGGTCATGCGCTGCATGGCCCGTTGCAGTTGACCGAGCTCGTCGCGGCGTTGCGAGAGCAGGTTGTGCGTCAGGTCGCCAGCGGCCACGCGCTCGGCGACTTTCAGGGTCTGGTTCAGGGGAATGATGATCTGCCGGGTGATCGCCCATGCCGCGATCAAGCCAAAAGCCAGCGCCGCCAGGGTGGCGATCAGCAACAGATTCTTGGCGCGGGCGGCGTCGTTGTCGCGCACCACGGTTTGCGAAATCGTCAGTTTCTCGCTCGCATCCAGCAGGATGTCGCCCTGCGCGGCCATGCGCCCGAGGGCTTTGCCACTGGCCACTTGCGAGTCGCGGAACTGACTGACAGCGGCGCGATAAGCCTTGAGCGAATCGGTGGCCTGTTGCAGGTTGGCGATGTGCTGCTCCGGCAGTTTGGCCGGCAGGCTTTCCAGATTTTTCAGCGCGTTGTCGATGGCGTCGAGTGCCGGCTGTTCGGCTTCGGTTTTGCCACTGTAGGTGTAGCCGCGCACCTGGAAGCGTGCTTGCTGGATCAGCTTGCTCAGCTCGATCACGCTGTTGAAGTCGGCCACGCTCTCGCCTTGCAGCATCGATTTCTCGACCTCGGCGACGCGGGCCACGGCGTTGTCGGCGGTAGCGCCCAGCTTGCTGCGGGCATCCTCGCGCTGGACGCCGGCCTGGATCAGGTCGCCAAACGCGCGCCGGTACTCGCCCACCGCGACCAATTGCTGCTCGACCTTGGCGGCGTCCGCTGGTTGCTCGATCAGGCCGCGGGCAGTCTGCAAATGGCTGTCCAGTTTGCCCAGCAGGTCGTTGACCGCACCAGGGCCTTGCTCACCGCGCCGCACATCGAATTCCTGGCGAGCAATGCGCAGGTCTTTGGTCAAGCCGTTGATCTCGGCGATAAAGCCCAGTTTGTCGCCCCGACTGATCACGCCGCTCAGGCCGGTCCAGCCGGTGAAGGTGATTAACAGCGTCAGGAGCAAGACCAGGCCGAAGCCAATGGCCAGTTTGCGTTTAACGCTGACGTTTCCCAGATTCTCGGCTAACCAGTGGTACATGCTTGTTGCTCCCTGAAAGACAGACGTGATGCGTGGCAATTTTATAGTTTTAGTGCCATTGCATCGGCCCGGGGCCAGGGAACTGTAGGGTGTGGCGGTTAAATCAGAAGATCCGGGCGAGCAGCGCGGTAACCGCGGTTTCGACCCGCAGGATTCGCTCGCCCAGTTGCACCGGTTGCAGGCCGGCCTTGGCCAGCAGCTCGACTTCATAGGGGATCCAGCCACCCTCGGGGCCGATGGCCAGGGTTACCGGTTCGTCCAGGCCGCGAGGGCAGGGCGGGTGATTGCCGGGGTGGGCGATCAGCCCGAGGGTGCCTGCGGTGATGGCCGGGAGGCGGTCTTCGACGAAGGGCTTGAAGCGTTTTTCGATGATGATCTCGGGAAGCACGGTGTCCCGCGCCTGTTCCAGGCCGAGGATCAGTTGTTCGCGAATCGCCTCCGGCTCCAGGAACGGGGTTTGCCAGAAGCTCTTTTCGACCCGGTAGCTGTTGACCAGAATCACCCGCGGCACGCCCATGGTGGCGACGGTCTGGAACACCCGGCGCAGCATCTTCGGCCGGGGTAGCGCCAACACCAGGGTCAGCGGCAGTTTGCTCGGCGGCGTTTGCTCGAGGACCACTTGGAGTTCCGCTTCGCCAGCCTCCAGGCGCAAGACTTCAGCCGAACCCATCAAACCGTCGATGCGCCCGACCCGAAGACTGTCACCGACCGCGACGCGGTGGACGTCCTGCATGTGGGTCAGGCGCCGGTCACGCAGCACGACGCGATCAGCCGCAATGAAATCGGCGTCTTCGAGCAGCAGCAGGTTCACGCTTGGGTCGCTGGCGGCTGGTCGTTGTGATCGTCAACCGGTTGATCGTCGGGGTGGTCGCCCCGCTTGCTGATCAAGCCGCCGAAGAGGATGCCGATTTCGAACAGCAGCCACATCGGCACCGCGAGCAGGGTCTGCGAGAAAATGTCCGGCGGGGTCAGGATCATGCCGACCACGAAGCAGCCGATGATCACGTAAGGGCGGATTTTCTTCAGGTACTTCACGTCGACTACGCCGATCCATACCAGCAGCACCACGGCCACCGGGATTTCGAAGGCGACGCCGAAGGCGAAGAACAGGGTCATGACGAAATCGAGGTAACTGGTGATGTCGGTCATCATCTCCACGCCGGCCGGGGTGGCGGCGGCGAAGAACTTGAAGATCAGCGGGAACACCAGGAAATAGGCGAACGCCATGCCTGTGTAGAACAGCATGATGCTCGACACCAGCAGCGGCACGGCGATGCGTTTTTCATGCTTGTACAGGCCCGGTGCGATGAAGCCCCAGATCTGGTGCAGGATCACCGGGATCGCCAGGAAGAGCGAGACCATCATGGTCAGCTTCAGCGGCGTCAGGAACGGCGACGACACGTCGGTGGCAATCATCGTCGCGCCCACTGGCAGGTACTCACGCAGCGGCGTCGAGACGAAGGTGTAGATCTGCTGGGTAAAGGCGAACAGCCCGGCGAAGATGATGAAAATCGCCGCTACGCAACGCAGCAGACGGGTACGCAACTCGGTGAGGTGCGAAACCAGCGGCATGTGCTGGTCGTTTTCAGGAAGATCGCTCATGGGGCTCGCGGCGGCAGTGTTGGGTCATGAGGGGCGGGAGCAACAGGTGCGACCGCAGGAGCAACAGGTTCTACGACGGTCGTGGTTTCAGCGGTTTTGGCAGGCTCCACGGGTGCGACTTTCGGTTCGACAACAGCGGCAGGCCCATGAATCGTCTGCTCCGCCACTGGCTCGACGGTCGCCACCGGCGTGGGCTCTTGCTGGACCGGGGTGAAAATCTTCCGCGCTTCCTGTTCCAGCGAAAGGATGTGCTCGTTGTGCAGTTGCCGACGGATTTCGTCGGCACCGATTTCACGTTCAACTTCCTGTTTGATCGCGTTAAAGCTGCGTTTCAGCCGCCCGACCCACAGGCCGGCGGTGCGCGCAGCGCCCGGCAGACGCTCGGGACCCAGCACCAGCAGGGCAACGAGGCCGACGAGCAGCAGTTCAGAGAAGCTGATACCAAACATTAGTCAGTGCTCACACGTCTTTGCGGATCGGCTCGTCGACCTTTTGCGCCTGCACATCGATGGTGTGCGGCGGGTTTACGGTCTGGGTGGTCTGCGGCTGGACCGGCGGCACCGGTTGCGCCGGGGTCACGGTCGGGTCAGCGGGTTTGTCATCATCGTTCATGGCTTTGCGAAAGCCCTTGATCGATTCGCCAACGTCAGTACCGAGGTTTTTCAGCTTCTTGGTACCGAACACCAGTACCACGACTACCAGGATGACGACCCAGTGTTTCCAGTCAAAAATGCCCATGTTGCTGCTCCTCTCAGAAGGTTGTTCAGGCGGACGGACGCGAGGCTTTCTCGGCGTGTCCGGACAGACCGAAACGACGGTCCAGCTCATCGAGTACAGCCTGTGGATGCTGCCCCAGTTGAGCGAGCATGACCAGGCTATGGAACCACAGGTCGGCGGTTTCGTAGATCACATCGCTGCAGTCGCCGCTGATGGCAGCGTCCTTGGCGGCAATAATGGTTTCCACGGATTCTTCGCCGACTTTTTCCAGAATCTTGTTCAAGCCTTTGTGGTACAGGCTGGCGACGTAGGAGCTATCGGCAGCGGCGCCTTTGCGCTCTTCGAGCACCTGAGCGAGGCGGGTGAGGGTGTCACTCATGGCGGTGTCCTGCGGAATAAATGGCGTGCGGGTCTTTGAGCACCGGATCGACCGTGGTCCAGTCGCCGTTGTCGAAAACCCGATAGAAGCAACTCTGGCGGCCGGTGTGGCAGGCAATGTCGCCGATCTGCTCGACCATCAGGATGATCACGTCGGCGTCGCAGTCCAGGCGCATCTCGTGCAGGGTTTGCACGTGGCCGGACTCTTCACCCTTGCGCCACAGCTTGCCCCGGGAGCGCGACCAGTAAATGGCGCGGTTCTCGGCGGCAGTCAGCTCCAGGGCTTCGCGGTTCATCCAGGCCATCATCAGCACGCGCCCGGTTTTGTGATCCTGGGCGATCGCGGGTACCAGGCCATCGGCATCCCATTTGATCTCGTCCAGCCAGTTCTTCATCTTTGACTCCGACAGCGGCCCGATACGTCAGACATCGGGCACAACGTTCAACTCAGCGTTTGGCCAGTGTGCCAGCGTGTAACGCGACTGGCTATCGGCGAACGACCAGATACAGACCCACCGCCAGCAGAATCCCGCCCGGCCAATGGCCTAAATCGCTCAATGGTCCGCCGGCCAGGAGCACGGCGCCGGCACCCAGATGAGCAGTGCCAAGCAAGCGCAGGAACCAGTCGTCCTTGCGTCTGTGCCACGGTGGTGGCGGGTCATTGGCGTGAGGTTGCGACATGCGTTCGAGCAAATCGCGGGTCATGTTCGCCAGGTGCGGAAGCTGTTCGAACTGGCTCTGCACGTTGCTCAGCAAGGTCTTGGGGCTGACGCGCTCGCGCATCCAGCGTTCGAGGAACGGCTGCGCGGTGTTCCACAAATCCAGGTCCGGATACAACTGGCGGCCCAGGCCTTCGATGTTCAACAGGGTTTTTTGCAGCAGCACCAACTGCGGCTGCACTTCCATATTGAAGCGTCGCGCGGTCTGGAACAGGCGCATCAGCACCTGGCCGAATGAAATATCTTTTAACGGTTTTTCGAAGATCGGTTCGCACACCGTCCGGATTGCCGCTTCGAATTCGTTGAGCTTGGTCTCGGCCGGCACCCAGCCCGAATCGATGTGCAACTGCGCCACGCGACGGTAATCGCGCTTAAAGAAGGCGAACAGATTGCGCGCCAGGTAATCCTGATCTTCCGGAGTCAGGCTGCCGACGATGCCGCAGTCGATTGCAATGTACTGCGGGCTCCACGGCTGCACGGTACTGACGAAAATGTTGCCGGGGTGCATGTCGGCGTGGAAGAAACTGTCGCGGAACACCTGGGTGAAGAAAATCTCCACGCCCCGTTCGGCGAGCATTTTCATGTCGGTGCGCTGGTCGGCCAGGGTGGCAAGGTCCGTGACCTGAATACCGTAGATGCGCTCCATCACCAGCACTTTCGGCCGGCACCAGTCCCAATAGACTTGCGGCACATACAGCAACGGCGAACCTTCGAAGTTGCGGCGCAACTGGCTGGCGTTGGCCGCCTCGCGCAGCAGATCGAGTTCGTCGTAGATGGTTTTTTCGTAGTCCTGGACCACGTCCACCGGGTGCAGCAAGCGCGCGTCGGCGGACAGCCGCTCGGCGGCCCGGGCGAGGATGAACAGCCACGCCAGGTCTTGGGCGATGATCGGCTTGAGGCCTGGGCGGATCACCTTGACCACCACTTCCTCACCGGTTTTCAACTGCGCCGCGTGTACTTGAGCCACCGAGGCCGAGGCCAGTGGCTCGACGTCGAAGCGGGTGAACACTTCGCTGATTTTCTTGCCGAGCTGCTCTTCGATCAGTTTGACCGACAGCTGCGAGTCAAACGGGGGCACGCGATCCTGCAGCAGCATCAACTCATCGGCGATGTCTTCCGGCAGCAGGTCGCGGCGGGTCGAGAGAATCTGCCCGAACTTGATGAAGATCGGCCCCAAGTCCTGCAGCGCCAGGCGCAGTCGCGCGCCGCGGCTCAGCTCCAGGGTCTTGCGCGGCAACCAGCGCCACGGCAACGCAAAGCGCAGCGCCAGCAAAAACCAGGGCAGCGGCAAGGCGAACAGCAGGTCATCGAGGCGGTAGCGGATCACGACGCGCTGGATGCGCAACAAACGGCGGACGGTAAGCAGCTTCATGCGTTATCGCTTGGGTCAAGGGATCGGGAAAGACGCTCGAAACGCGCCTCGAGTCGTTCCAGATCGAGTTTGATCTGGTCCAGTTCACTGAATCGGGCTTCGGCTTCGCGCTGACCGACCAGGGTGCGCGATTCTTCGGCCAGGTATTCGCTGAGGTTCTGGTTGAGGCTGGCGAATCCGTTTTGATACCAGCGCGCGCGGCTGCGCAGATGACCGCCCACCAGTTGCGTGGCGACCGGGCCGAGCCAGCGCGAGAGTTCGTACTCCCAGTCCAGCTCCAGGTCTTGGAGGATCGCCGCCAGTTCCAGCAGCACGCCGCTGTCGCCATCGAGCTCGACCTCGGGGCCATGCAGGATCGCGGTCTTGTCCTTGCTCATCGCCAATTTCAACAGGCTCGACGCGGGCGCGCGCAAGGTGCAGTCGGCGCCGGTTTCCCAGTGCGCGGCAAGCATCAGGCCTTCATCGCTGGGCAGGATGAACACTTGCAGCGACGGAGTGCGGCAGTCGACCGCGATCACTTTGCCGCTCAGGTGCGCCAGGCGTGGCAGCGCCGTGCTGTCGAGACGCAGCACCCGGTTCAGGCCGAGTTCAACGCTGGCGAGCAGCCCGGCGAGCAACATCAGGGCTTGATGCCGCGGTGCAGGGCGACGATGCCTGCGGTCATGTTGTGATAGGTCACGCGGTCGAAACCGGCCTCGACCATCATCGACTTCAGGGTTTCCTGGTTCGGGTGCATGCGGATCGATTCGGCCAGGTAGCGATAGCTTTCCGAGTCGTTGGTGATCAGTTTGCCCATCAGCGGCATGAAGGCGAACGAGTAAGCATCGTAGGCTTTGGACATCAGCGCGTTGGTGGGCTTGGAGAACTCCAGCACCAGCAGGCGGCCGCCGGGCTTGAGCACGCGCAGCATCGAACGCAGGGCATCCTCTTTGTGCGTCACGTTGCGCAGGCCGAAGGCGATGGTTACGCAGTCGAAGTGGTTGTCGGGGAACGGCAGTTTTTCAGCGTCGGCCTGGACGAACTCGACATTGCCGGCGACCCCGACGTCGAGCAGGCGATCGCGGCCGACCTTGAGCATCGATTCGTTGATGTCGGCCAGCACCACTTGGCCGGTGGGGCCGACGAGGTGCGAGAACTTCTTGGTCAGGTCGCCGGTGCCCCCGGCGATGTCGAGCACGCGGTTGCCGCTGCGCACGCCCGACAGCTCGATCGCGAAACGCTTCCACAACCGGTGCATGCCGCCCGACAGGAGGTCGTTCATCAAGTCGTACTTGGCGGCTACCGAATGGAACACCTCGGCGACTTTCTCCGCTTTCTGGCTTTCGGGAACATTCTTGAAGCCGAAGTGAGTGGTGGGTTCGGCATCGCTGCCTTTGCGCTGGTCAGTCATTTCGCGGTCACCAAAATAGAATGCGGGCCATTCTAATCCCCAAGCCATGCTTTGTCTTGGCAAGGCTGAAGGTAAGATGAGTCACCGCCGGGACGTTTTGACGCGGCACGGGTCAGAGCGTTTAAGGCAAGTCCCGATAAAACAGGAGTCATTCGATGGCCCGTATAAGTGTTGAGCGTGCCCACGGCCTGGGTAAGGAAGCGGCCCGCGCCAAGGCAGACAAGCTGGCGCAGAAACTGTCGGAGCAATACGGCCTGGAGCCGCAATGGTCCGGCGACACCCTGAACCTCAAGCGCTCCGGCGTAAAAGGCGCAGTGCATGTGAGCGAGGATCTGATCAAGGTCGACGTCGAGCTGGGCCTGTTGATGTCCGCCATGAGCGGCACCATCAAGACGGAAATCGAGAAAGCGTTGGATAAGGCGTTGGCCTAACGCATTTCTTGCTGCATTTGGTTTCCTTGTGGGAGCGGGCTTGCCCGCGATGGCGGTGGGTCAGGCTACTAAAATGCTGTATGTGCCGCCCTCATCGCGGGCAAGCCCGCTCCCACAGGTTTTAGTGTTGCCCTTATTGCTGTTTTCGAGCAGATGTTAGGGTGCCGTTTCTAATTATTCTGCCTACTTTGTGCCCGAGCCCGACACTTTCGCGGGCAGTTCCTCAAACCTTCTGCGCGTGAGGTGCACCATGGCCAAAGTTATTTTGAAGAAAAAAATCGAGCCGTCGACCACTGCTCCGGGTGACGTCAAATCCTATGCCCGCAAGATCTGGCTGGCAGGCCTGGGTGCCTACGCCAAGGTGGGGCAAGAGGGCAGCGAGTACTTTCAAGAGTTGATCAAGACCGGTCAAACAGTTGAAAAGAAAGGCAAAAAAGTTGTAGCCGAGAAACTTGAAGCGGCCAATGCCGAGATCGAAGATGCGAAGACTGAAGTCAGTTCTTTCAAAGGCAAAGTTGAAGTGCAACTCGATAAAGTCGAGAAGGCCTTTGATGGCCGTGTTGCAAGTGCCTTGAATCGCATCGGCATTCCGTCTAAACATGACGTTGAGGCACTCTCTGCTAAGCTCGATGAGCTAACGGCATTGCTCGAACGTGTCGCGCGTAAATCTTAAGGAGAACGGGATGGCTGGTAAAAAGAATACTGACAAAGAAGGCAGCTCGTGGATTGGGAAAGTCGAAGACTACTCCCGCAAAATCTGGCTGGCTGGTTTAGGCGTGTACTCGAAGATCGACACTGACGGTAGCAAGCTCTTCGATACATTGGTTAAAGACGGCGAGAAAGCCGAGAAGCTGACCAAAAGTGCCGTTGGCAAAAAAGTCGACGCCGCCAAGGACTCCGCTTCTTCGGCCAAGTCACGCATCACGGGTGTGAAAGACCGGGCGATGGGCAAGTGGGATGAGCTGGAAGGGGCTTTCGACAAGCGCCTGAACAGCGCCATTTCGCGCCTGGGCGTACCGAGCCGCAATGAAGTCAAGGCGCTGCACAGCAAGGTCGATACCCTGACCAAGCAGATCGAGCGCCTGACCGGGGCCAAGGTTGCACCGGTGGCGACGAAAACCGCAGCGGCCAAACCGGCGGCCAAGCCTGCTGCCAAATCCACGGCCAAGCCGTTGGTTAAAGCAGCTGCGAAAGCAGTGGCCAAGCCTGCCGCCAAGGTAGCCGCGAAAACCGCAGCCGCTAAACCGGCCGTGGCGAAATCCGCTGCCAAAACAGCGACCAAACCACTGACCGCTGCATCGAAGGCAGCCAAAGCTGTCGCGAAACCGGCGGCGAAAGTGGCTGCCAAACCCGCAGCCAAGCCTGCTGCCAAAACCGCCGCCGCCAAACCGGCTGCGGCCAAGCCTGCAGCTAAAACGGCAGCCGCCAAACCGGCCGCTGCCAAGCCTGCCGCTAAACCGGCGGCAGCGAAAAAGCCTGCAGTGAAAAAACCGGCCGCGCCGAAAGCCGCCGCGCCGAAACCAGCAGCCGCTGCCGCCAAACCGGCAGCCCCGGCCACCAGCGCGAACTCCGCGTCGGCGCCATCCCCTGCTGCCACCCCGACTGCCGCGCCAGCCCCAACGACGCCAACCAGTCAGTCCTGATTTTTTCAGGGCTCAAGAAAACGCCCGGCCTGCCAAGGTCGGGCGTTTTTTTATGGGCAATCCAGCGATCAACAACGGCCCAATGTGGGAGCGAGCCTGCTCGCGAAGAGGTCGTGTCAGTCGACATCACACTGGCTGACCCTGCGCTTTCGCGAGCAGGCTCGCTCCCACCGGGTTACTCATGTTCTTCAAGGTACTGCAACGCCAGCCGCTCGGTCGCAACTTTGGTGTGCGGCAACAGGTGCGGCGCCACCAGCATCATGATCTGGTACACCACCAGTCGCACTTCACCCTCACGGTCGAGAATCCGCTGATAGTCCAGGGAGAACAGCAACGTCATGGTGATCTGTTCCACCAGTTGCCCCAACGCCTGGGTATCGCTGACCAGTTGCCCCTGAGCCTTGAGCCGTGCGAGTAACGAAGCCAGTGTGCGCTTCAGGGCATTGAGCAACTGGCGGATGCCCTTGGCCAGTTTCGGCAGGCGTCCGGCCAGGTTCGAGAGGTCTTGGAACAGAAAGCGGTACTGCGCCAGGCGCTCGACGATCAAATGCAGAAACAGCCAGTAATCCTCCGGTGCCAATTGTACGTTCGAGGGTGGATCGAGCAGTGGCGCGAGTTCGCTCTGGAAACGCTCGAACAGTCCGAGAATCAGCGGTTCCTTGCCGTGAAAGTGGTAGTAGAGGTTCCCGGGGCTGATCCCCATTTCAGTGGCAACTTCCAGGGTCGAGACGTTGGGTTCGCCCTTCTGGTTGAACAACTGCAGGGCGCATTCGAGGATCCGGTCGCGGGTTTTCATCCAGTCTTCTTAATGGTCGAGTCGTGCCGTGGCCGGCGTCCGGCCGCGGTGTCCAGGGTTGATTAACGCACCCGCACGTAGGTGCCGGGCGCTGCTTCCATCGGTGGGTAATTGGCGTTTCCAACGGCCATCGATGTGTCGTGCCGGGTGCCGGAGCGCTGCTGAATCCAGTCCAGCCACTGCGTCCACCAACTGCCGTCGACGTGTTTGGCGTCGTAGTACCAGGCGCGCGGGTCGCTGCTGAGCTTCGGGTTCTCCACGTAGTTGGCCTTGGGGTTGCCCGGCGGATTGAGGATGCTTTGCACATGGCCGCTGTTGGACAGCACAAAGCGCCGCTCGCCACCCAGCAGCAAGGTCGAGCGATACACCGCATCCCACGGCGTGATGTGGTCGTTGATGCCGGCGACGCTGAAGCTGTCGACCGTGACTTTCTGCAAGTCGATCGGCGTGCCGCACACTTCCAGGCCGCCGGCATGGGTCAGCGGGTTGTGCTTGAAGAAGTCCAGCAGATCGCCGTGCAGTGCGGCGGGCAGGCGCGTGTTGTCGTTGTTCCAGTAGAGGATGTCGAAGGGCGGCGGCGTCTTGCCCAGCAAGTAGTTATTGACGAAGTAGCTCCAGATCAAATCGTTGGGGCGCATCCAGGCGAACACCTTGGCCATGTCGCGGCCGTCGAGCACCCCTTGCTGGTAGGACCGGCGCTTGGCCGCTTCGAGGGTCTGCTCGTCGGCGAACAGCGTCGCCGGGCTGTCCATCTGACTGTCCAGCAGGCTCACCAGGTAAGTTGCGCTGGCCACCCGGCGCATCTGCCGCTTGGCCTGCAAGTGGCCTTGCAGGGCGGCGATGGTCAAGCCACCGGCGCAGGCGCCCATCAGGTTGACCTCTTTGGCCCCGGTGATTGCCCGGCACACGTTGATCGCTTCTTCGGCAGCCTGGACGTAACTCGACAGGCCCCACTCGCGGTGGCGCACATCCGGGTTGCGCCAACTGATCATGAACACTTGCAGGCCGTTCTTCAGCGCGTACTGGACGAAGCTGTTGGCCGGGCTCAAATCAAAAATGTAGAACTTGTTGATCTGCGGCGGCACGATCAGCAACGGCGTGGCGTATTGCTTTTCGGCCATCGGCTTGTACTGGATCAGCTCCAGCATCTCGTTGCGAAACACCACCGAGCCGGCCGTGGTGGCGACGGTCTTGCCGACTTCGAAAGCTTGTTTCGTCACCTGGCTGGGCAAGCCGTTGTTGTGCAGCAAGTCGTCCACTAAATGGCTGAGACCGCGCACCAGGCTGTTGCCACCGGAGTTGAAGATTTCCTTGATCGCCAGCGGATTGAGCAGGGTATTGGAGGGCGATACCGCATCGTTGAGCAGGGCAAAGGCGAAGTGCGCCCGCGCCCGGTCGTCGGGTGCCATGTCACTGTCGTCGATCCAGCTTTTGACCTGTTTCTGCCACGCCAGGTAAGCCTGCAGGCTACGCCGGTAAAACGGGTTGAGACTCCACGCCGGGTCGGCGAAGCGGCTGTCGTGCGGGTTGGTCGGGTGCAGGGTTTCCCCCAGCAACACGCGGCCGATCTGCCCGCCCAGGCGCAAGGCGTGGCGAGCGCTGTGCACCGGGTTGCGCAAACCATGGGCGGCAACGCTGCGCAAGGTCGACAGCAGGTCGCGACCGCGCAGGCCGGTGATCGCACTTTGCGCATTGATGAAGGCGGCGGGGGTGGGCATCGAGCCCGTCGCGGGTTTGTCGCGCATGAGTCAACACTCCTTCGTCATCAGGCCAAAAACACACACACCAGCAAATCACCATAGTCGCTGTCGCGGGTTGTTGCGCGGCTCACGTTCCTGCAAGCCGATATGAGGGCCGTTAACTGCCCAATGGCGACGGATGCGGGTGCATCACGGCGCGTTGACGCTCCTCCTCGAGGAATTTCATGATGATCGGCGCCACGGCTTCGGCGCGGGTGATGAGGAACAAGTGGCCGTCATCGATGATGTGCAACTGCGCGTTGGGAATCCGCCAGGCCAGCACGCGCATGTTGATCAGCGGGATCAACGGATCGTCATCGCCCGCCAGCACCAGGGTCGGCTGGTGGATCTTGTGCAGCCAGTGAATGCTGGTCCAGCCGAGGCCGGCGAACAGCTGCCAGTAGTAACCGAGCTTGCCCGCCGAGCGCACCTTGGCCGCGTGGCTGGCGGCCAGGGTCGGGTCGCGGCGGAACGAGCCACCGTAGATCATCGGGGCGATGCGGATCACGTGCGACGGCTGGATGTAGCGCCGTGGGCTGGCCATCATCCACAGCACTTTCGGCTTGCCCGGTACCATCACCGCGCCGGCCGCCGTCGCCGCTAACACAAGCTTTTTGCAGCGCTCGGGGTAATCGTAGGCAAACTGCTGAGCGAGCGCGCCACCCCAGGACACGCCGATCACATTGACCTGGCCGTAATCGAGGTAATCGAGCATGCGCGCGGTGAGTTTGGCCAGGCCCGGAAAGCGGTACGGCCGATTTGGCGTCGACGAACCGCCGACACCGGGCACGTCGAATGCGATCACTTCGAGGTCCGGGTCCAGCGCCGCGACGAACGGAAACACCAGCTCCAGGTTGGCGCCGATCCCGTTGAAAATCAGCAGGGGCGTCAAGTGAGGCTTGCCGGGGCGCACCGCCGTGCGGAGGGTCTGGCCATCCAGGTCGACGGTACGAAATATGAACGGTTGCGGCATGCTTCAGGCCCTGTGGGTCGCTCTCTCGAATTCTTCCCCGATCCCTGGTGGGAGCGAGCCTGCTCGCGAAGGCGGTGTGTCAGGAAACATCGAGGTCACTGACATACCCTCTTCGCGAGCAGGCTCGCTCCAACGGGGACGGGTCTGTGTCACTTACCGCTCATGTACGTAAGTGCCCGGTGCCGCTTCACCGGCGGTAAAGGTCTTGTTGCCCAGCACAGCGGGGGCCTTCTTCAATTTGCCCGAGCGCTCGGCCTGCCACGCTTGCCAGTGCAGCCACCAGGAATCGGTGTGCTTGGTGGAGTTCTCTTGCCAGTCCTCGGCGTTAGCGGCCATTTCGGTACTGGTCATATACCGTGATTTCGGATTGCCAGGAGGGTTCAAAATGCTTTGGATGTGGCCGCTGCTCGACAGTACGAATTCAACCTTGCCGCCGAACAGTTGCGCCGACTTGTAGCAGGACTTCCATGGCGTGATGTGGTCGTTGGTGCCGGCCAGGGAAAAGATATCGGCGGTGACCTGCTTGAGGTCGATCGGCGTACCGCAGACTTCCAAGGCGTTCGGGCGCGTCAGCGGGTTGTTCTTGAACATCTCGATCAGGTCGCCGTGGAACGCTGCCGGCAAGCGCGTGGTGTCGTTGTTCCAGAACAGAATGTCAAACACCGGCGGCTCGTTGCCCAGCAGGTAGTTATTGACCCAGTAGTTCCAAATCAGGTCGTTGGGGCGCATCCAGGCGAACACCTTGGCCATGTCGCGGCCTTCCAGCACACCGGCCTGATACGAATGGCGCTTGGCGGCTTCCAGGGTTTGCTCATCGACGAACAACGCGACGTCGCTGTCCAGGGTGGTGTCGAGCACGCTGACCAACAGGGTCAGGGCGTTGACCTTCTTCTCACCGATCGCCGCATAGTGCCCGAGCAGCGCGGTGCAAGTGATGCCGCCGGAGCAAGCACCGAGCATGTTGACGTCTTTGCTACCGGTGATGGCGGTGACCACGTCGACCGCTTCTTTCAGGGCGTCGATGTAAGTCGACAAGCCCCACTCACGTTGTACCTTGGTCGGGTTGCGCCAGCTGACGATAAAGGTCTGCACGTTATTGCGCAGGCAGAAGCGCGCCAGGCTCTTGTCCGGGCTCAGGTCGAACACATAAAACTTGTTGATCTGCGGCGGCACCACCAGCAGCGGCCGCTCGTGGACTTGCTCGGTGATCGGGCGGTACTGGATCAGCTCCAGCACATCATTGCGGAACACCACCGCGCCTTCGGTCACGCCCAGGCTCTTGCCCACTTCGAAGGCGCCCATGTTGACCTGGCTCGGCATGCCGCCGTTGTGCACCATGTCCTTGGCCAAGTGCGAGAGGCCGTCGAGCAGGCTTTTGCCGCCGGTCTCGAAAAAGCGTTTGACCGCCGCCGGGTTGGCCGCCGAGTTGGTCGGGGCCATGGCTTCGGTCATCAGGTTGATTACGAAATGCCCGCGCGCGACGTCCTTGGGCGAGAGGCTGCTGTCGTCGATCCAGTCGTGCAGTTCCTTGCGCCACGCCAGGTAGGTTTGCAGATAACGTTTGTAGAGCGGGTTCTGGGCCCAGGCCGGGTCGCTGAAGCGCCGGTCGTCGCTGGTGGGCTGCAATTCGGATTTGCCGAACAGCACGTTCTTCAGTTCGAGGCCGAAATGGGCGACATGCTTGGCACTGTGGATCGGTTGTTTGATGGCTTGCCGAAGCACCATCCGAGCAGAGGCCAGCAGATCCTTTCCACGCAGCCCAACGACAGGATTCAACCCCAGGGTGTTTTCCGAGGCTTGATACTTCAGGTCATCGTTATTCTTGTTGCTCATCTACGACGCTCCATTGTCCTGAGACGAGTACCCGATTGCCGCTGTGCAGTCACGCAGCCAATGCCGGGTACTTCTGCTCGGGTGACCGTTGATTCTGCATGGCTGCTTTTCAGTCCACAGAACACTGCAGGGAACTTGCCAGTTCCATTGGTTACCCGAGTTTAATTTTTTTCGCAAGCGGGCCAGTCATTGACCCAGGCGCGGAGCATTCAAACAGATGAAATTAGAAAATGCGCTCTAAAGAGCGGGAGGCTTGAGCTAGAGCATCAGCTTGACGATGGACTCGTTGGGGTCGCGGGTTTTTCCGGCGGCTTCGAGCTCTGCAAGATAATCGCTCCACAGCGCTTCCTGGCGCTGGCCCAACTGGTACAGGTAGTCCCAGGTGAACAGCCCGCTGTCGTGGCCATCGTCGAAGGTCAATTTCAGTGCGTACTGCCCGGCCGGTTCAACCTTGCTCAGGCCGACGCCGATCTTGCCAAATTGCAGCACCGGTTTGCCGTGACCCTGGACCTCGGCGGACGGCGAATGCACGCGCAGGAACTCGGCGGGCAGGTCAAATTCCTCGCCCGAAGCGTATGACAGCGACAGGGTTTTCGAGGCTTTGTGCAGTTTGATGGCGGTGGGGATCATGGCTGGCAATCCATTGGAGTGGGCAAGCCCGATTCAGTGTGGGAACGGGCTTTTTGTGGCGAGGCGGCAAGCCCCTCACCACAAAAACACTTTGTTGCTTACAGAATATAGCGAGACAGGTCTTCGTTCTGCGCCAGTTCGCCCAGGTGGCTGTTCACATAATCGGCGTCGATCAGGATCGGCTTGTCGTCGTGGGCGCTGGCCAGGTCGCCGGCGCTGAACGACACTTCTTCAAGTAACCGCTCCAGCAGAGTGTGCAGGCGACGGGCGCCGATGTTTTCGGTTTTCTCGTTGACCTGCCAGGCAATTTCGGCAATCCGCTTGATGCCGTCCGGCTGGAACTGGATGTTCAGGCCTTCGGTTTTCAGCAGCGCGCAATATTGCTCGGTCAGCGACGCATGCGGCTCGCTGAGGATGCGCTCGAAATCCTGCGGCGACAGCGCTTTGAGCTCAACCCGAATCGGCAGGCGGCCCTGCAGTTCCGGCACCAGGTCGCTTGGCTTGCTCAGGTGGAACGCACCCGACGCGATGAACAGGATGTGGTCAGTCTTGACCATGCCCAGTTTGGTGTTGACCGTGCAACCTTCGATCAACGGCAGCAAGTCGCGCTGCACGCCTTCGCGGGACACGTCAACGCCACCGGAATTACCGCGCTTGGCGACCTTGTCGATTTCGTCGATGAACACGATACCGTGCTGCTCGACCGCTTCCAGGGCCTTGGCCTTGAGCTCTTCGTCATTGACCAGGCGGCTGGCCTCCTCGTCACGCACCAGTTTCAGCGCTTCCTTGACCTTCAGCTTGCGGCTCTTGCGTTTGCCCTTGCCCATGTTGGCGAACAGGCTCTGCAACTGGTTGGTCATCTCTTCCATGCCTGGCGGCGCGGAGATGTCGACGCCGGCCACTTCGGCGACCTCGATTTCGATCTCCTTGTCGTCCAGCTGACCTTCGCGCAGACGCTTGCGGAACAGTTGGCGGGTATTGGAATCGGAGGCTGGCGTGGCTTCGTCATTGTTGAAACCCATGCGTGCCGGTGGCAGCAGAGCATCGAGGATGCGGTCTTCGGCAGCATCTTCGGCGCGGTGACGAACCCGGGTCATTTCCTGTTCGCGGAACAGCTTGATCGCCGCATCGGCGAGGTCGCGGATGATCGACTCGACGTCGCGGCCGACATAGCCGACTTCAGTGAATTTGGTCGCTTCGACTTTGATGAACGGTGCATTGGCCAGTTTCGCCAGACGCCGGGCGATTTCGGTTTTACCGACACCGGTCGGGCCGATCATCAGAATGTTCTTGGGCGTCACTTCGACGCGCAGTTCTTCCGGCAACTGCATCCGCCGCCAGCGGTTACGCAAGGCAATGGCGACGGCGCGTTTGGCATCGTCCTGGCCGATGATATGGCGATTGAGTTCGTGGACGATTTCGCGGGGAGTCATGGACATAATAATTGGCGGTCCTCAAGCAAAAACAAGCCGTGGCAGGTAGGCCGAAACAGGCTTATTCAGCGAGGTCCTGCTCCTCAATGGTGATGTTGTGGTTGGTGAAGACGCAGATGTCGCCGGCGATCCCGAGGGCGGTCTCGACGATTTCCCGGGCCGACAGGTCGGTTTTCTTCAGCAAAGCCCTGGCCGCTGCCTGGGCGAATGCACCGCCGGAGCCCATGGCGATCAGTCCATCCTCGGGCTCTACCACGTCGCCGTTGCCGGTGATGATCAGCGAGGCGTCTTTGTTGGCGACTGCGAGCATGGCTTCGAGGCGACTCAGGGAGCGGTCGGTGCGCCATTCCTTGGCCAGCTCGACGGCGGCCCGGACCAAGTGGCCCTGATGTTTTTCCAGTTGCCCTTCGAAGCGCTCGAAGAGGGTGAAGGCGTCAGCGGTGGCCCCGGCGAACCCGGCGACGACCTGGCCGTGGTACAGGCGACGGACTTTTTTCGCGTTGCCTTTCATCACGGTATTGCCGAGAGAAACCTGGCCGTCGCCGCCCATGACGACTTTGCCGTGGCGGCGAACTGAAACGATGGTGGTCAAGGGAGAGTCTCCACGCAGCGGGGCGAAAATGCCCTGATGCCAACTCATATGGGGGTGGTGGAGCGTTTTTCAACCGCGCGAGGACAGAGGGGACGAGTGGTGCGGTTGTTAACTTTTCGGGAGGAAAAGCGCTTTTGTGGCGAGGGAGCTAGCTCCCGCTGGAGCGCGCAGCACTCCCAAACTCAGGGTTTTTGGAGTGCTGACACACGGCGGGGTCAGTTCTTGGGGCTGCTGCGCAGCCCAGCGGGAGCAAGCTCCCTCGGCACGGAAAGCGGAGCGCGGAGGCTTGTCCGATTTTTCAGCGGCTCTGGCGTTGTTGTAACAACAGATTGCTAAACCCGCTGCCTGCCAGTTGTTTCTGCGCGGTGGTCAGTTGTTCGCGGTTGCTGAACGGTCCGACCATGACCCGATACCAGGTCTCGTCCTTCACCGTGCCGGATTCCACCGCCACCGCCTGTCCCAGCAGAATGATCTGCGCGCGAACCTTGTCGGCGTCAGCCTCCTTTCGGAACGATCCAGCCTGCAAATAGAACTTGGTCACGGGCGCAGCCTTGGACACCGGCGGTGCCGGTGGCGGCGTGATGCCCGCCAGGGCGGCCTGGGCGCGTGCGGTGTCGATCTTCGCCGCTTGTTCCGGGGTGACCGGCGTAGTCGGCACTTGCGGGGTCGGCAAGGTCTTCTCCGGCACCGCGTCAGGCGGGATGATCACTTCCGATTCCGGCAACAAGGTGTAGAAATCGTACTTGGGCTTGACCGGCTGCGTCGGGCTCGGCGGGGTCTTGTTGGCCTCGGCGATCTTCGCGGCTTTCTGCTGTTCGATTTTCTCGCGCTTGACGCTTTCGCTGCCCTTGCCCGGCTCCAGTTTCATCAGGAACACGATGAACGCGCCGACCGTCAGGCCGATGGCCATCCACAGCCAACCCGGGATCGGTTGCTTTGCAGGAGCTTGGTAACGGCTGGCGCCACGCTTGGGTGCAGGTTTTTTCTTGGCGGCCAACTTACATACGCTCCAGAGTTTCCAGACCCAAGAGTTCCAGGCCTTGCTTGAGAGTGCGGCCGGTCAGCGCGGCGAGGCGCAAACGGCTCTGCATTTGTGCCGGCGATTCGGCGCTGAGGATCGGGCAGTTCTCGTAGAAACTGGAGAACAGGCCGGCCACATCGTACAGATAAGCGCAGAGGATGTGCGGCGTGCCTTTGTCGGCGACGTTGTTCAGCACTTCGCCGAACTGCGCCAGTTTGGCCGCCAGTTCATGTTCTTGCGCGGCTTCAAGCACGATCTGGCCGTCGACTTCGCTGAAGTCTTTGCCCAGTTTACGGAACACGCCCGCCACACGGGTGAAGGCATACAGCAGGTACGGCGCGGTGTTGCCCTCGAAGTTCAGCATCAGCTCGAAGTTGAAGCTGTAGTCGCTGGTGCGGTGCTTGGACAGATCGGCGTATTTGACCGAGCCGATGCCCACCACCCGGGCGATGTTGCGCAGTTCGGCTTCATCGATGGTCGGGTTCTTTTCCTTGACCAGCGTATAGGCGCGGTCCTGGGCTTCGGTCAGCAGGTCGATCAGCTTCACGGTGCCGCCGTCGCGGGTCTTGAACGGACGGCCGTCGGCGCCGTTCATGGTGCCGAAACCCATGTGCTCCATGTCCATCGGGTGGGTGACGAAACCGGCGCGGCGTGCCACTTCGAACACCTGCTGAAAGTGCAACGCCTGGCGCTGATCGACGAAGTACAGTGCCCGATCGGCCTTGAGCACGCCGCTGCGGTAGCGCACGGCCGCCAGGTCGGTGGTGGCGTAGAGATAGCCGCCGTCGGCCTTGACGATGATCACCGGCAGCGGGTCGCCGTCGGCGGTCTTGAATTCTTCGAGGAACACGCACTGCGCGCCGTTGCTTTCCACCAGCAGGCCGGCTGCCTTGAGATCGTTGACCACGTTGATCAAATCGTCGTTGTAGGCGCTTTCGCCCATGACATCGGCCATGGTCAGCTTGACGTTGAGCAGCTCGTAGATCTCCTGACAGTGGGACAGCGAGATGTCCCGGAAGCGTGTCCACAGCGCCAGGCACTCGGCATCGCCGGCCTGCAACTTGACCACCAGGCCACGGGCGCGGTCGGCGAATTCTTCGGATTCGTCGAAGCGCTTTTTCGCCGCACGGTAGAAGTTTTCCAGGTCCGACAATTCGTCGCTGGTGATCGGGTTTTCCTGCAGATACGCCATCAGCATGCCGAACTGGGTGCCCCAGTCGCCGACGTGGTTCTGGCGGATCACGGTGTCGCCGAGGAATTCGAGAACCCGCGCCACGCCGTCGCCGATGATGGTCGAGCGCAGATGGCCAACGTGCATTTCCTTGGCCAGGTTCGGTGCCGACAGGTCGACCGCCACCCGTTGTGCCGGGCCGGCCTTGCGCACGCCAATGCGCTCGTCGGCCAAGGCTGCATCGAGACGCGACGCCAGGGCGTCGGTGTTCTGGAAGAAATTGAGGAAGCCCGGGCCGGCGATTTCGGTTTTGCTGACGCTGTCATCGGCCGGCAGCGCGGCGATGATTTTATCGGCCAGGTCTCGTGGCTTCATGCCCGCCGGTTTGGCCAGCATCATGGCGATGTTACTGGCGAAGTCGCCGTTCTTCTTGTCGCGGGAATTCTCCACCTGGATCGCTGGCGTCAGGCCTTCAGGCAACACACCTTCGTTGACGAGTTGGGTGAGGGCTTGCTGGATCAGCTGGCGAATGGTGTCTTTCATGGTGTTCTCTTTCGACCGCAAGCGCGGCGGCGCTTCGATGCGCTGGTGGAAAAACTGGGCATTATCCGTGGCCCAGGCGTGCTTGCCAACCTTAGCAGGCAGGTTGTGGATATGTGGTGACAAATCGACAGCTATCGCTGGCAAGCCAGCTCCCACAGGGCTCCAGGGTGTTTAGATGATGTCAGTGACACGAAACCCTGTGGGAGCGGGCTTGCCCGCGATAGCGATGGTCCGGTCAATACAAATCCACAGGATCCACATCCAGCGACCAACGCACCGCCCGCCCGCTTGGCATCTGCTCCAGCACCAATAACCAGGCGCTGATCAACCGGTGCAGCGGCGCCCGGGCCGAGGCTTGCAACAACAACTGCGCGCGATAACGCCCGGCGCGGCGTTCCATCGGGGCCGGGACCGGGCCGAGCAGTTCGATGCCAGCCAGGTTCTGCTCGGCCAACAAGCGTTCGGCCTCGCTGCACGCTTCGTCGAGGAATCCCTCGGCCTGCCCCGGTTTGTGTGCTTCGGCGCGCAGCAGCGCTAAATGCGCGAAGGGCGGCAGCCCGGCGGCGCGGCGTTCGCTCAAGGCTTGCTCGGCGAAGGCGAAGTAACCTTGCTCGGTCAGTTGCACCAGCAATGGATGGTCAGCCAGGTGAGTCTGGATGATCACCTTGCCCGGCTCTTCAGCGCGACCGGCGCGGCCGGCCACCTGCACGATCAACTGCGCCATGCGCTCGCTGGCGCGGAAGTCACCGGAGAACAAGCCGCCATCCGCATCGAGGATCGACACCAGGGTCACCCGAGGAAAGTGGTGACCCTTGGCCAGCATTTGTGTGCCCACCAGAATGCACGGCTGGCCTTTCTGGATGGTCGCGAACAGTTGATTCATCGCGTCCTTGCGCGAGGTGCTGTCGCGGTCGACCCGCAACACCGGGTAATCCGGGAACAAGATGCCCAGGCGTTCCTCTGCACGCTCGGTGCCGGCGCCGACGGGGCGCAGGTCCACGGTGCCGCATTTCGGGCAATTGCGCGGCACATATTCGACGTAACCGCAGTGGTGGCAACGCAGTTCGCCGTGGCGTTGGTGCACGGTCATCCGCGCGTCGCAACGCTGGCATTCCGACATCCAGCCGCAATCGTGGCACAACAAGGTTGGCGCAAAACCGCGGCGGTTGAGAAACACCAGCACTTGCTGGCCGGCCGCCAGGGTCTGCGCGATTGCCTGCTGCATGGGCCCGGAAATCCCGCTGTCCAGCGGACGGCTTTTCACGTCCAGGCGCAGGAAGCGTGGTTGCTTGGCGCCGCCGGCGCGTTCGTTCAGGCGCAGCAGGCCGTAACGACCGGTGTAGGCGTTGTGCAGGCTTTCCAGGGAGGGCGTGGCCGAGCCGAGCACGATCGGGATGTTTTCCTGGCGTGCACGCACCAGCGCCAGATCACGGGCGTGGTAGCGCAGGCCTTCCTGCTGTTTATAGGAGCCATCGTGCTCCTCGTCGACGATGATCAGGCCGGGGTTCTTCATCGGGGTGAACAGCGCCGAACGGGTGCCGATAATAATGTCGGCCTCGCCGTCGCGGGCGGCGAGCCAGGCGTCCAGGCGTTCGCGATCATTGACCGCCGAATGCACCAGGGCGATCCGCGCGTTGAAGCGCTGCTCGAAGCGCGCCAGGGTCTGCGGGCCGAGGTTGATCTCGGGGATCAGCACCAGCGCCTGTTTGCCCGCTTCGAGGGTTTCGCGGATCAGTTGCAGATAAACTTCGGTCTTGCCGCTGCCGGTGACGCCGGCCAGCAGAAACGCGTGAAAACTGTCGAACCCGGCGCGGATCGCCTGGTAAGCGGCGCGTTGTTCCGGGTTGAGTGGTAATTCCGGCTGCGCCAGCCAGTGTTCATGGCGCTCGCCGGGGGCGTGCTTGCGGATTTCCACCTGCACCAATTCTTTGGCCAGTAGCAGGTCGAGGCTGTCTTTGCTCAGCATCAGTTTGCTCAACAACTGATGAGCCACGCCATGCGGGTGCTGGGCCAGCGTGGCCAGTGCCTCGCGCTGGCGTGGCGCGCGGGCGATGCGCGGGTCGTCAAGCTTCGCCCCGGGGACGGCGGACCAGAAGCGCTCTTGGCGGGCCTCGGCCAACTCGCCCTGGCGCAACAGCACCGGCAGCGCCCAGCTCAGGGTATCGCCGAGGCTGTGCTGATAATACTGGGCAGTCCATAGACACAGTTTGAAAAGCGCCGGCGGCAGCGGTGCGGTGGCGTCGAGCAGGGCCAGGGCCGGTTTGAGTTTGTTCGCCGGCACTTCGCTGGAGTCGGCGATCTCCACCAGAATGCCGATCATCTCCCGCCGACCGAACGGCACCCGCAAGCGCATGCCGGGTTGCAGCTGCGCGCGCAGTACGCCGGCCGGGGCTCGGTAGTCGAACAGACGGCGCAGGGGCGACGGCAGGGCAAGGCGCAAAATGGCGTCGGGCACGCGGGGGGATCTCACTGGCGGGCGGTCAAGAAGGGCCGGAGCCTAGCAGACGGTCGGTAGAAGGGACAGCTTGCATGAATGTCAATGTCTGTTAGAATCCGCGGCCTAATTACGTGCGGTATTCAACAATGGTGTTGAGTGGCGGCACGCTAGCCTGAGGAATACATCATGAAAGCCGATATCCATCCAACATACGAAATCACCGCAGTTACCTGCAGCTGTGGCAACAAGTTCGAAACCCGTTCGAACCTGGCCAAGCCTCTGGCGATCGACGTATGCAACGAGTGCCACCCGTTCTACACCGGTAAGCAGAAAACTCTGGATACTGGCGGTCGTGTACAGCGCTTTGCAGACCGTTTTGGTGCTTTCGGCAAGAAGGCTCCTGCTGCTGCAGAGTAAGGCCGAAAAGCCCACCGGGCTTTTCCAGGCTGTTGAAAAGGCGTCCTTCGGGACGCCTTTTTTGTGTCCGCTATTTGCTGGCTTGAGAAATTGTAGACATTTTTAGAAATTATTGTGAACAGTCAAAGCCTTGTGTTCCGTGCCCTAGGCCCAAAGTCGTAGCCCAGGGCGCTTGACAAGGGTGACTGGTCAGTCTTGTAGGGACTTTACGACACGCGTATCCTCGGCGGTCCGTCTGTCCCACAGTAAAAAAGCGGAATGCCCCCATGTCTGATTTGAAAACTGCCGCTCTCGAATATCACGCCCATCCTCGTCCAGGAAAGCTGAGTGTCGAGCTCACCAAGGCCACCGCTACCGCCCGCGATCTGTCGCTGGCCTACAGCCCCGGCGTAGCCGAACCAGTACGCGAAATCGCTCGCGATCCTGAACTGGCCTACAAATACACCGGCAAAGGCAACCTGGTTGCAGTCATTTCCGATGGCACCGCGATTCTCGGCTTGGGTAACCTCGGCCCATTGGCCTCCAAGCCAGTGATGGAAGGCAAAGGCGTGCTGTTCAAGCGCTTTGCCGGCATCGATGTATTCGATATCGAAGTCGACTCCGAAAGCCCGCAAGCCTTCATCGACACCGTCAAGCGTATCTCCATCACCTTCGGTGGCATCAACCTGGAAGACATCAAGGCGCCTGAGTGCTTTGAGATCGAGCGCGCGCTGATCGAACAGTGCGACATCCCGGTGTTCCACGATGACCAGCATGGCACGGCGATCGTGACCGCCGCCGGCATGATCAACGCGCTGGAAATCGCTGGCAAGACCCTGCAAGACGCCAAGATCGTCTGCCTGGGTGCCGGTGCTGCCGCCATCTCCTGCATGAAGTTGCTGGTGAGCATGGGCGCCAAAATCGAAAACATCTTCATGGTCGACCGTACCGGCGTGATCCACTCCGACCGCGACGATCTGAACCAGTACAAGGCTGTCTTCGCTCACGCGACCGACAAGCGCACCCTGGCTGACGCGCTGCAAGGCGCTGACGTGTTCGTTGGCCTGTCCGGCCCGAACCTGCTGAGTGCTGAAGGCCTGCTGTCGATGGCGCCGAATCCGATCGTGTTCGCCTGCTCGAACCCTGATCCGGAAATCTCCCCGGAACTGGCCCACGCCACCCGCAGCGACGTGATCATGGCGACCGGCCGTTCGGACTACCCGAACCAGGTCAACAACGTACTGGGCTTCCCGTTCATCTTCCGAGGTGCCCTGGACGTTCGCGCCAAGCGCATCAACGAAGAAATGAAAGTCGCGGCCGCCAATGCCCTGCGCGAACTGGCCAAACTGCCAGTGCCCCAGGAAGTGTGCGACGCCTATGGCGGCATCAAACTGGAATTCGGCCGTGAGTACATCATTCCGAAGCCAATGGATGCCCGCTTGATCACCCTGATCTCCGACGCCGTGGCCAAGGCCGCGATCGAGACCGGTGTGGCGACCCTGCCCTATCCGAAGCACTACCCGCTGAAAAGCGTGGATGATGTGTTCAACGGTTAAGCCGTTGTAACGCTTCAAACAAAGGCCCCGCCTTCGAGAGAAGAGCGGGGCTTTTTGTGGCCAGCAGATCGTGTGTGGTCAGCAAGGACGCCTTCGCGGGCAAGCCCGCTCCCACAGTGTTTTGTGGCGCTCGCAAGGGATGTGCAGCAGCGCATTCCTTGTGGGAGCGGGCTTGCCCGCTAAGAGGCCCGATCAGCCACCGCAAAAAAAAACTGCTCGCACTAAAAAAGCCCCGGCTCTCGCGAACCGGGGCTCCTTCAGTGCCACGACGCAATCAGAACAAATCGATCGGCGCCGCTTCATCCGCTGGCAGCGGGCTACCCGGCGCGTAACCGTTGCCCAGTTCGTTGACCGACGGCGGCGAGTCTTCGCTTTTGAACAGTTCGAAGTAGGCGCCCGGGGTGCCCGGGGTAGCGGCGCGGCCGCTGACCGGGTCGACCCGCAGGCTGAGGATGCCTTCCGGTTCGGTCTGGGTGTGCGGCGGCCGGCCTTTCAGCGCGGCGCCCATGTAATTCATCCAGATCGGCAATGCCACAGTGCCGCCGAATTCGCGTTTGCCTAGGCTTTCCGGTTGGTCGAAACCGGTCCACACCGTGGTCACGTAATCGGCGTTGTAGCCCGAGAACCAGGCGTCCTTGGATTCGTTGGTGGTGCCGGTCTTACCCGCGAGGTCGGTACGGCCCAGGGCCAGGGCGCGGCGGCCGGTACCGAGCTTGATCACGTCCTCGAGCATGCTGTTGAGGATAAACGTGGTCCGCCCGTCGATGATCCGCTCGGCCACCGCTGGCGCTTGCGGCACGCCTGGCGCAGTGGTGGCGGCGACGGCCGGGCTTTCGTTGACCGTGAAAGCCTGGGCGTCCGGCGCGGCGATGCCGCTGCTGGCGACGTCGCCCGCCGGTACGCTCGGCGGATTGGCGACGAACAGCGTATCGCCATTGCGGCTGTCGATTTTGTCGATGATGTACGGGGTGATCTTGTAACCACCGTTGGCGAAGGTCGCCCAACCGGTGGCGATTTCCATCGGCGTCAGGGTCGCGGTGCCCAGGGCCAGGGACAGGTTGCGCGGCAAATCCTGCTTGTTGAAGCCGAACTTGCTGATGTAATCGATGGTGCGATCAACGCCCAAGGCTTGCAGCAAGCGGATCGATACCAGGTTACGCGACTTGTACAACGCTTCGCGCATGCGGATCGGGCCGAGGAAAGTGTTGGTGTCGTTCTTCGGACGCCAGACCTTGTCCAGGTACTCGTCGACGAACACGATCGGTGCGTCGTTGACCAGGCTCGCCGGGGTGTAGCCATTGTCCAGGGCTGCGCTATAGATGAAAGGCTTGAAGCTCGAACCCGGCTGGCGCTTGGCCTGCATGGCACGGTTGTAGTTGCTCTGCTCGAAGGCAAAGCCGCCGACCAGCGACCGGATCGCGCCGTTCTGCGGGTCGAGGGACACCAGCGCGCCCTGGGCCTGCGGGATCTGGCTGAATTTCAGCGAGTTGTCCGGCTGGCGCTGCACGCGAATCAGATCGCCCACCTGAGCGACGTCCGATGGCTGCTTGGGGTTGGCGCCCATGCTGTTGGTGTTCAGGAACGGTCGCGCCCACTTCATGCTGTCCCAGGCGACGTGTTCGTCACCGGTGCGGGTCAGCACTTGCAAACCGGTCTTGTCGACCTGGGTGACGATGGCCGGCTCCAGGCTGCTGATGGTGCGTTGCTTGGTCAGTTCGGTGGCCCAGGCTTCGCGGGTCTTGCCCGGCAGTCGCGATTCGGGACCGCGATAACCATGGCGCTGGTCGTAGGTCATCAAGCCTTCGTGGACGGCGGTGTTGGCCATTTCCTGGAGGTCGCTCGGCACCGTGGTGGTGACGCGGAAACCTTCCGTGTACGCCTCGCTGCCATAACGGCCGACCATTTCCGCGCGGGCCATTTCGGCGATGTACGGGGCGTTCACTTCCGGGGTCGGCACGTGATAGCTGGCGTTCAGCGGCTCGTTGATCGCGGCGGTGTAGGCGGCTTCGTCGATTTTCCCCAGTTTGTACATGCGCCCGAGGATCCAGTCGCGACGTTCTTTGCTGCGCGCCGGGTTGGCCAGCGGGTTGAAGCGCGATGGCGCCTTGGGCAGGCCGGCAATCATCGCCATCTGCGCCAGGCTGACGTCACGAATGGATTTGCCGTAGTACACCTGCGCGGCGGCTTCGATGCCGTAGGCGCGGTTGCCCAGGTAGATTTTGTTGACGTACAACTCAAGGATCTCGTCCTTGGTCAACTGCCGTTCGATTTGCAGTGCCAGGAGGATTTCCGTGGCCTTGCGCGAAAAGCTGCGTTCGCTGGTCAGGAAGAAGTTCTTCGCCACCTGCATGGTGATGGTGCTGCCGCCGGACTGAATGTGCCCGGATTTCACGAGTTGTGTCGCGGCGCGCATCAGGCTGCTGGGATCAACGCCATAATGGTTGGCGAAATTGTCATCTTCAGCACTTAGTAACGCATTTATGAAGTTGGGGGGAATGTCGCCGAAACGGATCGGTGTGCGGCGCATTTCGCCAAATTCTGCGATCAACTTGTTATCGCTGCTATAAACCCGCAGAGGAATCTGCAACTGAATACTTCTCAGCGCCTCCACGGATGGCAATCCCGGACTAAGGTAAAGATACGCGCCGCTGAGACCTAAAAGCAGTCCGCAGAAAACGGCGACGATGGACCAACCGAAAAATTTCAGCAGACGAATCAAGGCTTTTGGATATCCACAACAGAAATGAAATTGGGCATCGGGGTTCAGGGTAGACAGCGAACAACCCGCGCTTGAACGAAAATGCGGAAAAAAACGCTGGGCATTATAAGCATTTTTCCGCTTCGGGCGTCATTTGCACTGCCGTCAAGACGGGTGGTTGAACGCAATACATATTAGAGAGTCCGTAACTCACGGATAGTCATAGGGAATTGGTAGTGCTGGGACTCTTCAATAAAAAAGCCAATACGCTTTTGGGGATCGACATCAGCTCCACGTCGGTAAAACTTCTGGAGCTGAGCCGCCAGGGCGACCGGTATAGGGTCGAGGCGTACGCGGTTGAACCGCTGCCGGCCAATGCCGTTGTCGAGAAAAACATCGCCGAGCTCGAAGGCGTTGGGCTGGCCATTGGGCGGGTGCTGCTCAAAGCGCGCACCGGCTTGCGCAATGTGGCGGTGGCCGTGGCCGGCTCGGCGGTGATCACCAAGACCATCGAGATGGACGCCGGGCTGTCGGACGATGAACTGGAAAGCCAGCTCAAGATCGAGGCCGATCAATACATTCCCTATCCGCTGGATGAAGTAGCCATCGACTTCGAAGTCATCGGCGCCTCGGCGCGCAACCCGGAGCGGGTCGACGTGCTGCTGGCGGCTTGCCGTAAGGAAAATGTCGAAGTGCGCGAGGCCGCTTTGGCCCTGGCGGGTCTGACGGCGAAAGTGGTGGACGTCGAGGCCTATGCGCTGGAACGCTCGTTCGGCCTGATGGCGACCCAGCTCGCCGCCTCTCAGGAGCGCCTGACCGTCGCGGTGGTCGACATCGGTGCAACCATGACCACCCTCAGCGTCCTGCACAACGGCCGCATCATCTATACCCGCGAGCAATTGTTCGGCGGTCGGCAACTGACCGAGGAAATCCAGCGCCGTTATGGCCTGACCGTGGAGCAGGCCGGCCTGGCGAAAAAACAGGGCGGCTTGCCGGACGACTATGTCAGCGAAGTCCTGCAGCCGTTCCGCGACGCGTTGGTGCAGCAAGTGTCGCGCTCGCTGCAGTTCTTCTTCGCCTCGGGGCAATACAACACGGTCGATCACATCCTGCTGGCCGGCGGCACCGCCTCGGTGGCCGGGCTCGATCGGCTGATCGAACAGCGGCTCGGCACGCCGACCCGGGTGGCCAATCCGTTTTCCAACATGGCCCTGAGCAGCAAGGTCAACGCCGGCGCCTTGGCCGGCGATGCCCCGGCGCTGATGATCGCCTGCGGGCTGGCCCTCAGGAGTTTTGACTGATGGCACGGATCAACCTGCTTCCCTGGCGTGAAGAACTGCGCGAAGAGCGGCGCAAGCGTTTTCTGGTGGCGCTGGCTGGGGTGATGGTCGCGGCGGTGGGCATTGTGCTGATTACCGACCAGACCATCAGTGCCGCCATCGACCGGCAAGTGTCGCGCAACGACTACATTGGCAAGCAAATCGCCGTGCTCGATGACCGCATCAAACAGATCAGTGAACTCAAGGCACGCCGGCAGCAACTGGTCGAACGCATGCGGATCATCCAGGACTTGCAAGGCAACCGCTCGATCAGTGGGCGGATCTTCGACCAACTGACGCGGACCCTGCCCGAAGGCGTGTACTTCACCGAAGTCAAAATGCTCGACAAGACGCTGTCGATCACCGGCGCGGCGGAGTCGAACAATCGCGTCTCGGACCTGATGCGCAACCTTGATGCCTCGGCCTGGTTCGATGCGCCGAGCCTCGCCGAGGTCAAGGCGACGACCGCCGGGCAACTGGACCAGGCGAATGTCTTCCAGTTAACCGTGCGCCAGACCGAGCCCGCCGCCAAGGAGGATGGCCAATGACGCTATCGAAATGGCTGGAAGGGCTGCGCAAGATCGACCTGAACGACCTGGATACCAGCAACACGGGCTCCTGGCCGGCACCGGTCAAGGCATTGGCCGGTGTTCTGTTGATGATCGTGATCCTGGCGCTGGGCTACAACTTCTATATCAGCGACCTGGAAACCCAGCTCCATCTTAAACGCGATGAAGAAGCGACGCTCAAGGAGCAGTTCGCCCACAAGGCGCACATGGCGGCGAACCTCGAGCGCTACACCGAGCAAATGAAGGAAATGGAGAATTCCTTTGGAGTGCTGTTGCGTCAATTGCCGAGCGATACCGAGGTCCCCGGCTTGCTCGAAGACATCACCCGCACGGGCCTGGGCAGCGGCCTGGAGTTCGAGGAGATCAAGCTTCTGCCCGAAGTCACGCAGCCGTTCTACATCGAATTGCCGATTCAGATCACCGTCACCGGGGCTTATCACGACCTGGCGACCTTCGTCAGCGGCGTCGCCGGGCTGCCCCGGATCGTCACCTTGCATGACTTCGACCTGGCGCCGGTGGAAGAAGGTGGCGGACCGAAGCTGCGCATGAGCATTCTGGCCAAGACTTACCGTTACAACGACAAGGGGCTGCAAAAATGAGCCCGACCCGTTTTCCAGTGCTGATGCTGTTGGCGGCAGGCCTGAGTGGTTGCGGCAATGGCAACGACTTCAGCGACCTGGATGCCTACATGAATCAGGAGCGTCTGCGTCCACCGGGCAAGATCGAGGCCGCGCCGACGTTCCGTCCGTATGAAACCTTCACCTACAACGCCGCGTCGTTGCGCAGCCCGTTTTCGCGGCAGGTGCGTGTCGACCTCGCCGGGCAGAAGCAAGGCTCGCGTAACGTCAAACCGGACCCCGCGCGGGTCAAGCAGTACCTCGAAGGCTTCAACATCGAACAGTTTGAAATGGTCGGCACCCTCTCCAATGCCGCCGGTTCATTCGCCTTGCTTCGCGGCGCCGGCGGCGTGCATCGGCTGAAGGTCGGCGATTACCTGGGACGCAACGACGGGCGGATCGTTGCCATCAGCGACTCGCAGGTCGATGTGGTGGAAATCGTTCCTGACGGACAGGGCGCCTGGCTGGAGCGGCCACGGACCATTCCTTTGAAAGAGCACTCATAGTGGAAGTCGAATAATGAACAGGATTTTCTCAACCCTCGGTATTTCGCTATGGATAGCGCTGTTGTCGCCGATGGTCCTCGGGGCAAGCCTCAAGGCCCTGGACGTCGCTGCACTGCCGGGGGACCGCGTCGAGCTGAAGCTGTCGTTCGACGGGCCGCCACCGGTACCCCATGGCTACACCACCGAGCAGCCGGCGCGCATTGCCCTGGATCTGCCGGGCGTGACCAGCAAACTGGCGAGCAAGAACCGTGATCTCGGCGGCGGTAACGCGCGCAGTGCAACCGTGGTCGAGGCCAAGGATCGCACGCGGTTGATCATCAACCTGACCGAGTTGACCCCTTACGACACCAGGGTGGAGGGCAATAACCTGCTGGTGGTGATCGGCCAGGGTGCCGCGCCGAAAGCGGCCAACCGCACGCCGCGTCCAGCCACTGCTACTCCGGCATCCGCACAGGCACGGGCACCGGCCCGGGCTTCCGCGCCGTCCACCAAGTCGATTCGCGGCGTGGACTTCCAGCGTGGCACCCAGGGCGAGGGCAACGTGGTCATCGACTTGTCCGACCCCACCATCAGCCCCGACATCCAGGAGCAAGGCGGCAAGATCATCCTGACCTTCGCTCGTACCCAACTGCCGGAGCCGCTGCGGGTGCGGCTGGACGTCAAGGATTTCGCCACGCCGGTGCAGTTCGTCAATGCCAGCGCTGGCACCGACCGGGCGAGCATCAGCATCGAGCCCAGCGGTGCGTTCGACTACTCCACCTACCAGACCGATAACAAATTGACCGTCAGCGTCCGGCCAATGACCGTGGACGACCTGCAAAAGCGCAATGCTGAACGTTATGCCTACAGCGGCGAGAAGCTGTCGCTGAATTTCCAGGACATCGACGTGCGCTCGGTGCTGCAACTGATCGCCGATTTCACCAACCTCAACCTGGTGGCCAGCGACACCGTGCAGGGTGGCATCACTTTGCGCTTGCAAAACGTGCCGTGGGACCAGGCGCTGGACCTGGTGTTGAAGACCAAAGGCCTGGATAAACGCAAAATTGGCAATGTGCTGCTGGTAGCGCCGGCCGAGGAAATTGCCGCGCGCGAACGTCAGGAACTGGAATCGCAGAAGCAGATTGCCGAGCTGGCGCCATTGCGCCGGGAGTTGTTGCAGGTCAATTACGCCAAGGCGGCGGACATCGCCAAGCTGTTTCAGTCGGTGACCAGCGCCGAGGCAAAAATCGATGAGCGCGGCTCGATCACCGTGGACGAACGCACCAACAACATCATTGCCTACCAGACCCAGGATCGCCTCGACGAACTGCGGCGCATCGTGGCGCAACTGGATATTCCTGTGCGTCAGGTGATGATCGAGGCGCGTATCGTTGAAGCCAACGTCGATTACGACAAAAGCCTCGGGGTGCGCTGGGGCGGGTCGATCCAGAAAGGTAACTGGAACGGCTCCGGGGTCAATGGATCGTCGACCACCATCGGCACGCCGGGCAGCACCAGCACCAACTCGCCGTTCGTCGACATGGGCGCTGCGGGCAACACCTCCGGGATCGGCATCGCCTTCATCACCGACAACGTGCTGCTCGATCTGGAGCTGACGGCCATGGAGAAAACCGGTAACGGTGAAATCGTCTCCCAGCCCAAGGTCGTCACCTCGGACAAGGAAACCGCGAAAATCCTCAAGGGCACCGAGATTCCGTATCAGGAGGCCAGCTCCAGCGGCGCCACCTCGGTGTCGTTCAAGGAGGCTTCGTTGTCCTTGGAAGTGACGCCGCAGATCACGCCGGACAACCGCATCATCATGGAGGTCAAGGTCACCAAGGACGAACCGGACTACCTGAACAAAGTGCAGGACGTGCCGCCGATCAAGAAAAACGAAGTCAACGCCAAGGTCCTGGTGAATGATGGCGAGACCATCGTCATCGGCGGAGTTTTCTCAAATACTCAGAGCAAGGTGGTAGATAAGGTGCCATTTCTCGGTGATGTGCCGTATCTTGGCCGCCTTTTCCGGCGTGACGTGGTGTCGGAGAAAAAATCCGAGCTGCTGGTATTTCTTACTCCGCGTATCATGAATAACCAGGCGATTGCTGTGAGTCGTTGATTCTGTGCGAAATTTGATTCTTGTTGGGCCGATGGGTGCCGGTAAAAGCACCATCGGCCGTTTGCTGGCCAAAGAGCTGCGCCTGCCATTCAAAGATTCCGACAAGGAAATTGAATTGCGCACGGGCGCCAATATCCCATGGATCTTCGATAAGGAAGGCGAACCGGGCTTCCGTGACCGTGAGCAGGCGATGATTGCAGAATTGTGCGCCTGCGACGGCGTGGTGCTGGCCACTGGCGGCGGCGCGGTGATGCGCGAGGCCAATCGTCGGGCGCTGCATGCCGGTGGTCGCGTGGTTTATCTGCACGCCTCGGTCGAGCAGCAGGTCGGCCGCACCGCCCGCGACCGTAATCGGCCGCTGCTGCGCACCGCTGATCCAGCCAAGACCTTGCGCGACCTGCTGGCGATTCGCGATCCGCTCTACCGGGAAATTGCCGACCTGGTAGTGGAAACCGATGAGCGGCCACCGCGCATGGTGGTGCTGGACATCCTCGATCGCTTGCAGCAGCTACCACCCCGTTAATACCCATGACGAAATGCGCTATCCTCGGCGTCCTGAATGGACGCCCGAGGCTGTGGCGGATGGCTATCAGGCAGCGTCAGATCTGCTGAAGTCGTATTTTTCGTTAACTCTTGGCAGGACGCCGGAAACTCATTTCACTGTGGGGACACATGCAGACACTCAAGGTCGATCTCGGCGAGCGCAGCTACCCGATTCATATTGGCGAAGGCTTGTTGGATCAGCCGCAATTGCTGGCCCCGCACATCGCCGGGCGGCAGGTGGCGATCATCTCCAACGAGACCGTTGCGCCGCTGTACCTTGAGCGTTTGACCCACACGCTGGCCGGTTTCTCAGTGATTTCCGTGGTGCTGCCCGACGGCGAAGCCTTCAAGAACTGGGAAACCCTGCAGTTGATTTTCGATGGCCTGCTGACCGCGCGCCACGACCGCCGCACCACGGTCATCGCCCTGGGTGGCGGGGTGATCGGCGACATGGCCGGGTTTGCGGCCGCCTGCTATCAGCGCGGCGTGGATTTCATCCAGATTCCCACAACGCTGTTGTCGCAAGTCGATTCGTCGGTGGGCGGCAAGACCGGGATCAACCATCCGCTCGGCAAAAACATGGTCGGCGCGTTCTATCAGCCGAACGTGGTGCTGATCGACACCGCCAGCCTGAATACCTTGCCTGCCCGAGAACTCTCGGCGGGTCTGGCGGAAGTCATCAAGTATGGGCTGATCTGCGATGAGCCGTTCCTGACCTGGCTCGAAGAAAACGTCGATCGCCTGCGCGCGCTGGACCAGCAAGCCCTGACGTACGCGATCCAGCGGTCCTGCGAGGCCAAAGCGGCCGTGGTCGGCGCGGACGAACGGGAAACCGGCGTTCGCGCGACACTGAACCTGGGCCACACCTTTGGTCATGCCATCGAAACCCACATGGGCTATGGTGTCTGGCTGCATGGCGAGGCGGTCGCTGCTGGCACCGTAATGGCCCTGGAAATGTCGGCCCGCCTGGGCTGGATCAGCGAGCAGGAGCGTGACCGCGGCATTCGCCTGTTCCAGCGCGCCGGCTTGCCCGTGGTGCCGCCGGAAGAGATGACAGAAGCCGATTTTCTGCAACACATGGCAATTGACAAGAAAGTGATCGACGGTCGTATGCGCCTGGTGCTGTTGCGCCGCATGGGCGAAGCAGTGGTGACCGACGATTATCCAAAAGAGGTTCTACAGGCCACGCTGGGAGCGGATTACCGCGCTCTGGCTCAGCTTAAAGGTTAATAAGATCCCGATGACTAGTTTGCATGCCGACGAGGCTTTCCTCGGCCATTACCAGTTAAGCCACGACCCTTTCGCTCCACGGGTGCCTGGTTTCAAATTTTTCCCAGCCCAGCGCAAACCGGTGCTGGGGCAACTGCATCATCTGGCGCGCTATAGCCAGTTGCTGCTGGTGGTCACCGGCCCGCAAGGCAGTGGCAAGACGTTATTGCGTCAGGCTCTCGTTGCGAGCACCAACAAGCAATCGGTGCAAAGCGTGGTGGTTTCCGCCCGTGGCGCCGGTGATGCGGCCGGTGTGCTGCGCCAGGTGGCGCAGGCGCTGAACGTCGCCCAGGCGGAGATCGGCGCGATCCTCGCCCAAGTGGTGCAACTGGCCCTGACCGGCCAGGAAGTCTATTTGCTGGTCGACGACGCCGAACAACTTGACGAATCCGCACTCGAAGCCCTGATGGCATTGGCCGCTGGCGCACCGGAAGGTCGCCCGCATGTGTTCTTGTTTGGCGAATCATCACTGATCGCCCAACTTGAGGCGCTGAGCCTCGAGGAAGAACGCTTCCATGTCATCGAGCTGCAACCGTACACCGAAGAAGAAACTCGTGAATATCTGGACCAGCGCCTGGAAGGCGCTGGGCGGGGGATCGAACTGTTCACCGCCGACCAGATCACTGAGATTCACGAAAGCTCCGACGGTTGGCCTGGCAACATCAACCAGGTCGCCCGCGATGCAATGATCGAAGCCATGATCGCCAGCCGCTCTGCGGTGAAGCGTCCAAGTATGGGGTTCAAGATGCCTAAGAAACACGTATTGGCGATATCCGCCGTCGTCGTGGTAGCTGTCGCCGCTGCCTGGCTGATGCCGGGTCGCAGCAAGGCGCCGACCACTGGCGATGCGGCCAGTGAACAGGCGCAATTGCCACTGGGCACGCCAAAACCGAATGCTGGCGGCGCTCCCGCTGTCGAATTCGCCGGTAATACGCAGCCGATGCCGTTGCCGTTGGTCGGCCAATCGCAACCGGTCATGCGTGGTCCGTTAGCGGAAGAAGCCGGTGGGATCACCGAAGGCGACGACGGCGTGCCGGTCGAAGGTTCCAGCGCTACACCGCCGACCGTGACCACCAGCGCACCGCCGGCTGGCGTAGCCCCTGGCCCGGCGCCAACCCCGGCGGCCAAGCCGACTCCCGCACCGACTCAGGTCGCGACCGCCAAACCGGTACCAGCGCCTGCGGCCAAGCCAACCCCCGCGCCAGCCAAGCCTGAAGCGGCGAAACCGGCGGACAAGCCAGTGACCGTGGCCAAGGCTGCGGGTGGCACCTGGTACGCTGGCCAAGCGCCGGGCAACTACGTGGTGCAGATCCTCGGCACCAGCTCCGAGGCCTCGGCCCAAAGCTTCGTCAAGGAGCAGGGCGGCGAGTACCGTTATTTCAAGAAAGTGCTCAACGGCAAGCCGCTCTACGTGATCACCTACGGTAACTTCGCCAGCCGCGATGCCGCCCTTACCGCCATCAAGGCCTTGCCAGCGAAGGTTCAGGCTGGTAAACCTTGGCCTCGCACTGTCGCCAGCGTCCAACAGGAACTGGCCACAACTCGCTGAAGATTCGGCGGCCTTACCCAGGCCGCCTCTCCCGGCACCTCAAAATTTCTGCAAGCGCATGCCGCCTTTAGGGTCTGTTGGCGCTTGCTGACGACCGCGTTGCGCGCCAACATGCGCGAGGCTGCGTTGCGGGATTTGCCAAGGGAAGAGCCATTGGCAGCATCCCGCGCCTTGCCTCACGCACGTTGGCATCACAACGCGGTTCGCCAGCAAGCACCAACAGACCCTTGGGCCGCGTGCCTTGTGGTGTCTGCGTCACAGTAGTCTTTGAGTCGTAGCGGTCAAAATTAAAAAAGTTTTGACTAGCACAGCAGATCGCTTTAAACCTTTCACAAATGCGACATAGATTTGCGACATTTCGTCGTCAAATTTGTGAGCCTCTGTGTCGGTGTGTACAATGACCTCCCTTTTGCCCCGGCAAAGCTGGCGAACGTTCGGCGCAGGCGGCAAGTGGTTGAATTGAAAAGAAATTTGTCTCGATAAGAGGCAGCCTGGTGAGAAAGTGTCTATGAAAGCAGGTCTGTACCACCCAGATGAATTCAAGGATAACTGCGGTTTCGGCCTGATAGCCCATATGCAGGGCGAGCCCAGTCATACCCTTTTGCAAACGGCCATCGAGGCCCTGACCTGCATGACCCACCGCGGTGGGATCAACGCCGACGGCAAGACCGGTGACGGTTGCGGCTTGCTGATTCAAAAACCAGACGTGTTCCTGCGAGCCATCGCCCAGGAAACGTTTGGCGTGGTTTTGCCCAAGCAGTACGCGGTAGGCATGGTGTTTTTCAACCAGGACCCGGTCAAAGCCGAAGCCGCTCGCGCGAACATGAACCGCGAAATCCTGGCCGCCGGCCTGCAGTTGGTCGGCTGGCGCAAAGTGCCGATCGACACCAGCGTCCTCGGCCGCCTCGCCCTCGAGCGCCTGCCGCAGATCGAACAAGTGTTCATCGGCGGTGAAGGCCTCAGCGACCAGGACATGGCGATCAAGCTGTTCAGTTCCCGTCGTCGTTCGTCCGTGGCCAACGCCGCCGACACCGATCACTACATCTGCAGCTTTTCCCACAAGACCATCATCTATAAAGGCCTTATGATGCCGGCGGACCTCACCGCCTTCTATCCAGACCTCAGCGACGAGCGCCTGCAAACCGCGATCTGCGTGTTCCACCAGCGCTTCTCCACCAACACCTTGCCGAAATGGCCGCTGGCCCAGCCATTCCGCTTCCTCGCTCACAACGGCGAAATCAACACCATCACCGGTAACCGCAACTGGGCCCTGGCCCGGCGCACCAAGTTCGCCAACGACTTGATGCCCGATCTGGAAGAGCTCGGCCCGCTGGTCAACCGCGTCGGTTCCGACTCCTCCAGCATGGACAACATGCTCGAGCTGATGGTCACCGGCGGCATTGACCTGTTCCGTGGCGTGCGCATGCTGGTGCCGCCGGCGTGGCAGAACGTCGAGACCATGGACCCCGATCTGCGGGCGTTCTATGAATACAACTCGATGCACATGGAGCCCTGGGACGGCCCGGCCGGTATCGTGATGACCGACGGTCGCTACGCCGTGTGCCTGCTCGACCGTAACGGCCTGCGGCCATCGCGCTGGGTCACCACCAAGAACGGTTTCATCACCCTGGCGTCGGAAATCGGCGTCTGGAATTACCAGCCGGAAGACGTGATCGCCAAGGGCCGCGTCGGGCCGGGGCAGATCTTTGCCGTGGACACCGAGACCGGGCAGATCCTCGACACCGATTCCATCGACAACCGCTTGAAGTCCCGTCATCCGTACAAGCAATGGTTGCGCAAGAATGCCCTGCGCATCCAGGCGACCATGGAAGATAACGACCACGGTTCGGCGTTCTACGACGTCGATCAGCTCAAGCAATACATGAAGATGTACCAGGTCACGTTCGAAGAGCGCGACCAGGTGCTGCGTCCGCTTGGTGAGCAAGGCTACGAAGCCGTCGGCTCGATGGGCGACGACACGCCGATGGCCGTGCTGTCCCAGCGCGTGCGCACGCCGTACGACTATTTCCGCCAGCAGTTCGCGCAGGTCACCAACCCGCCGATCGACCCGCTGCGCGAAGCCATCGTCATGTCGCTGGAGATCTGCCTCGGTGCCGAGCGCAACATCTTCCAGGAGTCGCCGGAACACGCCTCGCGCGTGATCCTCAGCTCGCCGGTGATCTCGCCGGCCAAGTGGCGCTCGCTGATGAACCTCGATCGTCCGGGTTTCGAACGCCAGATCATCGACCTCAACTACGACGAAAGCGTCGGCCTCGAAGCGGCGATCCGCAACGTTGCCGATCAGGCTGAAGAAGCCGCACGCGCCGGTCGCACGCAAATCGTGCTGACCGACCGCCACATCGGTCCGGGCAAGTTGCCGATCCACGCTTCGCTCGCCACCGGCGCGGTGCACCACCGCCTGACCGAAAAAGGCTTGCGTTGCGACTCCAACATCCTGGTCGAAACTGCCACCGCGCGCGATCCGCACCACTTTGCCGTACTGATCGGCTTCGGCGCCTCAGCGGTCTATCCGTTCCTAGCCTATGAAGTGCTGGGCGACCTGATCCGCACCGGTGAAGTGTTGGGCGACCTCTATGAGGTGTTCAAGAACTACCGCAAAGGCATCACCAAAGGCCTGCTGAAAATCCTTTCGAAGATGGGCATCTCGACCATCACCTCGTACCGCGGTGCGCAGTTGTTCGAAGCCATCGGCCTGTCCGAAGAAGTCTGCGACCTGAGCTTCCGTGGCGTGCCGAGTCGCATCAAGGGTGCGCGTTTCGTCGATATCGAAGCCGAGCAGAAGGCCCTGGCCGTCGAAGCATGGAGCCCGCGCAAGCCGATCCAGCAAGGCGGTTTGTTGAAGTTCGTGCACGGTGGCGAGTACCACGCTTACAACCCGGATGTGGTCAACACCCTGCAAGCCGCCGTGCAGCAGGGCGACTACAGCAAATTCAAGGAATACACCTCGCTGGTGGACAATCGTCCGGTGTCGATGATTCGCGACCTGCTCCAGGTCAAGACCCTCGACACGCCGCTTGCCATGAGCGAGATCGAACCGCTGGAATCGGTGCTCAAGCGCTTCGACTCTGCCGGTATCTCGTTGGGCGCGTTGTCGCCGGAGGCCCACGAAGCCCTGGCCGAAGCCATGAACCGCCTCGGTGCGCGTTCCAACTCCGGCGAAGGCGGCGAAGACCCGGCGCGCTACGGCACCATCAAGAGCTCGAAAATCAAGCAAGTGGCCACCGGCCGCTTCGGTGTCACGCCTGAGTACCTGGTCAATGCCGAAGTGCTGCAGATCAAGGTCGCCCAGGGCGCCAAGCCGGGCGAGGGCGGGCAACTGCCGGGCGGCAAGGTCAACGGGCTGATCGCCAAGCTGCGTTATGCAGTGCCGGGCGTCACCCTGATTTCGCCACCGCCGCACCACGACATCTATTCGATCGAAGACTTGTCGCAACTGATTTTCGACTTGAAACAAGTCAACCCGAAAGCCCTGGTCTCGGTGAAACTTGTCGCCGAAGCGGGCGTCGGCACCATCGCTGCCGGTGTGGCCAAGGCCTACGCGGACCTGATCACCATTTCGGGTTACGACGGTGGCACCGGTGCTTCGCCGCTGACCTCGATCAAATACGCCGGCGCGCCATGGGAACTCGGCCTGGCTGAAACCCACCAGACCCTGCGCGGCAACGACCTGCGCGGCAAGGTGCGGGTGCAGACCGACGGCGGCCTGAAAACCGGCCTCGATGTGATCAAGGCTGCGATCCTTGGCGCTGAAAGCTTCGGCTTCGGCACCGCGCCGATGATCGCCCTGGGTTGCAAGTACCTGCGCATCTGCCACCTGAACAACTGCGCCACTGGCGTGGCCACGCAGAACGAGAAGCTGCGCAAGGATCACTACATCGGCACCGTCGACATGGTGGTGAATTTCTTCACCTACGTTGCCGAAGAAACCCGTGAATGGCTGGCCAAGCTGGGCGTGCGTTCCCTCGAAGAGCTGATCGGCCGTACCGATCTGCTGGACATCCTCGAAGGCCAGACTGCCAAGCAGAACCATCTGGACCTGACGCCGCTGTTGGGCAGTGATCACATCCCGGCCGACAAGCCACAGTTCTGCCAGGTGGACCGCAACCCGCCGTTCGACAAAGGTTTGCTCGCCGAGAAAATGGTCGAGATGGCCAGTTCGGCGATCAACGATGCCAGCGGCGCCGAATTCGAGCTGGATATCTGCAACTGCGACCGTTCAATCGGCGCCCGGATCTCCGGCGAAATCGCGCGCAAGCACGGCAACCAGGGCATGGCCAACGCGCCGATCACCTTCCGCTTCAAGGGCACTGCTGGCCAGAGCTTCGGTGTGTGGAACGCCGGTGGCCTGAACATGTACCTGGAAGGCGACGCCAACGACTACGTGGGCAAAGGCATGACCGGCGGCAAGCTGGTCATCGTTCCGCCCAAGGGCAGCGTCTACAAGACACAGGACAGTGCCATCATCGGCAACACTTGCCTGTACGGCGCCACGGGCGGCAAGCTGTTCGCCGCCGGCACTGCGGGCGAGCGTTTCGCCGTGCGTAACTCCGGCGCTCACACCGTGGTGGAAGGCACTGGCGACCATTGCTGCGAATACATGACCGGTGGTTTCGTCTGCGTACTGGGCAAGACCGGTTACAACTTCGGCTCAGGCATGACCGGTGGTTTCGCCTATGTGCTGGACCAGGACAACACCTTCGTTGACCGGGTCAACCACGAACTGGTGGAAATCCAGCGGATCAGCGGCGAAGCGATGGAAGCCTATCGCAGCCACCTGCAGCGCGTGCTGGACGAATACGTCGCGGAAACCGACAGCGAATGGGGCCGTAACCTCGCTGAGAACCTCGATGATTACCTGCGTCGTTTCTGGCTGGTCAAGCCCAAGGCTGCCAACCTGAAATCGTTGCTTTCCAGCACCCGTGCCAACCCGCAGTGATATGCGCCTGAAGAGTTTGATGAGGTTTTAACAATGGCTGAACGTCTGAATAATGACTTCCAGTTCATCGAGGTCGGGCGCAAGGATCCGAAGAAGAAACTGTTGCGTCAACGCAAGAAAGAGTTCGTGGAAATCTACGAACCGTTCAAACCCCAGCAGTCGGCCGACCAGGCCCACCGCTGCCTGGGTTGCGGTAACCCGTACTGCGAATGGAAGTGCCCGGTACACAACTTCATTCCCAACTGGCTGAAGCTGGTGGCCGAGGGCAACATCCTCCAGGCCGCCGAGCTGTCGCACCAGACCAACACCTTGCCGGAAGTCTGCGGCCGGGTGTGCCCGCAGGACCGTCTGTGCGAGGGTGCCTGCACCCTTAATGACGGCTTCGGCGCGGTGACCATCGGTTCGGTGGAGAAGTACATCACCGACACCGCGTTCGCCATGGGCTGGCGCCCGGACATGTCCAAGGTCAAGCCGACCGGCAAGCGTGTCGCGATCATCGGCGCCGGCCCGGCCGGCCTCGGTTGTGCCGACGTGCTGGTGCGCGGCGGCGTGACCCCGGTGGTGTTCGACAAGAACCCGGAAATCGGTGGTCTGCTGACCTTCGGCATCCCCGAGTTCAAGCTGGAAAAGAGCGTGCTGAGCAATCGTCGCGAAGTCTTCACCGGCATGGGCATTGAGTTCCGCCTGAACACCGAAATCGGCAAGGACGTGACCATCGAACAACTGCTCGAGGAATACGATGCTGTGTTCATGGGCATGGGCACCTACACCTACATGAAGGGTGGCTTTGCCGGGGAAGACCTGCCGGGCGTGTACGACGCGCTGGATTTCCTGATCGCCAACGTCAACCGCAACCTGGGCTTCGAAAAGTCGCCGGAAGATTTCGTCGACATGAAAGGCAAGAAGGTTGTGGTGCTGGGCGGCGGCGACACGGCGATGGACTGCAACCGCACGTCGATCCGCCAGGGCGCCAAATCGGTGACCTGCGCCTATCGTCGTGACGAAGCGAACATGCCAGGCTCGCGCAAAGAAGTGAAGAATGCCAAGGAAGAAGGCGTGCGCTTCCTCTATAACCGTCAGCCGATCGCCATTGTCGGCGAAGACAAGGTCGAAGGCGTGAAGGTGGTCGAGACCCGTCTCGGCGAACCGGACGCACGCGGTCGTCGCAGCCCTGAGCCAATCCCGGGTTCCGAAGAGATCATCCCGGCTGACGCCGTGGTCATCGCCTTCGGTTTCCGCCCGAGCCCGGCAGCGTGGTTCGACCAGCACAGTGTCCAGACCGACAGCCAGGGCCGCGTTGTGGCCCCGGAACAAGGCCAGTACAAGCACCAGACCAGCAACCCGAAAATCTTCGCCGGTGGCGACATGGTGCGCGGCTCCGACTTGGTGGTAACGGCAATCTTCGAAGGCCGTAATGCGGCGGAAGGGATCCTCGACTACCTGGGCGTCTGATCACTCCTCAAGACTGGAACGCGATACCTGTGGGAGCTGGCTCGCCAGCGATAGCATCACCTCGGTTCATCTGACACGCCGAGGTGTCTGCATCGCTGGCAAGCCAGCTCCCACAGTGGTTTGTGGTGTTGGGAACACCGCGTTCCCCCCCGCGACAAATTGACCCGATAGACAAAAGGTGCTCCGCTTACCGTGCCTTTTGCTCCGCGCTCTGAGAAAATGCCCGCACTTTTTTTCCGGATGCCGACATGACTGCCCTGAAGAACGACCGTTTCCTCCGCGCCCTGCTCAAGCAACCCGTAGACGTCACGCCCGTGTGGATGATGCGTCAGGCCGGCCGTTACCTGCCGGAATACCGCGCCAGCCGCGCGAATGCCGGCGACTTCATGAGCCTGTGCATGAATCCGGAGTTCGCTTGCGAAGTCACCATGCAACCGCTCGATCGCTATCCACAACTGGACGCGGCGATCCTGTTTTCCGACATCCTCACCATTCCCGATGCCATGGGCCAAGGCCTGTACTTCGAAACCGGTGAAGGTCCGCGCTTCAAGAAAGTCGTCAGCACCCTGGCCGACATCGAAGCCTTGCCGATCCCTGATCCGCACAAAGACCTCGGCTACGTGATGGACGCCGTCAGCACCATCCGCCGCGAACTGAACGGCCGCGTGCCGCTGATCGGCTTCTCCGGCAGCCCGTGGACCCTGGCCACCTACATGGTCGAAGGCGGTTCGTCGAAAGACTTCCGCAAGACCAAAGCGATGCTCTACGACAACCCGCAAGCCATGCACCTGCTGCTGGACAAGCTCGCGCAGTCGGTCACCAGCTACCTCAACGGCCAGATCATGGCTGGCGCGCAAGCGGTGCAGATTTTCGACACCTGGGGCGGCAACCTGTCGGCGGCGGCGTACCAGGAGTTCTCCCTGGCCTATATGCGCAAAATCGTCAGCGGCCTGATCCGCGAGCACGACGGCCGCAAAGTGCCGGTGATCCTGTTTACCAAGAACGGCGGCCTGTGGCTGGAAAGCATCGCCGATGCCGGCGCCGACGCGTTGGGCCTGGACTGGACCTGCGACATCGGCAACGCCCGTGCCCGTGTCGGCGACCAAGTCGCGTTGCAAGGCAACATGGACCCGACCGTGCTCTACGCCAAGCCGGAAGCGATCCGTACCGAAGTCGGGCGCATCCTCGCCAGCTATGGCAAGGGCACCGGCCACGTGTTCAACCTCGGCCACGGCATTACCCCGGAGGTCGATCCGGAACACGCCGGCGCTTTCCTGCGCGCGGTGCATGAACTCTCGGCGCAATACCACGAATAACCCCGTCGAGATTCACCGAAGCCTGTCCCGCCCCGTGCCGGACAGGCTTTTTTATGCCGGTGGAAATCGGGCAAAAGCATTACTCGTTGTAAGAATGTGTTCTTTTGATGTCAGAAAATTCAATCGGGAGAACCTTCCTGCCGGCTCCGATGATTCCTCCTACATAGAAATTTCCGTCATCCCCGTAAGGTTCCAGACCTGTCCGATGAAGCGTCGGGCAGCACCACGAACGTCGGCGCCCTCGGGGCGCCTTGTTTTTGATCAGTAGTCTGGAACCGCTATGAAACCTATTTTTGTAAAGCGCAGTGCGTTGACTGCCTGCACGTCGTCGATGTTGCTGGTATCGACCCTGCTGGTCACGCAAAACGTTGCCGCCCACGGTTATCTGGAAGTCCCGCCTTCCCGGGCACTGGCTTGCCAGAAAGGCTTGAATATCAACTGCGGTGGTGCGCAGCACGAACCGCAAAGCGTCGGCGAAACCTTCAAGGGTTTCCCCAACGGAATCGGCGGTGCGCCGTTGCAGGGGCCGGTCGACGGCAAGATTGCCAGCGGTGGCCACTCGCTGTTCTCGGCCATGGACGCTCAATCTGCGACCCGTTGGCACCTGACGGAAATCAAGGATCGCAACATCGATTTCCAGTGGCGCTACACCGCCGCGCACCCGGCCACCAAGCACGAATACTTCATCACCCGTAACGGCTGGAATCCGAACGAAGGGCTCAAGCGCGCGTCCTTCGACAGCACGCCGTTCTGCGTCGTCGACGGTGGCAACCAGCCTCCGGTTTCCGGGGCGAAACACAGCTGCACTCTGCCTGACGACAAAACTGGCCAACACGTGATCCTGGCGATCTGGACCGTGGGCGACACCGACGCCGCGTTCTACAACGCCACTGACGTCAACATCCTGGCCGAAGCCTCGTTGCCCGGTGGCTGGTCGTCGGTCGGCAGCATCGCCCCGGCGGCGCAATTGCTGGTGGGCGACAAGGTCAAAGCGCGGGCGTTTTCCGCCACCGGCGAGCATCCGGAGTACAGCGTCGAAATCAGCATCGACAGCGCCGAGCAAGGCCTGCCGAACAACTGGTCGTTCAAACTGGCGGAGCAGATCAACGCGGCGCACACCACCGTCCGTGCTGGCGTGCGTGATGACAACGGCAACATCCAGCCGGTCAAAGGCACCAACAGCCTGTATGCCCAAAAAGAAAGCGGCGTGACCCGTTATGAAGTGCAATTGATCATGCAGGAAGACACCGCCGCACGCCTGTCGGTGGCCGCGCTGCAAGACGAATATGTGCTGGACAAAGGCCTGGCCAAAGTCGACTTCAGTGTGATGTCCAATCGCAAGATGAACATCGAAGCGACCCTGTTCGATGAGCACAACAAACTGGTCGGCTCGACCACCGCTGAAGTGGATTCGGGCACCCGTGGCCTGGCAATCGATGTGCGCAGTAATCCCGGCGCGCACACCCTGACGCTGGTCGGCACCACCCTTGATGGGCGCACCACGCGCCAGGACACCCAGACCGTGACGTTCAGCGGCGAAGGCGTGGGCATCGACTACGACTACGTGTTCCCGCAAGGCCTGAAAGATTACACGGCCGGCACCAAGGTGCTGCAACCCAAGACCAATGAAGTCTTCGAGTGCAAGCCGTTCCCGGCGGCGGGTTATTGCCAGCAGTACACCGTGACTGCCACCCAGTTTGAGCCCGGTGTCGGCACTCACTCGCACATGGCGTGGGAAAAGCTGTAACGCCCTCCGTAAATCTGCGGACGGTCCTTGGAGCGTCCGCAGCCTGCTGCACTTTTTGATGGTCGAGTTGAAAATGAAGGTTTCGGGTTATTCCGGGCAGCGTGTCCTACTGCACTGGTTATCGGCCGCGGTCATTCTCTGGACCCTGGTGACCGGTTTTTATGTGGCCAGCGTCGACGTTACCGCCCGCGTTGCGAACTGGGTGTCGTTCGTCAACGTCTCGCTGACCACGCTGTTCATTCCGTTTTTTGTCTGGCGGCTGGCGCTGTTTGTCGTGCATACCCGCAGCGCCAGGGTCAGGGCCTTGCCATCGGCGGAGCTTTTCGCCTGGGGCGCTCATGCGCTGATTTATGCCTCCGTCAGCGTTGTGCTGCTGAGCGGCGTGCTGATGATGGACCGCCCGATCAATGTGTTCGGCGCGTTCCGGATTCCGCAGCTGCTGCACGACCCCGCACTGATCGAGCAGTTTTTCACCCTGCATATCTGGGCCTGTGTGGTGTTGCTGTGGCTGGTGATCGGGCACATCGGCGCGGTGATCGTGCACGAGTGGTGCGGCCACCGGATTCTGCGGCGAATGGCCTGGCGTCCACGCGGCACGCGGGCCTTCAACCCATGCGAGTGACGCTGTTTTCGTGGGTGTGCCTGCTGGGTCTGCCGATGGTATTCGGGGTGTTCCTGGCCTGGCAGGAGTGGCGGTTTCGCGAACGCCTGGCTTCACCGCTGCCAGTCACAGCGCCCTCGGCCCCACCGCAAGCGCGCGATCCGCTGGTCACCGGCGCCGTTGCCACGGTCTTCGGCCTGAGCACGCCAAACGCGTTGCAACCCAGCGCCGAGCCATTGAGTTTGCAGGCAAGCTTCGTGGTGGCCGGCGGTGGCTCCAAAGCGCTACTGGGGGATGCCCAGGGCGCGCGTTTTTATCAGGTCGGTGAGCGTTTGCCTGGTGGCAGCGTGTTGCGTCGTGTCGAGGCCCATCAAGTGGTGCTGTGGAATAACGGCCGTGAAGAATGGCTGAAGTTGCTACCGTCCGCGCCGCCGGTATTGCGTCGAGTCGAGCCGTCCAACAGCCCGTCACCAGAGGTTTCTACCGCGCGTTTTTTTCGTCCGCTTGGCGGGCAGTCAGAGTAATGAATGTGATGAACAATCTGGTGGTCGCGCAGGCCGCGCGCGTCATGCAGCTGTGCCTGGGCATCTTGGTCTTGATGCTGCCCGGCGTGCTGCAGGCCGAGCAGGAAAAGTGGCAAGTATCGATGAACAACGCCGAACTGCGGGACGTTGTTGAAGAGATGTCGGCGATGCTCGGCACCACCGTGGTCCTCGACCCGCGCGTGTCGGGACGGGTGACAGTGACGTCCCGCCAGGCCCTTGATCGCGAGGGCGTTCGGCGCCTGTTTTACTCGGTGCTCGACGCCCACAATTTCACGGTGATCGACGAAGGCGACCGCATCCTCATCACCCCGGTGACCGAGGCCAAAACCCGGGCCGGGCAGGGCACGCCAAGCACGGCCGCGCAGTTCACCACTCGTGTGATCGAACTCAACACCAGCAACGCCACGGACCTGGCCGGGCTGCTGCGGCCGTTGGTTTCGGCCAATGGCTACGTCGGGCCTTCGGTATCGGCCAATGCGCTGGTGATCACCGACAGCGCCGGCAATGTGCAGCGCATCGCGCAAGTCGTGCAATCCCTCGATTCCGGGCAAGGCAGCCAGTCGTCGGTGCTGCAATTGAGCCACGCCCAGGCCACTGACGTCGCGCCAGTGATTGAGGCGGCGCTGGGCAAGCGCGCAGCCGAAGCCAGCGTGCAAGTGCTGGCGGATGCCCGAACCAATCGGCTGATCTTTATCGGCACGGCGGCGGTGCGCCAGCGCTTGCACGACTTGGCACGCGCCCTCGACGTGCCGTCGGCGGCCAGCCTCGACAACGCCCGGGTGATTCGCCTGCGCCACAGCGATGCCCGGCAATTGGCCGAGGTGCTGGAGACCATGGGCCAGGGTCGGCAAGCCCCGCCAGTCCAAGGCGCACGCAAGGATAGCGCGCCGGTCAGCACCTTCCTGCTCAAGGCCGACGAAAGCCAGAACGCCTTGGTGCTGATCGCCGAGCCAGGGCAGATCCGCACCATCGAAAATATTGTGCGGCAGCTGGATCAGCCGCGGGCGCAGGTGCTGATCCATGCCGCCATCGTCGAAATTTCCGGCGACATGGCCGAAGCGGTGGGCGTGCAGTGGGGCGTCAGCAGCGGCGACGCCAAGGGCTTTATCAATTTCCCTGGCACCGATATTCCCATCGCGGGAGGCCTGACTTTCGACGAGAAAAAATCCGCGCCGGAAGGTGCATTACTCAAACTCGGCACTGACCGGTTCGGTGCCTTGATTTCCGCGCTGGCGAGCAATACCCGCAGCAACCTGCTGTCCACGCCGAGCCTGCTGACCCTCGATAATCAGCAAGCGGAAATCATCGTCGGCCAGAACGTGCCGTTCAAAACCGGTTCCTACGCTACCAACAGCAACGGCGCGGACAACCCGTTCACCACGGTCGAACGAAAAGATGTCGGCATCAGCCTGAAGATCAAGCCGTACATCAACGAAGGCTCGACCCTGCGCCTCGAAGTCGAGCAGGAAGTGTCGGACATCGCACCGTCCGTTTCGGGTATCGACTCCTCGGACTTGATCACCAACAAGCGCGCGTTGAAGAGCACCATCCTCGCCGACGATGGCGAGATCATCGTGATCGGCGGGCTGATCCGCGACAGCGTGCGCACGCAGAAAAGCGGCGTGCCGCTGCTGCGTGACATTCCCTACCTCGGCGCGCTGTTTCGCTGGAACCGTGACACCCAAACCAAAAGCAACCTGATGGTGTTCCTGCGCCCGACCATCGTCCGCAGCCGTGCTGACCTGGCCGAGGTCAGCCAGCAGCGGTACGACGCGTTGCGTGATCTGAGCCAGCCTGGCGCCGGGGAAAACAACTCTCTGCGGCTGCCGGAAACGCCCCGGCAGTTGTTCGATCAGCCAGCGCCAGCGGTCCGCCCGTGATGCCATTGAACGAGCCGCTGCCCTTCGGCTTCGCCCGGCGCTTCGGTGTGTTGCTGGAGCGCGAAGGCGAACGCGTGAGCCTGGCCGTGCGCGCCGATGCGCCACTCAGTGCACTGTCCGAAGCCCGGCGCTTGTGCAGCGCTGATCTGCCGATTCAGGTACTGGAGCGCGATGCCTTCGCCGAGCTATTGGCAGCAACGTATCGCGAAGGCCAGAGCGCGGCGCAACAGGTTGCCCAAGGCCTCGACGAAGAACTGGACCTGCTGAGCCTGGTGGAGCAAGTGCCGCAAACCGCTGACCTGCTGGAGCAGCAGGGCGATGCGCCGATCATCCGTTTGATCAATGCGTTGCTTAGCGAAGCGGTGCGCGAGCGGGCCTCGGATGTGCACCTGGAAACCTTCGAGCACTACCTGTCGGTGCGCCTGCGCGTCGATGGACAACTGCGGGAAATCTTTCGCCCACGCCGCGAATTGGCGGCGTTGCTGGTGTCGCGAATCAAGGTTATGGCGCGCCTGGACATCGCCGAAAAACGTGTGCCGCAGGATGGCCGCATGGCCCTGCGCCTGGCCGGGCATGAAGTGGATGTGCGGGTCTCGACCTTGCCTTCGGCCCATGGCGAACGGGTGGTGTTGCGCCTGCTCGACAAACAGGCCGGGCGCTTGCAACTCGAGCGCCTCGGCATGCCCCGCGACACCCTGGAAACCTTGCGTCGGCTGCTCGCCAAACCCCACGGGATTGTGCTGGTGACCGGGCCCACCGGCTCAGGCAAAACCACCAGCCTGTACGCGGCACTGAGCAGCCTCAACGACCAGACGCGCAACATCCTCACGGTGGAAGATCCGATCGAATATCACCTGCCGGGAATCGGCCAGATGCCGGTCAACCCGAAGGTCGACATGACCTTCGCGCGCGGCTTGCGAGCAATCCTGCGGCAGGACCCGGACGTGGTGATGGTCGGCGAAATCCGTGATCGCGAAACGGCGGAAATTGCCGTGCAAGCCTCGCTCACCGGGCACTTGGTGTTGTCGACCCTGCACACCAACAGCGCAGTCGGCGCGGTCACGCGGCTGGTGGACATGGGCGTCGACGCCTACCTGCTGGCGTCCTCCCTGGTGGGCATCCTCGCGCAGCGTCTGTTGCGCACCTTGTGCAACGACTGCAAGGCGCCGTATCGCGCTGACGCCGCTACCTGCCAGCGCTTGGGCTTGCCGTTGCAAGCCCCGCCGACGCTGCATCGCGCGGTGGGTTGTGAGCGGTGCCAGCAAGGCTATCGCGGCCGCGTTGGGATCTACGAACTGATCAGCGTCACCCCCGCAATCTCGGCACTGATTCATCAGGGCGCCAGCGAGCAGGCCTTGGCCGAACTGGCGCGCCAGGCTTCGCGCAGTTTGTTTCAGGACGGCCGCCAACGGCTGCTGGTCGGGGTCACCAGCCTCGACGAACTGTTGCGCGTCACTCAGGAGGACTGACCCATGCCGACCTTCGACTACCGCGCCGACGATGCGCTGGGCCAGCGCTGCAAAGGCCGACTGGACGCCGACAGCTCGCGACACGCCCGGCAACTGTTGCGCGAACGCGGCTTGTGGCCCCGGCAGGTGCGTGAATCCTCCGGTTTCAGCCTGGCCGGCCTGCCGTCAGGAAGCAGGCGCTTGAGTGCGGCGGAATTAGCCCTGTTGACCCTGCAGTTATCGACCCTGGTGCAGGCCGGTCTGCCATTGGAAGAAGCGTTGCACGCGGTGGCCCGGCAAAGTGCGCGGCGGCGCGTGACGACCCTGTTGTCGGCGGTGCGCGACCGGGTCATGGAAGGCCACGCCCTGGCGTCGGCGTTGGGGCTGTTTCCCACAGCGTTCCCGGAATTGTTCCGCGCCACGGTCGCCGCCGGGGAGCGCTCCGGTCATCTCGGACATGTGCTGGAACAGCTGGCGCTGTACACCCAAGCGCGCCAGGCCGCACGGCAGAAAATTCAGATGGCGCTGGTGTATCCGTCGATCCTGATGCTGGCCAGCGTGGCGATTGTCGGCTTTCTGCTCGGCTACGTGGTGCCCGACGTGGTGCAGATTTTCCTCGACAGCGGCCAGTCACTGCCGTGGCTGACCCAGGCACTGATTGCCGTCAGCGGCGGCGTGCGCCATTACGGCCTATTCGCGCTGAGCGTGTTGGTGCTGCTCGTCGGGGTGTGGCGCTGGAGCGTGCGCCAACCGCTGTGGCGGCTGCGCTGGGATCGTCTGGCGCTGCGCATTCCGTTGCTCGGCGAATTGTTGCGGGCCATGGAAGCTGCGCGTTTCGCCAGCACCCTGGCGATTCTCGGGCAAAGCGCGGTGCCGCTGGTGGATGCTCTGGAAATCGCTGCTGCGGTGATCGGCAACCGCAGCATTCGCGGGCGCATGAGCGAGGTTGCGCGCTCGGTGCGCGAAGGCGGCACGCTGACCCGTGGCCTGGAACTGAGCGGCGATATCCCGCCCATGATGCTGCACATGATCGCCAGCGGTGAGCGCGCCGGCGAACTCGATCGCCTGCTCGCCCGTGCCGCCGAACAACAGGAAAGCAGCCTCGCCGCGCGCATCGCCCTGGTCGTCAGCCTGTTCGAACCCGCCATGCTGGTGCTGATGGGCGGCGTCGTGCTGCTGATCGTGCTGGCCATCCTCCTGCCGATTCTCAGCCTCAACCAATTGGTGAATTGATCCATGACCTTGTCCTGCAAAACCGTACCGACTATCCGCCGTGCCCAGCGCGGTTTTACCCTGATCGAGATCATGGTGGTGGTGGTCATCATTGGCATTCTCGGCGCTATCGTGGTGCCGCAGTTCATGAGTCGCCCCGACCAGGCCAAAGCCACCGCCGCTCGCACCGATGTCCAGGCCATCGCCACGGCGCTGGAAATGTACCGCCTCGACAACGCCCATTACCCCTCGACGCAGCAAGGCCTGCAAGCCTTGAGCAAACGTCCGTCCGGCCTGCCGGCGGCACGCAACTGGAACCCGCAGGGCTACCTCAAAAGCCTGCCGATTGACCCGTGGGGCACGCCATATCAATACCGTTACCCCGGCGTGCAAGCGGCGGACGGAGGCTTCGATCTGTATTCCCTCGGCGCCGATGGCGTCAGTGGCGGCGATGGCCACGCGGCGGATATCGGCAATTGGGAGCATTGATCCATGCGCCGTGCCTGTCGGGGTTTCACTTTGCTTGAGCTGATGATCGTGGTCGCGTTGATCGGCGTGTTGCTGGGCATGGTCAGCTTCGCAACGGGGCCGAATCCGGCGCGCCAGGCGCGGCAGCAGGCCGACGCTATCGTGAGGTTGATTGAGCAGTTGCGAGACCGCGCGGTGCTCGACGGCCAGGAGTTCGGCCTGCGCCTGAGCCGCGAAGGCTACCGGGCGTTGCGTCTCGATGCGCAGGGCTGGCGGCCGCTGTCGGTGCTCGAACCCTGGGCCGAGGAAGTGCACCCGCAATTGCAGCTGGACGGGTATCCCGTGCAGCTCGGTGCCGACCAGGGACCGGCGCAATTGCTGATGCTCAGCAGCGATGAAATCAGTGCCTTCAACCTGACCTTGGCCAGCGAGGAACGGTATTGGCTGAGCCTGGGAAGTGATGGGCTGGGCGAGGTTCGGATCGATGAGTAGTCGAGCGCTGGCCGCGAGTATGCGCGGATTCACCTTGCTGGAAATCATGCTGGCGCTGGCGATTTTCGCCACCCTTGCCGCCGCCGTGCTAACGGCCAGTCGTTATGTGCTGACCCAGAGCGTCGCGGTCGAACAGCGCTTGTTCGCCGCGTGGCTGGTGGATAACCGCTTGAACGAATTGCACCTGAAAACCGGCCTGCCCCTGGGTCAGAACCAGCAAGTGGTGCGAATGGATGGCCGCGACTGGTGGCTGCGGCAACGGGTCGCGGCCACCGGCGATTCGCGTTGGCTGGAAGTGGCGATCGACGTCAGCCTCGACGTCCGTGAGCAGCCGTTTTATCGCGGCCGTGGCTGGATGCTCCGACCATGAGCCCACAGCGCGGTTTTACCCTGCTGGAACTGGTGATCGCCCTGGCGATTTTTGCCGTCCTCGGCCTCGCCACCTGGCGGCTGTTCGATGGCGTGCTGCGGGTGCAACACGGCAGCGCCAGCCACGAGCGTGATTTCAGAAGCCTGCAACGCGCAATGGCGGTGATTGAGCGCGACGTGCTGCACATCACCGAACCACCGCTGCTGACGCCTGCGCAATTGCACCTGCAACGCGGCAACTGGCGCAACCCGCGGGACCAGCCGCGTAGCGAGCGCCAGGCGCTGACGTATCGGCTCGAGCAGGGCGTGCTGTGGCGCGACAGCCGCGCCGAGGGCTCGCGCGCGGTGCAGCGACAACTGCTGCTGGAGCATGTTCATGACCTGCGCTGGCGGCTGTATGACCGCGAGTCCGGCTGGCGCAGCGAGTGGCCGTCCGGGTCAGCCGCCAGCCCGCCGCTGGCGCTGGAAGTGCAACTGTCGGCGGGGCGATTTCAATCGATTCGTCGCGTGTTGCTGTTGCCCGGCGCAGCGCCATGAAGGGCCAGCAACGCGGCCTGGCGCTGATCAGTGTGTTGTTGGTGATGAGTTTGTTGCTGCTGATCACCGGCTCTCTGCTGCGCAATCATCGGTTGTTGCTGCAAGGCAGCGGCCAGCACTTGCAACAGTTGCAGCTGAGCCAGGTAAGCCGGGCGGCGGAGAGCGCAGCACTGTTGCGGTTGCAGGACGCCTTGCAGGCGCAGGCACCGGCCATTGACCTCTCGCAAAACTGGGACCCGGGCGTGATGGGCGATAAGGCGCAGATCGAAGTCAGCGTCGAGGATTTGGCCGGTCGCTTCAATCTCAATGCGTTGCTGCTGCCGGGGCAGATCGATCAGGTCACGCTCGCACGCTGGTCGCGCCTGCTGACGTCGCTCGACCTGCCCCATCGGCCACTGGCGCAGGTCGGCGCCTTGCGCGAGCTGAGTCAGGTGCGGCTGTTGCCGGGCATCGACGGCCACTGGCTGCGACAACTGGAGCCGTGGGTCGCGCTGTTGCCGGTCGACGCCGCGCTGAATATCAACACCGCGCCAGCGCGGTTATTGCGCACCCTGGAAGGTGTCGATGAAGGCCTCGCGAAGGCGCTGATTCAGCACCGGATGACTTCACCCTGGCCCAGCGCCCAGGCCTTCACCGCCGACCCGTTGCTCTCCGGGACCGGGCAGAGCAGCCATGGCTTGGGCGTGCGCAGCCGTTGGTACCGCATCACTGTCCATGTGGCGCTCGGGCCGAGTCGACAGCGCCTCGCCACTGACGTCGAACACGATCCCAAGACCGGGCAACTGCGCATTCTGCAACGCCGTTTATTGCCACTGACTGCTAACGAGATAACACCATGACTACTTGGCTCTACCTGGCCGCCGAAGGCTTGGCCGATCCCTCGGCGGACTGGCCCAGTTACCTGTGGTCTGCCTTGGGAGAGCGGCAACAACTGCCGCTGAAACACGCCGCACACGTGCTCGGCGGCCGCGCGGTTAGCCTGCTGCTGCCCATGGAATTGTGCAGCTGGTTGCGCAGCAAGCCCTGGCGGGGCAAGCGTCGTCCCACCGCCCAGGCACTCGCGTTCGCGGTCGAGGATCAGCTTGGCGCGCCGCTGGAAAGCGTGCACCTGAGTATCGGCGCGCCCGATGACGACGGTCGTTATCCGTTGCTGGTGATCGACCGCCAACGCTTTGCCGACGTGCTGGCGTTGTTGGCGGAACTGGGTATCGAGGTGCGCTCAGTGTATGTCGACGCCGATTGGTTGCCGTGTGACCAACCATTGGCCATCTGGTGGGCGGGTCGCTGGATACTCGGCGGCGCATTACCGGCACGGTTGGCGTTGAGGGACGAAGGGCTGGAGACGATCAAACCGCTGCTGCCCGACAATCTGCAGTGGATCGACGAGCGTGAAAACCCGCTGGCCGTCGATCAATGGCTTAGCACTCCAATGCCCACCGCCATCGACCTCAGGCACGGCGAGTTCGCCGCCCGCGCTAATCGGTTGCCGTGGCGTCATGCCGGTTACGGGCTGCTGATGCTGGCGCTGTTGGTCTGGGGCGCGAGTGCCGCGCGCATCGCTTTTATCGACCGCGAAGCCGACCGCCTCAATTCGGCCAACCAGCAACGGTTCCAGGCGCTGTATCCGCAGCACAGCGGCATCGTCGACCTGACGCAGCTTAAAGCCCTGCACAACCCGACGGCGCCAACACAGAGCACCCGCATCGGCGACTTGGTCAGCCTGGTTCAGCACGTAGTCGGTGCCAGCCAGGTTGAGGTGCAGCGCATCGAGTGGCGCGAGGATCACGGTTGGACTCTGCAACTGCGGGTCGACAGCTTCGCCGAGCTTGAACAACTGCGCGAACGTGGGCGGCAGCAGGGTGTGCCGATGACGCTCGACAACGCCAGCAAGGATGGCAACCAAGTCCAGGCAATCCTCACCGTGGAGACCAGCGCATGACCTATTCGAACGTGATTGAACGCTGGCAACGACTGTCGATTCGCGAGCAACGACTCGTCACGATCCTCGGGCTGTTTGTGTTGGCCATCGCAGCCTACAGCCTGATCTGGCAACCGACTCGCCTGCGTCTCGAAAGCGCCGAACGCGGTTACCACCAGCAACGCCACTTCGAGGCGCAACTGCAAACGGCCCCGCCTCCCACCCGCCCCGTCAACCGTGACCAACCGCTATCGCTACGCCTCAGCGAAAGCGCAAACGCGTCCGGCCTCGACGTGCAACACATGGAGACCGACAACGGGCAAATCCGCCTGACCCTCAGCGGCAATGCCAACACCCTGCTGCAATGGCTCGACCGCCTCGAACGCGACGGCCTCACCTTGGACAATCTGACCCTGGAACGCCGCGAGGCGGCGCTGGAGGCGCGGGTGGTGGTCAGGTAGTTGCGCTGCACGGCTCACTGCGCGAGGAGTTGTTCCGCGTACCGGGCAATCACATAATCGAAAGCATCATGCTCGCCGCTTTCTGGATATCGGTGCCGCTGAATGATCTCCTTCCTTTTCAGCAGGGCCTGGGCTCTTGAATATTCGGGCAAATCAGGCGCGCGCTTTTGCAGTGCTTGGAGCTGCACCTTGGCTTTTTCGAGGTCGTTGTCTTCGAGTGTAGAAAAAAGCTCTGACAGCAATTGCTCAATTTCAGGTTCGCGCTGTGCCACGTCCATGACTTCCTCCAACACACTGCTGGAGTCGAGGCCATAGGTCACGCGGGGATGGGACGCATCGCCGTTGCTCAGCACGATGACTTCTTCCGGTTGGAGGCTACCGATGATTTGCGGCGAGTGGCTAGCGGCGATGAACTGGATTTTTGGGAAAGCGCTTCTTAGCACTGAGACAATGTGTCGTTGCCAGGCTGGATGAAGATGTATATCAAGTTCGTCTATGATCACCACGCCGGTAGTAAGCTTAAGTACTTTATTCCCCATGTGTGGATTTAATAGACATATTCGGCGTGCGATATCCGCGATGAGGGCGATCATTCCCCGCTGCCCGTCGCTCAGATCGTTGAATAGAAGTGATTTAGCCTCGAAATTTACTACTAAGTTTCTTAATTCCAGATCGTACTCAATACCTTCTGAATTGGGTAATGCTATTTTTAATGTGGAATTTACCCAATGTAATTCATCATCAAAATTTTCTCTCGGGCCCGATCGCGACATCCTTTGAAGTCGTTCGAGAGTTTTTCCGATCACCCAGTTCTCAAATTCCTTTAGGTTGGCTGCCGCGTCGAACCAATTTGTGTACGCGTCAAATCTTGAGGATTGTTGCGTAACAGCAGATTCCGCGGAAGTACCGCTTGATAGCCATCTACGATTCGCTTTATAAACAGCAATCAAAGGTAGATCCAATGTGTCGCCAGAATCTATAAGTTGAAGCTCTTTCGAAATTTTTAAGTTGATATCGACATCAAAATTTGCCGAGTTGCCATTTCGGTCTTTGCTAACGACCCAACTGTTGAAACCAAACGCAGTGCCGGTTGCGGTGACAGTCAGAGGATAAATCCTTTCAAACCGCAATCTGTCTTCAAATTTTCGAATTTCAGATCGTACGTCTTCATCTGGCACGATCGGCGCTGGCTTTCCTAAAGAATTAACAAAATTTCGAAAGCTTAGGCTAACCGCCTGCAACAACGAAGTCTTGCCACTTCCATTGATCCCCACCACCAGGTTAAACCCCGGCTGAAAGTCAAAAGTGGCGTTTTCGTAGCAACGAAAATTCTGAATCTGGAGACGGTCCAGGCGCATTCTGGCTTCCCTTTACCAAGACTGACGATGCCGTCAGTGTACCTTGGCTCGCGATTACCGCTAGGGCGCAGTGGCTAAACCTGCGCCGAGCCACGCAACGGCGGCAACTTCGCCAATCGCAACGCCACCAGCAGTGCAATCACCAACAAGCTGCCGATGAACAGGCCGATGCCGTTCCAGCCGCCCAGGTGCCAGAACACGCCGCCGGCGGTGCCGGCGATGCTGGAGCCGGCGTAGTAGCTGAACAGGTAAAGCGACGAGGCCTGGCCCTTGGCTTTGAGGGCGCGGCGGCCGATCCAACTGCTGGCCACCGAGTGCGCGCCGAAGAAGCCGAAAGTAAAGATCAGCATGCCGATGATCACCACCGGCAGCGGCGTGACCATGGTCAGCGCCAGGCCCGCGAGCATCAGTACGATGGTCGCCCAGAGCACCTTGCGGCGGCCAAGTTTGTCGGCCAGGGCGCCGATTTTCGCCGAGCTGTAGATCCCCGACAGGTACACCACCGACAGCAACCCGACGAATGCCTGGTCCAGCAAGTACGGCGCGGCCAGCAGGCGATAGCCGATGTAGTTGAACATCGTCACGAACGCGCCCATCAGCACGAAAGCTTCGAGGAACAACAGCGGCAGACCGGCGTCGCGAAAGTGCATGGTGAAGCCGTCCAGCAGGCTGCGCGGGTGCAGCGAGCGGGCGCGGAAGTTGCGTGATTCGGGGAGGATTTTCCAAAACACCGCCGCAGCGATCAGCGCCAAGCCACCGATCACCAACATCGCTGTGTGCCAGTTCACGAAGTCGATCAGCACGCCGACGATCAGCCGTCCGCTCATGCCGCCGATGGCGTTGCCGCCGATGTACAAACCCATGGCCAGGCCGATGTGTTGTGGATGGATCTCTTCGCTCAAGTAAGTCATGGCGACTGCCGCCAGGCCGCTCAGCGACAGCCCGACCAGCGCGCGCATCACCAGCACCCCTTGCCAGCTCGGCATCATCGCACTGGCGATGGTGCACAACGCCGCAGCGAACAGCGCCGCAACCATCACCGGTTTACGCCCGATACGATCGGAGATCGGCCCGGTAATCAAAAGGCCAATGGCAAGCATGCCGGTGGCCACCGAAAGGATCAGGCTGCTCTGTGCCGCGTTGATCGAAAACTCCTGGGAAAACAACGGCATCATCGGTTGCACGCAATACAGCAGCGCGAACGTGGCAAAACCGCCGCAGAACAGCGCCAGTACCGTGCGCATGAACGCCGGGGTGCCTTTCTCGATGTAGATCTCTTTCAATTCGGCCACCGCGTCGTCCAGCGCGGCGGGCGGAACTTCATGGGCGAGTGGCGCAGCAGCAGATTTCACTTCAGACCTCGGAAAGAGTGTGGCCGGTCGGGCAATGAAAAAAGCATATAGCTGGCTAATGATTCAATCCAATATATTATTCGACCTGTTTGATAGGTTTGACGACTCAATGAGGTTTTCATGGAATTACGCCACCTGCGCTACTTCATCGCCGTTGCCGAAGAACTGCATTTCGGCCGCGCCGCACAGGTGTTGGGCATCTCCCAGCCGCCGCTGAGCCAGCAGATTCAGGCGCTGGAGCAAGAGGTCGGCGCGCGGCTGTTCGAGCGCACCAATCGTCGGGTTGAACTCAGCGAGGCCGGCCGATTATTCCTCGAGGAAGCGCGGCTGGTGCTGGCGCAGGTCGATAAAGCGGCGGATGTCGCCCGGCGTGCACAACTCGGAGAATTGGGCGAGCTGAAAATCGGCTTCACTTCTTCGGCGCCGTTCAACTCGACCATCCCCCAGGCCATCTTCGCTTTTCGCCAGCGCTTCCCGGCCGTGCACCTCAACTTGCGGGAAATGAGCAGCACGCAAGTCGCTGACGCCTTGGTCGATCAGTCAATCGAAGTCGGCATCATGCGGCCGCTCGGTTTACCCGATTCGCTCAGCGTGGTGGAACTGATGCGCGAGCCGCTGGTGGCGGTGCTCAGCTCGAAACATCCACTGGCCGGCGGCAGCGAAGAGGGCCTGTTCCTCTCGGCATTGGCCTTGGAACCGTTCGTGTTCTTCCCGCGCAGCTATGGCAGCGGCCTCTACGCGCAACTGCTCAGCCTGTCTCGCGACGCCGGCTTCAGCCCGCACTTCGCCCAGGAGGCCGGCGAAGCCATGACCATCATCGGCCTGGTCGCCGCCGGCCTCGGCGTCTCGGTGTTGCCTGCGTCGTACCAGCGGATGCGCATCGACGGCGTAGTCTACCGCCCACTGCTCGACCCGGCGGCGGTGTCGGCCGTGTGGCTGGTGCAGCGCAAGGATCAAGGGTCGCCGATGGCCAGGGCGTTTGTGGAGTTGTTGACGCGCAAAATCGTTGCGTGAACCAGCGGTAAAAAAACAGTGCTGGCATCTGGCGTTTTCCTGATGGCGGCCGACAACCTGTCGCTGGAATCAATTTTTATGGAGAGACAGGATGTTCAAGCAGTTCACCCTCACCGCTTTGCTCGCAGTGACCGCCCTGACCGCAGGCTGCGCGTCGGTAGACATGGCCAGTGACACCCAGGATGCACAGGCCAAAACCTTCCAGGTCAGCCCAGATAAGGCGCACATCTACGTGTACCGCAACGAGTCCATGGGCGCCGGGGTAAAAATGCCGGTCGCGCTTAACGGCAAACCGGTTGGCGCCACCGTCGCCAAATCGTACCTGATGCTGTCCGTCCCGGCGGGCGAGCAGACATTGGTGTCCTCGGCCGAAAACGATTCGGAACTGAAACTCTCCGCGCAAGCCGGCAAAAACTACTTCGTTTGGCAGGAAGTGAAAATGGGCTTCATCAAAGCCCGCAACAGCCTGCAAGTGGTTGACGACCAAACCGGTCGTGCTGGCGTGGCCGAGAGCAAACTGATTCAGGCTCAGTAAGCGCCCCGTTGGCCCCTGCGTTCGGCGCGGGGGCCACTTCAGTCATTGCACTCGCACCAAATCCCCCCGCAACGCCACCCGCGCCACAAACACCCCGGCCCGACACTCGTAAGTATTCAAATCCTTGCGCACATGCTGGTCGTAATAACTGGTGATATTCGTCACCGCATTCGCGCCCACACGCTTGGCCCTGGCTTGCAGTTCGATCAGCACCGACTGCAGCACCCATTCACAGGCATCGTTATCGCTTTTGTTGGACGCGTTGGTGCCCAAGTCACTGACCACGTGCGGCTGGATCAATCGCTGCGTGCCACCTGCCTGATTCCCCACCAGATAAAACTTCACACTGCCATCCAGCCGCCCTGCGCGAATCGCGTCCGACACGACTTTTTCAAATGGCATGTACATGAGATTGGTCGCTTGACTGGTGCCAGGCAGCAGACTGAACAGAAGAGCGGCGAGCAGGGCTTTGATGGGCATGGTGTCTCCTTGACGGGAATGAGGGCCGATGAGCGCTACCCCACGCTTGCAGTTCACGCAGACTTCACGGAGCAGGCCGCACGGAGGAGTGTAGATGCTGATTTGAAGGCCCTGTGACTACGAGAGCAAGTAGCCACTGGTTGTCTGAGACGTGCTTTCAGGCAATACCGCACCCGTTCCCGCAAGGGGCTTGTGAGACTCTGAGGATCCTGGGCAACCAGCCATCGCCGAGCCAGGCAGGTGAGGGCGATGACAAGCCGACCTGTTTGTGAAAGGGCGCCGAATGGCGCCCTTTGTCGTTTTCGGGATTCTGAAATGCTGTGGCATTGGTTTACCGCTGATGCATTACAGCCCGCACTATCAAGTTGTGAACTGCGACTCCCCGGTCAGTCTTCGCACCAACTCAACGCCTTGCGGCCAACTCCCATAGCCTGTCTGCCCATTGATGTGCCCTGCTTTCTGCAGCCAGACCAGTTCACTGCCCCACGCCTTCGCGAACGCTTCGGCCCGCGCCGGGGTGACGTATGGATCGTCGTTGCTCGCGACCACGATGGAGGGAAAGGGCAGACGTTCGGTGGACATCGGGGTGAAGCCTTGGGTGCCTGGAGGGTAGCTTGCGGCTTCGGTGTCGCTCGGCGCCACTAGCAAGGCGCCGCGGACTTGTCGCGAGTTCGAATAGTGCTGTGCCCATCGTGTGATCAGGGTGCACGCCAGGCTATGGGCGACCAATACGACCTCGGATTCATCTGCGGCAATGACGTCATTCAGACGCTCAACCCAATCCGCCGCGATGGGCGTTTCCCAATCCTGCTGTTCCACTCGGAGCAGTCCGGAGAACTGCCGCTCCCAGTGGGACTGCCAATGGGTTTCACCGGAGTTGTACAGGCCCGGCAAGATCAACACTCTGACGGTCATCATCCTTCTCCCTGAATACCCCGAAAAAATCGTTTCAACTCACCGCCACCGCCGAAAAACCAACGACGTATTAACCCCGCCAAACGCAAAGTTGTTGTTCATCACGTACTCATTGCTCATCTGCCGGAATTCGCCGCGCAGGTAGTCGAGTTCGCCGCAATTGGGGTCGATGTGGTCGAGGTTGAAAGTGTGGACGTACAGGTCGCGGTTCATCATTTCGATACTGAACCATGACTCCAGCGCACCGCAGGCACCGAGGGTGTGGCCGAGGAAGCTTTTCTGTGAGCTGATCGGCATGCGGCTGCCGAACAGGCTGCTGGTGGCCAGGGTTTCGGCGATGTCGCCCTGTTCGGTGGCGGTGCCGTGGCCGTTGACGTAGCCGATGGCGGAGGGTTCGAGGCCGGCGTCTTCGAGGGCCAGTTCCATGGCGCGGCGCATGGTGGTTTGTTCGGGGCGAGTGGTGTGCTGGCCGTCGGCGTTGCTGCCGAAGCCGACGATTTCGGCGTGGATGTGCGCGCCACGGGCGAGGGCGTGCTCGAGCTCTTCGAGCACCAGCATGCCGCCGCCTTCACCGATCACCAGGCCGTCGCGGCCGCTGTCGTAGGGGCGCGGGCTGGTTTGCGGGGCGTCGTTTTTCAGGCTGGTGGCGTACAGCGCGTCGAACACCATGGCTTCGGTGGGGCACAGTTCTTCGGCGCCGCCGGCGAGCATCAACGGCAAGCGGCCGAATTTGATGGCTTCATAGGCGTAGCCAATGCCCTGGCTGCCGCTGGTGCAGGCGCTGGACGTGGGGATCAGGCGCCCGGTGAGGCCAAAGAAAATGCTGATATTGGCGGCGGTGGTGTGCGGCATCATCCGCACGTAGGAGTTGGCGTTGAGGCCTTCGGCCACGGAGTTCAGCAGCATGTTGCCGAACGCCTTGATCTCGTCGGTGCTGCCGGTGGACGAGCCACACGCCACGCCCATGCGTCCGTCCTTGATCGATTCATCGCCCAGCAGCCCGGCGTCGGCCAGCGCTTGCTCGGCGGCCCCCACCGCCAGTCGCGAGACCCGGCCCATGCTGCGCAGTTGTTTGCGGGTCCAGTGCGCCGGCACTTTAAAGTCGTCGATGGGCCCGGCCAGGCGCGTGTTGAGTTCGGTGAAGCGATCCCACTCGTCCATCCGGCGGATGCCGCTGTGGTTGGCGGCGAAGTGCCCGGCGATGGTCGCCCAGTCGCTGCCCAGTGAGGTGATGCCGGCCATGCCGGTGACGACCACGCGTTTCATCAGCACAGGCCTCCGTTGACGGCCAATACCTGGCGAGTGATGTACGACGCTTCGGCGGACATCAGGAAATTCACCGCGCCAGCCACTTCTTCAGGAGTGCCCATGCGCTGGGCCGGGATCATTTTCATCAGCTCTTCCACCGGCACGTTGTCGTCGAGCATGGCCGTGTCGATCAGCCCTGGCGCGACGCAGTTGACGGTGATTTTGCGCTTGCCCAGCTCGATCGCCAAGGCTTTCGCGGCGCCGATCAAACCGGCCTTGGAGGCGCTGTAGTTGACCTGGCCACGGTTGCCAATCAACCCCGACACCGAGGTAATGCACACGATACGCCCCGGCGCCCGACGGCGGATCATCGGCATCATCACCGGGTGCAGCACGTTGTAGAAACCGTCGAGGTTGGTGCGCAACACCTGGTCCCAGTCGTCTTCGCTGAGGGCCGGGAATGCGCCGTCGCGGGTCAGGCCGGCGTTGAGCACCACGCCGTAGTAGGAACCGTGGGCTTCGACATCGGCCTCCAGAATGGCGCGGCAACTGGCGCGGTCGGAAACGTCGAATTGCAGCACCCGCGCGCGGCGGCCGAGGGCTTCGACTTCGGCTTGCACCGCGTCGGCCTCGGCGCGGCCACTGCGGCAGTGCAGCACCAGGTCATGCCCGGCCTGGGCCAGGCGCAAGGCGATGGCGCGGCCGATGCCACGGCTGGAACCGGTGACCAATACAGATTCAGTCATCACTCGACTCCTGGGGTTTCATGAAGGTATTGCGCCGCTTGCGGCGGGCGGTACACGTTGAGGCGGGCGCTGGCGTGGATGCCGGGGCCGTGGATGTGGCATTCGAATACGCCCATGCCGTTGTCGTCTTCCAGCGAGCGCATGCCGTGGATGGTCAGTTCACTGCCTACGGGAAAGTGCTCGACGTTGCATTCGAACTTGCGGGTCCCCAGCAGAAAACCCATTGCCACGGCATCACCGCGCTGGCGCGCATGGCAGCCAGCGTAGGCGGCGACACTCTGCGCCATCAGCTCAATGCCCACCCAGGCCGGCAGGCTGCCGTCGGCGCGGCTGAACACGCCGTTGGGCTGCACCGTCAGGCGGGTGTGGATGTGATCGTCATCGAAGCTCAAGACGTGATCGATCAGGATCATGTCGCCCGCGTGGGGCAGCAACTCGGCGAGCGGCCAGGCAATCATGGGGCGTCTCCGATAATCAGGCTGACGTTATTGCCACCGAAGGCAAAGGAATTGCTCATCAGGTGGCGCGGTGCAATGGACGTCAGGCGGTCGCTCGGGGTCACCCATTGTAGAGGCGGCAGTTGCGGATCAGCCTGGCCGTCCCAGATGTGCGGGGGCAAGGCGTCAGAGTGATTCTCAGCGCTGAGGCTCAGCCAGCAGAATGCTGCTTCCAGAGCACCGGCCGCGCCGAGGGTGTGGCCGGTGAGCGATTTGGTCGAGGAGCACGGCACGCCGGCGGGGAACAATGCCGCGACCGCCAGGCTTTCCATGGCGTCGTTGTGCTGGGTCGCGGTGCCATGCAGGTTCAGGTAAGCGATCTGTTCGGCGTGCAACCCGGCGCGGTTCAAGGCTTTGGCCATCGCTTGGCGAGCGCCACGGCCGCTCGGTTCCGGCGCAGAAATATGGTGTGCATCGGAACTGGCGCCGCCACCGAGCAGGGCAATCGGCCGCTCGCCGTGGGCCTGGCGGCTCATCACAAACAGCACTGCGGCTTCGCCGATATTGATCCCGTCGCGGTTGACCGAAAATGGATTGCAGCGCTGTTCGGATAACGCTTCGAGCGCCGAAAAACCGTTCAGCGTCAGTTTGCACAGGCTGTCGACGCCGCCGCACAGCACCGCATCGCACAGCCCCAGATCAAGCAGGCGCTGCGCGCTCATCAAGGCGCGGGCGCTGGAGGTGCACGCGGTGGAAATCACGTAGGCCGGGCCGCTCAGGCGCAGCCAATCGGCGAGGAAATTCGCCGGGGCGCCGAGTTCCTGTTGCTTGTAGTCGTAGCCCTCGGGAAAGTGCCCTTGGCGGTGGTAATGGGCAATCGCCAGGCTGGCCTCGTCGATGCCCGAGGTGCTGGTGCCGAGGACGACGCCGACGCGATCTCGGCCATAGGTGGCGATCACCTGATCGATGTCCTCGCGGATTTGCAACGCTGCGTCCAGCAGCAATTGATTGTTGCGGCTGCGATGGCTGGCCAAGTTATCGCCGATGGTCGGCAGTTCACCGGCCACCGCCGCCACGGGCAGCACGCGCTCGGGCACCCAACCGGCTTCAGCACGCAGGCCTGAAGCATCGCCGGCAAATAATCCGGCGGCCACTTGCTGTTTGTTGCGGCCCAGGGCGCAGGTCACGCCTAGGGCGTTCAGGTAAGCGGTCATGGCGCGCTCCCGCTTAACGGTGTGATGTGGTAAGTCGGGCCTTGTGGCAATTGCAGTTCAAAGTTCAGCGGTGCGACGTAGCGAATGATCCAGCGTCCTGGCAGCGTGCGTTGCGGTCCCTGCTGTTGCGCGTCCGGATAGTTAGCGCGCAATTCATCCTGTGACGTCAGGCCAAACAGCAACGCGGCGAACAACTCTCGCGCTTCGGGATTGGGCGGCAGCAAGCCGTCGGCCTGCCACTGCCGGGCGACCAGTTTCTGCCGGGCCTGGGGAATGCCCAGCAGGTCCATCATCGACCAGCGAAGGTCGGCGCCTTCGCGCTGCATCACCAGCACCCAATCCTGCCGTTGCTCGGCCTGCACACGCACCACATGCAGTTGCAACGGCAGCGCCAGGCTCGGCGTGTGTTCGGGCAATGGCGCCTGACTGGTGCAGGCGCTGAGCAACAGCAGGCAACCGAGCAGCAACGCACCGCGCATCACAGACCACCCTCTAACGGTTTGCGCGCCACCACGTTGACCAGGGTTTCCTCGCGCTGGCCGAAGGGTTTTGGCTGGCGCAAACCGCAGCGTTCGAGCAAGCCGAAATCCTTGGCGCGGCTCCACCACAAGTAAGGGTAGGACACATTCTGCGTGGTGAACTCGAAACCCTGGCCGCGCAGTAGGTCGAGATACTGCGCCGCGCTCTTTTGAACGTGCATCGGGTGGCGGAACAACCAGCGAATGACCCAGGTGTCGATGTAAGCCTCGGTGGATTCAGCAAAGAGCAGATAGCCGCCCGGTTTCAGCACGCGATAAAACTCCGCAAGTGCTTTCTCTTGTTCAACCAAGTGATGGAAGGTCTGGTGGCAGAACAGCAGATCGACGCTGGCGTCCGGCACCTGGATGCTCGCGCAATCGCTGCCGATCAGCTCGACGTGCATGCTTTGGCGTGCGGCTTCTTCAGCGCTGAGGTTCAAGCTGTGGGGATCGGCATCGAGGCCGATCAACCGCTGCGGCGCGAACACCTGGCGCAGGTATTGAAAGGATTTGCCCTGGCCGCAGCCGGCATCCAGCAGCACCGGGTTGAGCGGCAACGGCTCGCTGAACAGGCTGCGCAAATCGTTGATCGCCACCCGCAGCACATGGTGCTGCCAGGTGTGGCTGCGCAGGAACCAGAAGCCAAAACGGGTTTCTTCGACGTAGTTGTCGCTCAGGTAACTCATCCTTGATCTCCGGCGCAGATTTCCGACAGCACCCGCAGCCGCCGCTTGGCTTCGCTGACAAACGGGTTGCGCGGGTCCCAGGCATAACCGGCGAGGATCGAACTAATCATGCGGCGAATATCCGGCGAGCTGTCGGCATGGAAAATCACATCCTGGAACGTGCCGGCGTACCAGCCCTCGACGTAGGCGCGAAAGGTGTCGACACCGCGTTTGAGTGGCGCCGCGAATTCGTCCTGCCAGTCCACGGCCTCGCCGTTGAGTTGGCGGCTCAACAACCCGGCGGCCATGCTCGCCGAGCGCATGGCGATGGTCACGCCGGAGGAGAACACCGGGTCGAGAAATTCCGCCGCGTTGCCGAGCAGGGCGAAGCCCGGACCGTGCAAGGTTTTGACGTTGGCCGAGTAGCCGCCAATAGTCCGCGCCGGGGTGTCCCACACCGCATCTTTCAACACGCCGCTGAGGCTCGGGGTTTCAGCGATAAAGCCGCGCAGGCAATCGTCGAGATTGCCCAGGCGCCCGGCGAAATGGGTCTGGTCGGCGACCACCCCCACCGAGCAGCGCCCGTTGCTGAACGGGATGGTCCAGAACCAGATATCGCGGTGCTCGGGGTGGGTAGTGACGAGGATTTTCTGCCGGTCGAAGCCCGGGTGAACGATACGGTCCTCGACGTGGGTGAATACCGCTTGGCGCACCGGGAAATTCGACGGTGCTTCCAGGTCCAGCAGACGCGGCAGCACGCGGCCGTAGCCGCTGGCGTCGAGCACGAAATCCGCTTCGACCCGATACTGGCTGCCGTCTTCACGCTGTGCGGTGAGCTGCGGCAAGGCGCGCTCGAAGTCCGCGCTGACAATCGCCTCGCCATAACGGATCTCTACCCCTTGCAGCGCCGCTTGATCGGCCAGCAATTTGTCGAAATCGGCGCGCTGCACCTGGAAAGTGGTCGGCTTGCCCTGGCTGAAGGTATCGCCGAAATCGAAAGCGCTGTAGCGCTCGCCCCAGGCAAACGCGGCACCGTTTTTCATCTGGAAACCGGCGGCGTTCACCGCCTCGAGCATGCCGGCTTCTTCGACGAAATCCAGGCAATGGGCGAGCAGGCTTTCACCGATGGAAAACCGTGGGAAATGCTGACGCTCGATGATCAGCACATCGTGGCCCTGGCGTTTTAGCAGCGCGGCGGCGATGGCTCCCGATGGGCCGGCGCCAATGACGACGACCTGACGACGTTCCATTTCAACTGTTGGCACGAGGCCTCCTTGCCGGGACGGCGATGGTCGTGGGCGAACGATGAAACCCGGCCAGCGCCGGCAGCAGCGTCGCGATAAGGCCCATCAGCATCAGCGCGAAATACAGCGCCGGGGTGATGAGCTGTAGTTGCAGCAGCAGATTGAGGAAGACAATTTCGCTCAAGCCGCGAATATTCAACAGCAGGCTTTCTTTCCAACGGCTGGCGCCGATAAACGACGCGCCGGCCCAGCCAAGGCCTAGCCAATTGCCCAGCAGTTTGCTGAGGATTGGCAGCAGCAACAGCGCGGCCATTTGCAGCGCGCCGAGGCTGACCAGCGCGGCGTGAACATCGATCTGCACAATGCCGAATGTCAGCAACAGCGGGATTGCCACGTAACTCTGCAAGCCGTTCATCCAGCGTGCGGGCAACGGCAATACCAGCGGCACTTTGAGCAGCGCCATCCACAGCAGATAGCCAATGCCGAAAATCAGCGCATTGAGCTTGAAGTGCTCGGCCAGCACCAGCAAGGCAAAGAACAGCACGCTGTGCAGCAACGGCTGACGCAAGCGCAGCGCTCGCAACAACAAGGGCACGCAGGCAGCGGCCAACGGCAGCAACAGGCTGCTCAGGTGCAGGCTGCCCTGAGCGAGGCCGAACAGGCTCCAGCAGGTCAGGTCGATCAGGATCGCCGTTTGCACCAGACGTCGGGTGGCGTCGGTCGGGTAGCCGATGTGGCGCAGGTACAGGTACAGCACCGGGATGGCGGTGATGGCGAACACCAGACCAATGGCCAGCGAGCTGATCCAGGGTTGCGTCGGCAGCAGCCAGATCGCAGTGGCCAGGCCGGCGGCAAACGGAATGGCGAAGCTTGGCAGAGCGATCTTCACACTCTGACGGTCGAGGCGCAGGTCGATCACGTCACTGAGGATGTGCCCCAGCACCAGGGCAAACCCCAGGCTGTAGAGGTTTTTCAGCCATGCCGGGGCAATCAGTTGCGCGCCGCTCAAGTGCCACTGCGGCTCGATCCAGAAATACATCAGCAGCGGCAGGCAGAAGGTCGCCAGCAGCAATTGGCTGACGATCGGGATCAGCCCCAGGCGTTGGCCGAGTCGCGTGGCCACGGCGAACAGCGCCAGGGCCATGAGCCAGAACAGGAGGACCATCATGCCGTGGGCTCCGCAGTTTTATGATGTCGGGCCTGGCGCCCGGCCCACGGGGCGAGGATAAAGCTGAAGGCCAGGCCGAGGCTTACCGACAGGCCGAAATTGCTCACCGCCGGCGTGCTCGACACCGCCAACAACCCGAACGACAGCCAGGTGGTCAGCGCCGCCAGCAAGGTGCCAAGCAGGCTCACCGCCGCGCCACCGATCTGCTCGCGCATGAGGATCGCGTAATCGACACTGATCGCCGTCACGAGCAGCAGGCCGAACAGGCTGAACAGGGTCAGCGGTTGCCCCAGCCAGCCGAGGCTCGCCAGGCTGCACAGCGCCGCCAGCAACGGCAGGGCCACCACTCGCAAGGCGCCGCCGAAACCGAATGGCAGGATCAGCACCAGTACAATCAGCACGCAGGAGGCGAGTTTCAGCTCCGCCGCGCTGATTTGCGTGGCGGCGAACACTTTGTTCAACTCACCGAGGCGGTCCACCAGATCCACACCGGGCAAATCCAGTGCTTGCACCCGCAGCAGCGACGGGTTGTTCAGGCCTTGCAGGCTGATCATTGCGGCGACTCCGCCATCCTCGGTGCGGCCCAGCCACAGTGGCCGGTAAGGTTCGGCCAAGGGCCCGACGAGGGCGGCGTCGATATCTTGGGTCGGCAGCGCTTGCAACTGTGCCACTTCTTTTTGCAACGCCGCCACGGGTACGCCGAGGTCCAGCAACGGCTGCCAGAACGCCGGCAGTTTGCCCACGGCTTCGCGCAATCGTTGCTGTTCGGCCGGCGCGCTGACCAGTTGATTGAGCGAGAGATAACCTTGCAGCCGCTCGAGGTTGACCAACTGATCGAGGCGTTCGTTGAGTGCGTTTTGCCGTTCGAGCAATTGCTGCTGATCAGCGCCGCGAATCAGGAAGAACTGACTGGTGGGCTGATAGCCGGTGATCCGCGCGATGGTTTGCGCGTCCTCGGTCAACTGCGCCGGTGCGCCGATCCATTGGCGGAGGTCATTCTTGCTTTGCAGTTGCAGCAGACCGCCGACGCAAAAGGCGATCAGCAGCGCGAACAGTGCCGGGGTGCTGATGCGTTGCAGCAGGGTCGCACGCAGGTCGAGCAGCCATTGCGCCAGACTCAGCGGCCATTGCGCCGGGCGCAGGTCGGCGCCCTTGAGCAGCGCCGGCAACAGGCACACCGCCGACAGGTACGCGCCGAGCAAACCGGCGGCGGAGAACACGGCAATCTGCGTCAGTGCCGGAAACGGCGTCCAGGCCAGCGCCAGGTAGCCGATGCAACTGGTGGCCAGGCTCAGCGTCAGCCCCGGCAACGTCAGGCGCAACGCCGGCCAACTGTGCCAGGGTTTCAGGTTCCAGCTCTTGGACAGGTAGTGCAGCGGGTAGTCCACCGCCACGCCGATCAGGCTCGAACCGAGCACCAGGGTCATCACGTGCATGTGGCCAAACAGCGCCACGCATGCCACCGCACCAAACAGCATGCCCACCAGCACCGGGACAAATGCCAGCAACACGCGCCAGCGCCGGAACGCCAGCAACAGCAGCAACAGAATGCCGACCGTGGCACCGCCGCCGACCCAGGTGATTTCGCGGGTGGCCTGGCGCTGACCGTCAGCGGCGTACAGCAAACCGCTGGCGGCCAGCAGTTGCACGCCGTGGGGGCTGGCCTGTTCGCGGCTGTGTTGCAGCAGGTCGGCGACTTGCAGCGGCAGGTTCATGTCGAAGGCATTGCCGTGGGTGCGCGCGCGTAGCAGCACCCAACTCTTGCCGTCGGCATCGGCAATCAGCGCGCCGCTGCCGATGTCCAGTTGTACCGCGCCGTGTTGTGGCTGGCTGTTCTGGATGCGCCCGGTGAGGCCCAGCCAATCATCCTGGCTCGGCACCAGGCTGAAACCGGTGAACGGATCGAACAGGGCTTGCACCCGTTGCTGGATGAACGCTTGCGGCTGCTCGATCAGTTGCTGCCGATCATCCGCCGAGAGCATCGCCAGGCGACCGTTGAGCAATTGCGTGCGCAGTGCCGGCAGGTCGGCTTGCAGGTTCCACTGCACCTTGTCGAACAGGCCGCTGGCCTGCCACTGCTCGCCCAGGGTCTCGGCCATGGCGATCGCTTGCTGGCGATCGGCGTGGCCGACCAGCACCAGCATTTCCCGGTTCAGCGGTTCCTGCATGCGTTGCTCGGCGCGCAGTTCCAGTGCGTCCGGCGCGGTGCCCGGCACCAGTTCCATGAGGTTGGCCGACAACGGCGCACCGTCGCGCCACTGCCAACCGGCGAGCGCCAGCACCGCCAGCAGCAGGATCAGAAACAGCCGGGGCAGCGCGCGTTCACTCGGCAAAGTCATGTTGCTCCGCTTCGCTCAAGGGTTGCGAGCTGATGCTGTCCTGCATGCGTAACACGGTGCTGTCGCCCTGGGTTTCCAGTAGTTCGATGCGCTGCACCAGTTCACCGCCGTCGATGTTGATCCGGTTGAACACTTGCTTGAGCAACAGCGAGCGCGGGGTCAGGGTCAGTTGCCACTTTTGTGCATCCCCGCTCAGCGCCAGTTCGAAGTCCCGTTGCAGGCCACTGCTGTCGCCTTGCAGCACAGCGAGGAACAAGCGGTTCTGCTCGGCCCCGGCACTCTTGCTCGGCAACAGTTGCCAGCCTTGGCCCTCGCGCCGGGCGATGCCTTGGGCGGTGATTCGATAGTCCTGTTGCACCGGAGTCTTGAGCAACCACAGCAAACCATGGTTTTTCGCCAGGACGAAGGTGCCTTGACTGGTCAGCGGTTGTGGAAGGGCACGCAGGTGTTTTTCCTGCACGAAGCGGCCGTGGATCACCTCAGGTTTGGTCAGTTGCGCGCTGAGTTGCGACAAGTCGAATGCCTGCGCCAGCGATGACAGTCCCAACAGGGTCAATACCGCCAGATACTTGATCGCTGAAATTGGGCAGCAAACTCGCTCGCCACGACAAAACACACTCATGCCAGGCTCCTTTCAACAGCCTCGGTGAAGACCTTGGGGGAGGCCAGTTGCATTTCGCGGCTCGCCATCTCGACCGCGACCTGTACCGAGCTGGCGCGGGTCAGGCGTTCGCCGCTGGCCAGGTCGCTGATCAGGTAATTGATCTTCAACCGGTTTTCCCACTCCACCAGACTGGCGCGCACGTTGAGTGTCTGACCGAACACCGCGGCGCGGACATAGCGCAATTGCAGGTCGATCACCGGCCAGGCGTAACCCGACTCGCGCATCGCGGTGTAGTTGTGGCCGATTTGGTCGAGCAAGGCACAGCGCGCCACTTCGAGGTATTTCACGTAATGGCCGTGCCACACCACGTCCATCGAGTCGACGTCGAAAAACGGTACCACCACTTGCGTATCACAATGCAGCACGCCCTGACTACGCATGCAGCCTCCAGTGTTGATCGGCGATCCGTTGCAGGCACAGGCGCAGTTCGCCTTCGAGTGCGCGGTCTTCGATGACCGGCGGGAAGTCGCTCGCCAAAGCCTCGTGCATGGCCGCCAGCGCCGGTGGCAATGGCCGTGCGTCGTCAGCCTGACCGCGCAGCCACACCCCTTGATTGGCCGCGAGCAGGGTCGCGGCGGCGACTTGTTCGGTGAGTTCCAGCACGCGGATCGCGTCGCGGGCGGCGATGGTGCCCATGCTGACTTTGTCTTGGTTGTGGCACTCGGTGGAGCGTGAGAACACGCTGGCCGGCATGGTGTTTTTCAGCGCTTCGGCGGTCCAGGCGCTGGCGCCGATTTGTACCGCTTTGAAACCGTGGTTGAGCATTGCACGCTCGGCGCTGGCGCCGGACAGGTTGCTCGGTAAACCGTGGTTGTAACGCACATCCACCAACAGGGCGAGTTGCCGGTCGAGAAGGTCAGCGACATTGGCCACCAAGGTCTTGAGGCTGTCCATGGCGAAGGCGATATGCCCGCCGTAGAAATGCCCGCCGTGCAGCACGCGCTCGGCTTCGGCGTCGATGATCGGGTTGTCGTTGGCGCTGTTGAGTTCGGTTTCGATGAACGACCGCAGCCAGTTCAGGCTGTCGGCCAACACGCCGAGCACATGCGGGGCGCAGCGCAGGGAATAGCGGTCTTGCAGGCGATGCAGCGGCGCGGTTGGCGCGTCGATCGCCAGGTCCTGACGCAACCAGGCGGCGACTTGCATCTGCCCAGGATGCGGCTTGGTGGCGAACAAGCGTTCATCGAAGTGTTCCGGATTACCCTGCAGCGCCACGACATTGAGCGCGGTGATGCGCGTGGCCAGTTGCAGCAGGTAATCGGCGCGGGAGAATGCCAGGCAGGCAAGGCCCGTCATCACCGCAGTGCCATTCATCAACGCCAGCGCTTCCTTGGGCCGCAGCACCAAGGGCTGCCAGTCGAGTTCGCGGTGCACATCGGCGGCGTCGCGGCGCTCGCCACGGAACATCACTTCACGTTCGCCGGAAAGCGTTGCGGCCACATAAGACAGCGGCGTCAGGTCACCGCTGGCGCCTACCGAGCCTTCTTCCGGAATCAGCGGCAGCACGTCGTGTTCGAGGAAACCGTGCAAGCGCTCGAGCAATTCCACGCGCACCCCGGAGACGCCATGGCACAACGACTGCAATCGCGCCGCCAACACCGCGCGGGTAGCCTGAGCATCGAGGTGTTTGCCCAGGCCGCAGCCGTGGAACGTATAGAGATGACGCGGCAGTGCCTCGACGTGTTCCAGCGGCACCGCAACCACGCAGGAATCGCCGTAACCGGTAGTCACGCCGTAGATCACGCCTTCCTTGTCCAGCAGCGAATCGAGGAACTGCGCGCCCTTGGCAATGCGCCGACGAAAATCGGCATCATCCTGCAACTGCGTCGGCGCCTGGCGGCTGGCCAGGGCGCGGACGTCTTCGATGCGCAAAGGGAGTTCGCCGAAGGTTACCGGCTCATGCGTTGGCGTCATCATCGGTCTTCCAGAAAGGGTAAAAGTTGAACCATTGTTGGGGCGCTTCCAGGCAATAGTGGCCCAGGCGTTCGGCGTAGCGGGTGGCCCACTGATGAATGACCTGCTCGCGGTCGCTGCGTTTCCAGGTCACGGCCTCAGCGAACGGCTCCAGAGTCAGTCGATAATCGCCATCGGGCTTCTTCAGGCACAGCAACAGATTGACCGGACATTTCAGCAGCCCGGCCAGCAACCACGGGCCTTGCGGGAAGGGCGCCGGGTGGCCGAGAAAGTCCACGGTGACGCTGCGCCCGCCATGCAACGGCACGCGATCGCCGGCAATTGCCAGCCATTCGCCACGCTCCAGGCGTTCGTGCAATTGCAGCATGATCAGCGGGTCGAGTTCGCTGACCTGAATCAGACGCAGGTTGGTCGCCCCGGCTTCACCGAGCAAGCGGTTGAACTGCTCGGCGTGCTTGGTGTGCACCAGCACGTTCATGGTGACTTTTTCGCCGATCTCGGCCAGCGCGCGGCAGACCTCGAGGTTGCCCAGGTGCGCACCCACCAGCAGTTGCCCGCGCGTGCCGCGCAACTGATTGCGCAGCAGTGCCGGGTCGATAATTTCGATGTGTTCGATGCTCAGTTTGCCGTTCCACACATCGAGCTTGTCGAGCATCGAGTCGGCGAACGCCATGAACTGGCCGAACACCCGCCAATGGCTGGGCCGCAGCTGCGGACGTCCGCTCCAGTCGGCGAGGCGTTGCTGGTATTGCCAGGCACTGTGGCGGGCGCCGCGACCGAACAGGAAAAAGTACAGCACGATGCCGTACAGCAGTGGGCTCAACAGCCGCCGCCCGAGCACCTTGGCGCCGAACGCAGTGAGCTTCATCAACCAGAAACTGCCGCGCTCCTGATGATCCGCCCAATGCTGTTTGTCGGAGGACTGGCTCATGCGCGCCACCGTCGCCAGAGGATCACCGGCAGCCGCAGCAGCATGCCGAAGAACAGTCGGGTGTGCATGCTGGAAATCAGCAGGTTGTCGTGCAGCATGCGGAAGTGCGACACGCCGTCGGTGGGGTAATGCACTTTGGTCGGACGCCAGCGCATCGGCTGGTTGCGCCACGCTAGGCGCACCAGGATGTCGGAGTCGAAATCCATGCGTTTACCGATGTTCGCCGAGTTGATCAGCGCCAGGGTCGGCGCCAAGGGGTAGACCCGGAAGCCGCACATGGAATCGCGAATCTGCAGCGACAGGGTGTTGATCCACACCATCACATGGGTCAGGTAACGCGCATACAAGCGGCCCTTCGGCACGCTGGCGTCGTATTGCGGATAACCGCAGATCAGCGCCTCGGGATGTCGCCGCGATTCTTCGAGAAAGGTCTGCAGGTCGGCGAGGTCGTGCTGGCCGTCGGCGTCCACTTGCAGCGCGTGACTGAAGCCCAGTCGCGCCGCTTCGCGCAGACCGGTCATTACCGCGCCGCCCTTGCCTTGATTGACCGCCAGTTTGACCAGCGACACCTGATCCTGCTCCGCCAATTGCGTGAGCAGCGTGGCGCAGGCCGGGCAACTGGCGTCGTCCACCAACAATACTGGCAAACCTTCGGCGCGCACCGCCGCGACCACTGCGGCGACGGCGTGTTCGTGGTTGTAGACCGGAATCACCACGCACGGTTTATGCATTGGCGACCTCGAATCCTTTCAGGCAATCGCGCCCCCTGTGGCGAGGGAGCTTGCTCCCGCTGGGCTGCGCAGCGGCCCCAATTGTGAGCGCTGCGCGCTCAAGCGGGAGCAAGCTCCCTCGCCACAAAAGCAAAGGCAAAGGCAAAGGCAAAAGCCACAAAGGGGATTGAAGCCGCCGACAGAGGTTACGCATCGGCCGGCTCCAACAGGATGCGGCCGCTGGAGCAAGTAGCGCTGTCGTTGCGGTAGGCGAAGTACAACTTGCCGCGGTCCGGATCGAAGCGCAGGTGCAACTGGATTTCATCGCCGGGGCGCACCAGTTGCTGGAACTTCAGCACTTCCATGCCGGCGAATTTGCCTGGCAGGTCGAGCAGTTGCTGGCCGAGGCTCAGGGCCCAATCCACTTGCACCACGCCCGGCAGCACCGGGGCATCGGGGAAGTGGCCGCTGAAATAGACAAGGTCCGGCGGCACCGCCAGTTGCAGGCTCCATTCGCCATTGTCGGCCAGTCGCTCCAACACTTGCGGCCCGTGCGGACGCGGCGCCAGCAGCAGCGCATCGACCTCGGCCTGGGGCAGTTTACCTTGGGCGTTCAACGGCATCTGCCGCAGCAGCCGCCAGCGCCGGGGCAGGGCCAGGGCTTCGCAATGACCGCTCAAGTGCTGGCGCAGGGCCTCGGTGAGGTAGCGCCGGCCTTGGTTGCGCAAGGCATGCAGACCGGCGTCGCTCAGAACCAGTAGCGCGCCGAGCGAAGCGCGGTTTTCCTGGACTACCCCGAGCCGTGCTTCGGCCACCCAATCGTGGCTCTCGAGTGCCTGTTCGAGCATCGGCAGGGAGATGCGTTTCTCTTCCAGTTTGACGATCCGGTCGAGCCGCCCTAGCAGTTCGAAGCGGCCGTCGGCGGCGATGCGCGCAGCGTCGGCGCTGTGTTCGACATGACCGGCGGGCAGGTAGGGCGAAGCAATCAACAAAGCGCCGTCGCTGTCCTGGCTCAGTTGCACGTCGGCGAAGGGCTGCCACAGGGTCGGGCCCTGGCGCCAGGCGATGCCGCCAGTTTCGGAACTGCCGAAAATCTCCGTCGGCCATTGCTGCAAGCGCTCGGACAGGCGCTGCGCAGCGTCGGCCGGCAACGCACCGCCGGAGGAAAACACCCGGCGCACGGCGCTCAGGGCTGGCCAGTCGAGGTTATCGCCCATGCGCTTGAGCAGCGCCGGGCTGGCGACCCAGGCGAAGCTCGGGTGTTCGCGGCTGGCCCGTTGCAAGTCTTCCGGGAAGGCCAGTTGCCGACGGCTGAAACCGCGCCCGGCGCACAGCGGCCACAGCACCCGGAACAACAAACCGTAGATGTGTTGGGTCGAGACGCTGCCAATCAGCCAGGCCGGGCCCAGTTCGGCGCCCCACAACTGCTCAAGGGCCTGTACTTCATTGGCCAGTTGCCGCAGGGTTTTGTCGATGCGCTTGGGCTCGCCGCTGGAGCCCGATGTGCACAGGCTCAGCGCGCAGCAATCGAGGTCGAGCACCGCTGCGGGCAGCGCGGGGTGTCGGGTCGGTGCCAGATCGGCAGCGTCGGTCAACCACAGGTCGACGTCCGCCGACCAGCGCTGCCGGGTCTGGGCTTGCAAATCGGCCGGCAGCAACACGCTGACGCCTGCGCGCCAGGCGCCGAGCAACGCGACGGCGAGGTCGGCGGCATCGTCGAAGTGCGCGGCGACGCGGTGCACACCCTCGGCTTGCAGGCGCGCCGCCAGGCCCAGGGCTCGCTGGCTCAGTTCGGCGTGGTACAGCGCCGGTTCGGCGGTGACTGCGCGCTGCGGGTGTGGCTTGAGCAGCAGTTGCTCAAGGTTTATCCAATTCATGGGTGGCCTCGTACCCGTTGTCGTATCAGCCATTCAATGGCGAACATCAGGCCGATCAATCCATAGGAGATCAGGCCGGTGTACAACATCCACCAACTCAGCGGCGCCCATAGGGTCAGGGCTGCGGCGAGCAGGCCGTTACAGAGAAAAAACAGGCTCCAGGCGATCGTCACCTGACGGGTGTAGCGAATCGCTTTGGCGGGCAGGTGCGGCTCGCGCAACCGCGCCAGGCGCTCGACCATCGGCGGGCCGTATTTCAGGCTGACCCCGAACAGCACCAGCATGAACGCGCTGATTAGCACTGGGTACCAGCGCAGCAACAACGGGCTGTCGAACCACGCCAGCAACAGGCAGAAAACGATGGCCACCGCGGCCATCCACAGACTGCCCGGCCGCCGTTGGCCGGTCAGCGCCCGCGCCAGCCACAAGCTGCCGAGCAGCAGCCCGAACTGCCACGGTGCAAAGTGCTCCATGCCGAAATACACCGCGAAAGGGTACAGCAAGCCGGCCAGCAGCAAGCCCAGGCCGATCAGTTTGCTCATGCGGCCGGTTGGACCAGGCGATACACGGCCTCGACCACGTCATTGACGGTGCGCACCGACTTGAATTCTTCGGCGGCGATTTTCTTGCCGGTCTGGCGCTTGATGTGATCGATCAGGTCGACCGCGTCAATGCTGTCGATTTCCAGGTCCTGATACAGGTTGGAATCCAGGCAAATGCGCGCCGGATCCAGTTCGAACAGTTCGACCAAGGCCTCACGCAGGGTGTTGAAAATGTCGTCACGAGTTTGCATGGTCCGGTCTCAAGCTGCCTGTTTTGCAATGACGAACGCCGCGAGGCTCGCCACGTTGCTGAAGTGATTGCGGGTGTCCTTGGCGTCGGCGTCGATCTTGATGCCGTACTTTTTCTGGATCGCCAGGCCCAGTTCCAGGGCGTCCACCGAGTCCAGGCCCAGGCCTTCGCCGAACAATGTCTGCTCATCGCCTATGTCAGTGACGCTGATGTCCTCGAGGCCCAGGGCGTCGATGATCAGCTGTTTTATCTCACGATGCAGATCGCTCATCTTCGGCGAGCTCCTTAATAAAAAAGTGGTGCAAATAGTCGTTGAGCTTGCGCGAGGCCTGAGGTGCGGGTCCCAGTGCAGCGAAGGCCTGTGGGTCTATATCGGCACCGACGCGGAAACTGAAGTGTACGCGGCGGTTCGGGATGCGATACCAGGGCTCGGCTTTGGTCAGCGTGGTCGGGCTGACCTTGATGATGACCGGGGTGAGGATTCTCGCACCCCGCAGGGCGATTGCCGCGCCGCCCCGATGAAAGGCCGGTGCCTGGCCGGGCCGGGTGCGCGTGCCTTCCGGGAACAGAATCAGGCTTTGGCCGTCCTGCAAGGCGTGCGCGGCAGCGTCGAGCATGTCCATGCTGCCGTCGTTGCTGATGTAATCGGTGGAGCGCAGGGGGCCGCGGGTGAACGGGTTTTCGAACAGGCTTTGCTTGACCACGCAGTTGGCGTCGCGCACCAGGCCGATCAAAAACACCACATCGATCAGCGACGGGTGGTTGGCGATGATCATCTGCCCGGGGCGACCGAGTTTGTCCGCGCCTTCGATGCTGTAGGTCAGCACGCCGGTGCGCGCCATGAAACGGATAAAAAACCAAAACAGCCGACCGACCATGCGTCGCGCCCGTTGCCGGTGGACGCGGGCGTCGCCGGGCAGGCAACCGAGCAACGGGAACACCACCAGGCGCAGGCACAGGCCGCCGAGGCCGAACAGGGCAAAGCTGCTCGCCGTGGCCAGCAGGCGCCAGTAGTAGGCGTCTTGGTGTTTTTCGCTCATGGGCTGCGTTGCCAGGTCCATACACGATTCTTCCAGGCATGTTGGCAGGTGGTCTGCCGGGTCAGCAGGGTACGCAACAGGTTCAGGGCATGGGGCCAGTCGGTGGCGGGCAATTTGGCCGGCGCATGGCCGAGGGTCAGTTGCCAGTCATGGCCGGCGGTCAGCAACAGCCCCACGGCATACGGAAACGGCACGTCGTCGACCCAGGGTGAATAGACCGCCGGTGGTTGTTCTTCGGTCACCACCAGCAATACCGCTGGCGCGCCTTCTTTGAGGAGAGCGGCCGCTTCGAGCATGCCGTGTTCGAGGCCATCACCGGCTGCGGCCAGGGCGGTCATTTCGCTGGTCTCGCCGCGCAGGATCGACCACAAGCCAATCACCGCGTTGTGCACCGAGAGGCTGAACTGCGTCGGTGACAACGGTTGTTCCGCCGCCAGATCCGTGAGGATGTCGAAGGTACGCGGGGTTTCGCCATGCCGGGAGACAAACACCAGCGGTAGCTCCTGCAGGCCGTCAGCCAGTGGCCAGGCCACGCTGAAAGCCATGCGGGCCAGTCGGCTGAGACGCCGGCGCTGCATCGCGGGCAGGAAAGATACGTCCGGGGCGCCATCGCTGCGGTCGACGATGACCGGTTGTCGGCTCCACGTCTGCCAATCGTCCACGCTTTCGAGCCCAGGGGCCCATGCGCGCCATTGGGCGATGTTGAATGTGATCACAGAATCATCCCGCCCCTGCGGGCTTCCTTGACACGGCCAATCGCCGCAAACCAGCGGCCCACCTTACATAGCGCGATGCGCCGAGTGGCGCGCATTATCCCGGTGCAACTGGCTTGTAGCAAATATTGGTTACATTTTGTTCAACAAAATGGACTGGTCGGTCCATGCGGTAGCTATCGTTTGGCCATTATCCACAAATCACCGTGCGTGTCTGTCGGGCCTTTCATCAGTCCGTGCAGGTCATCGGCATTGCGGCTGAAGAAATCGCCGCTGAGTCTGTAGTCCTCTTCCCGGCACGGTAGCTAAGCGGCACCTCCCGCTACTACACTCGGTCATTCTTTGATACACGGAGGTTTTGACATGCGGCGCGTGGTATTCAATCAGAAAGGCGGCGTAGGCAAATCCAGTATTGCCTGCAATCTGGCGGCGGTCAGCGCCAGCGAGGGTTATCGCACCTTATTGGTAGATCTGGATGCCCAGGCCAACTCGACGCAGTACCTCACGGGCCTGACCGGGGACGATATTCCCATGGGCATCGCCGAGTTCTTCAAGCAAACCCTGTCGTCCGGGCCGTTTTCGAAGAAAAACCAGGTTGATATCTACGAAACGCCATTCGACAACTTGCATGTCATCACGGCCACCGCCGAGCTGGCCGATCTGCAGCCCAAGCTCGAAGCCAAACACAAGATCAACAAGTTGCGTAAATTGCTGGATGAATTGTCCGAAGACTACGATCGGATCTACCTGGATACCCCGCCGGCGCTGAATTTCTACGCGGTTTCGGCGCTGATTGCCGCTGATCGCGTGTTGATTCCTTTCGACTGCGACAGCTTCTCCCGTCAAGCGCTTTACGGTCTGCTGGCGGAAATTGAGGAGTTGAAGGAGGACCACAACGAAGGCCTTGAGGTTGAGGGCATCGTGGTCAACCAGTTCCAGGCCCGGGCCAGCCTGCCGCAGCAGATCCTCGACGAATTGATCGCCGAAGGCTTGCCGGTGCTGCCGGTTTACCTCGCCAGCTCAGTGCGGATGCGCGAATCACACCAGTCGAACATGCCGCTTATCCACCTCGACCCCCGGCACAAGCTGACCCAGCAATTCGTTGAGCTGCATACGCTGCTGGATAAGTAACCGAACAAAACAGGGTGGGAGCGAGCCTGCTCGCGTAGTCGTCAGCTCTGCCGCTACGAATGGCGACTGATACACCGCTTTCGCGAGCAGGCTCGCTCCCACACTGGGCCGACTGCGCATTAAACCCCTTCGCTGCGCAGCCATTCCGTCAATTGTGTTAATGACATTGCCCCGGCTTGCCGCGCCACTTCCCGGCCGTTCTTGAACAGGATCAGGCTGGGAATCGAACGAACCACCAGTTGTGCCGACAACTGCTGGTTCGCCTCGCTGTCGAGCTTGGCCAAGCGGCACTTGCCCGCCAGTTGCTTCGCCGCCTGCTCGAACACCGGCGCAAACGACTTGCACGGCCCGCACCAGTCCGCCCACACGTCCACCAGCAGCGGCAGATCGCCCTTGATCTGGCTGGCGTAATCGCCCTGTTTCAACTCGAACGGTTTACTCAACAGCACGTCTGCCTTACAGCGCCCGCACTTGGGCTCGTCGCCCAGGCGTTCAGCGGGGATGCGGTTGAGGCCGTTGCAGTGGGGGCAGGGGATCAGGAGTGGGTTGGTCATGGACGTGTTCCGCAAAAATGGACAGGTGATGACGCTGACTCTGGAGTCTGGCATCGCAATTATCAAGTGTCTGATAAGCATGAAATCTCAGTGGCAAGATGTCTCAAATGCTCACATTTTCGAGCCGTCCCGTAGGCGGACCTTGACTACGCTGCTAGCAGTTTCATTTTTCTCTACGAGGACTTCAGATTGCTGTCATCCGCGTGCTACTTTTGTTGCACTTGTCGAGTCGTCGACATTGATCATCTGCTGGATCGGAGTTATCCCATGTCCGTTACCTCCAAAATCCGCCGCCAAGGTGGAGCTGCCATCATCACGCTGCCGCCGACTTTGCTCAAGTTGTTGCACCTGGAAGTCGGGGCTCAGTTAGAGCTTGATGTTGTGGACGGTCAGCTCATCGCTCGGCCCGTCGTTCCGTCCACCCGAAAGCGCTATAGCCTCGCGGAACTGCTGGAGGGCGCTGAGGAAATAGAAGCACTGAATGCCGAGACCGCTTGGGCTCGAGAGGGTGACCCTGTCGGCCGGGAGTTGGGTTAATGGTTCGTCGGCAAGCGCCTCAGAGGGGCGATGTTTTCTGGATTGACCCAAATCCAGTGTCAGGAAGGGAGATGATGAACCGCCATCGCTACGTGGTTATCACGCCCAGGGCAATCAATGCTTTGGGCGTTTGTATGGCGGTACCGATCACCAGCGGTGGCAACTTCAGTCGAAATTCAGGCTTGGCGGTGGTGATCTCCGGTCATGAAACGAGTGGCGTCGCGGTGTGCAATCAAGTTCGAAGCTTCGATATTGAACAGCGTGTCCACGACGGATCAGCCAAATTCATTGAGCGCCTCGACGATGTGACGATGACCGACATCGTAGCCAGGGTCGTGAGCGTGATTGATCCATCGGACTGATACGCCTCAAGACGAACAACTAATCTCCAAATGCTTGCCCCACTCCGGTGGCCGTTCGGCGTAACTGGCCATGCCTGGCTGTTCCTCGAAAGGGTTGCTCAGCACGGCGTGCAGGCGCCGGACTTCGGAGTAGTCGCCGCTTTCCGCCGCATCGATGGCTTTTTGTGCCAGGTAGTTGCGCAGAATGTAGAGCGGGTTGACGGCGTGCATGCGGGTGCGGCGCTGGTCTTGGTCGAGGTCGCCTTCGCGGGCGACGCGGGCCAGGTACAGCGCGGCCCAGGCGTCGAAACCCTTGATGTCGACGAAGTCGTCCCGCAGTTGCGCGACGGCCTGGTCCGGGGCCTGGTCGCCGAGGCGGCGGAAGAACAGCGTGTAGTCGACGCCGCTGTTTTGCATCAGTTGCAGCAGCTGTTCCACGAGTTTCTGGTCATCGTCTTCGGCGCTGGTCAGGCCGAGGCGGCGGCGCATCAGGTCGAGGTAGTGCGCCTGAAACAGGGGCAGGTAGAGGCCCAGCGTTTCTTGCAGATCTTCGACGCTGATGTAGGGCGTCAAAGCCTGGGCGAGGGCGCTGAGGTTCCACTGGCCGATTGGCACCTGGTTGCTGAACGAGTAGCGGCCCTGGTCGTCGGAGTGGTTGCAGATGAAGTTAGCGTCGAAATCATCGAGAAAGGCGAACGGCCCGAAGTCGAAGGTGATGCCGAGGATCGACATGTTGTCGGTGTTCATCACCCCGTGGCAAAACCCGTAGGCCTGCCATTTGGCGATCAGTTCGGCGTTGCGCTCGACGATCTGGCGGAACATCGCCAGGTACGGCTGCGGCTGTTCGCGGCATTCGGGGAAGTGCATGGCCAGCACGTGCTCGGCCAGCGCCTGGTGCTGTTCCGGTTTCTTGGTGTAGTAGAAATATTCGAAATGGCCAAAGCGCACGTGGCTGGGGGCCAGGCGCAGGACCATCGCCGCGCGCTCCTGTTTCTCGCGCCATACCGTCGTGCTTGAGCCGATCACGCACAAGGCGCGTGTGCTGGGGATGTGCAGCGCATGCAGGGCTTCGGAGGCGAGAAATTCACGAATCGACGAACGCAGCACCGCGCGGCCATCGCCCATGCGCGAGAACGGCGTTTGCCCGGCGCCCTTGAGGTGCAGGTCCCAGTGGTCGCCGGCCTGGTTGTAGACCTCGCCGAGCAACAGCCCGCGTCCGTCACCGAGCTGCGGGTTGTAGGAACCGAACTGATGCCCGGAATAGACCATCGCCCGCGGCACTGCGTCGGCCCACAGCTTGTGGCCGCTGAACAGCTCGGCAAACTCGGGGCTGTCGGCCACCGCCGGGTCGAGGTCGAGCAACGCCATGGCGGCGAGGCTGGCGACCACCAGCCGCGGGTCGTCGATCGGTTCAGGCAGGATATGCGCGGAAAACGCGTCGCCGAGGCGGGCGAAGCGGTTGTCGAAGGTCAGTTCGTCGAGGGCTTTCAAGGGCCATTCTCCAGCAGAATGTCCGAGCATTCTGCTGGGGATAGACCCGTTAGTCGAGCTTGGCCGGTGGTTGCTCCGGCGGCGGCTCTTGCACGGGCTTGCCATCGACCAGCGGGGCGATGGTTTTGTGCTCGGGATCGATCGGCACCATTTTGTATTCCTGGCCCTGCAGGTTCTTCAGGTAAACCTCCATCTGCCGGAATGAAATGTTGATGTGCTGCTTCTTGAATTCACGGTTGATGAAGCGGTTGACCTCGTCCAGCACCGGGTTGCGGTCGCCGAGGTCGCGCACGTGCATGCGCAGTTCGTGGTCGAGGGTGCTTTCGCCGAAATTCAGGAAATACACATGCGGCTCCGGCTCCTTGAGCACCCGCGGATTTTCCCGGGCGGCCTTGAGCAGCAGTTCTTTCACCAGGTCGAGGTCAGAGCCGTAATCGACGCCGAGCTTAAGGGTCACTCGGGTGATGGTGTCGGTCAGCGACCAGTTGATCAGTTGCCCGGTGATGAAGGTCTTGTTCGGGACAATGATGTCCTTTCGATCGAAGTCGGTAATGGTGGTGGCGCGGATGCGGATTTTGCTCACCGTACCTGACAGGTTGCCGATGGTGATGGTGTCGCCAATCCGCACCGGGCGCTCGAACAGGATCATGATCCCGGAGATGAAGTTGGCAAAGATCTCCTGCATGCCGAAGCCCAGGCCGACCGAGAGCGCCGCCACCAGCCACTGCAACTTGTCCCAACTCACGCCAAGGGTCGACAGGGTCGAGACAAACCCGACCCCGGCAATCACGTACGACAGCAGGGTGGTGGTGGCGTAGGCGCTGCCCTGGGCCAGGTTGAGCTTGGACAACACGAAGACTTCCAGCAAACCCGGCAGGTTGCGCGCCAGGGCGAACGTGATGCCGATGATGATCAGCGCGCCGAGCATGTCGCCGATGCTGATCGGCACCATGCTCATGTTGGCGCCGGTGCCGCTGGTGTATTCGTAGAGGGTGATGTTGTCGAGGTACGAGAATACCGAAATCAAGTCTGACCAGACCCAGTACAACGCGGCGATAAACCCACCCAGCAGCGCCAGGCGAATCAGTCGCAGGGATTGCTCGTTGACCTTTTCGATGTCGAGGGTCGGCTCCTCGATTACCGCTTCGCCCTCGCCGGCCTCTTTCGCCGCCTGACGTTTGGCCAGGGCGCGCTGGTAGGCCAAGCGTCGCGCCGCGACCGACAGGCCGCGGACGAAGGTGGCCTCGATCACCAGCCAGAACATCAGCAGGTACAGGGTGTTGATCAAGCGGTCGCTGAGTTTCAACGCGGTGTAGTAATAGCCGAAGCACACCGCGACAAACAACGCGATGGGCAGGGCAGTGAACGCCACGCCGACCACTTTGCGGAACAGCGAGGCGTTTTGGTGGGTCGGGCTGGTCAGCATCAAGCGGCTGAGCAACCAGGCCATCAACGCGTAGCAGATCAACACCACCGGCATGCCCAGCACATCGTCAGCCAGTGCCGCCGGTTGCAATTCAGCCACCGCCACCACGGCCACCAGCGCCAGCACCACCAGGCCCAGGCGACGGACCCAGCCCTGGAGGAATTCCACCTGGGGTTTTTCCCAGCGGAAGTGCAACTCGGCCACGCCACCCGGCGCGAGAATCCGATACGCGGTATAGAACACCAGCCAGGCCTGGGCCATCTGCAGCAGCGCCGCACCCATGTTGGTGTTTTGCCCGCGGGCGTCGATCTGCAAAGCGTAGCCGCACAGGGCCAGGCCCAGAGACAGCGGCATGGCCAGCAGAATGTTGATCAGGATCGCCTGCGGCGTGTGCCACTGGCTGTCGCGTTTGAAATGGCCGATGTCCTGGTGAACATTGTTCAGCCGCGCGTAGAGGTTTTTACGCCGCCACAGCAGCGCGCCGATCAGCAACAGCAAAGGCAGGAACAGCAGCGGACGCTGGGTCAGGCCGTCGGTCAGCTCACTCAGGCTCGACGCCCAAGGCAGCGTCGTGACTTGCCGTTCCAGGCGATCCGGCACGCCGCGCATCCATTCCAGGTCGAGGGGCTTGTTGCTGGGAATCCAGAACATCTGCTCGTCGAGAGTCGAGCGCAGGTTTTGCGCGGTGCTCAGCAGTTGCTTCTGGTTCAGTTGCAGGGTAATGGATTCGTTGAGCACCGCGCTCAGTTCGCGGTTCAGCCGCTCCAGCAGGTCGGCGCGGGTCAGCGCCAGTTCCAGCAGGCTCTTGCGCAACTGCGGGGTGACCTGCTCCGGCGGCTGGGTCGCCAACAGGTTATCGACGTAAGTGCCGGGGTTGCTGAGCAATTCGCGCTGCTGGCTGACCTCGAACTGGTAAAGGCGAATATCGGCGATCTGATCGGCCAGGTCGCGGTCGACCTTCAGGCGCGGCAAGGCCTGCTTCTGCTTGTAGAGGATTTTCGACAGCAGCAGGCTGCCCTTGAGCACGTTGATCTGTTCATCGAGCGCTGCATCGCTTTGGGTCACGCTGTCCAGTTGCTGCTTGGTTTGCAGGTTTTTCTGGGTAACTTCGTTGAGCCGGTCAGTGCTTTTGAGCAGGTAGTCAGAGAGTTTGAGGTTGGCCGTGCTCTCGGTCGCCAGCAGGCTGCTGCCGCCGGCCTTCTGCGCTTCGATCGATTGCTGGGTGACGGTTTCCTGGGATTGGGCCAGGCGCTTCTGGTTGATCAGGGTCTGCAGGTCTTGAATCTCCTGCTCCATGCGCGTGGTTTTTTCCACCAGCAAGTCATGCTGACCGTTACCCAGATCTTGCAACTGGCTGTTGCCGGCCAGTTCCTGGCGGCGCAACGGGATCAGTGCATTGAGCGCCGCCAATTCGGCATTGAGCAGGTCGCGCTGTTCGCCGCTCAAGGCCTTTCCGTTGTCTTTGCCGGCCTTGAGGATGTTGTTGATCTGCTGGATGCGCGTCTGGCTGGTGGAAATTTCGGCCTGGGCGCGCTCGGGGCGGGTTTGTGCGGTGATGATCAGGCTGTTGGCGTCGGCCAGGGCTTTCTGCAGATCGCTCTGTTGGGTCGAGCGGTCGCTGAGCATTTGTTCGAGTTGCTGGATCGGCAGCGTGCCATAGCGCTGGGCCACCGGCATGATCCGTGTGCCCTTGAGGCGGGTCAGCTCGCGCTGGTTTTCGATGTTTTCCCGGGGGGCGCTGGCCAGTTGCTGTTTGAGGTCGATCAGCTTCTGGTCGTAATCCCGTTTGTTACCGAGTTGGGTCAGGGTGTTCTGCAGCAGGGCCTGCAGGGCTTTCTGGTCGGCTTCCGGCAGTTTGCGATCGGCGACTTTATCCAGGTTCGCCTGCACGGCTTCGCTGGTGGGCGGCTCGGCGGCGTGCAACGAACCGACAGAGAGACTCAGGCCCAGCAGGGCAATGGCGAATAGGGAGCGCAGGGTAGGCATAGAGACCGGTCAAGCAAGTGAGGGTGGACGCAGTTTAGAGGAACAACCCGGGACCCGGGCGACTTCCTTCGGGGAATCTGACGCCCACTTTGCCGATCTTGTTCCCGTCCATAACCGCCACCGTCCAGATGGTGTTGTTCCATTCCACCTGGTCGCCGACCACCGGCGCACCGCCAACTTTCTGGGTGATGAAGCGACCCAGCGGCATGTCCGGATCGACCCCTTCGAGTTTGAGCCCGTACAGTGCGGAAACCGCGCCCAGCTGGGCGTCGCCTTCGAGCACGAAGTCGCCGAAGAAGCGCAAATCGAGCCCCCGTTGCGGGGCCTGGCTGAACAGTTTTCCGAGGGCTGGCAAGTTGTGTTCATGGCCGATAACGCACAGCAAATCATCGACTTCCAGCACCGTACTACCCGACGGATGGAGCAGTTGCTGGCCGCGAAACAGCGCCGCGATGCGTGTGCCCTCAGGCATTTTCAGCTCGCGCAGCGCCGCGCCGATGCACCATTTTTCGGCGCCGAGGCGGTAGACGAACAACTCCCACTCGCTGGTGACGTGGACCTCCAGCGCCGCGCGGCTGATCGGCGCCGGCTCCGGCGGTACCGTGACCTTGAGCAACTTGGCAACCCACGGCAGGCTCGTGCCCTGCACCAGCAGCGACACCAGCACGATAAAGAACGCCAGGTTGAAATACAGCTGCGCGTGCGGCAGCCCCGCCATCAAAGGGAACACCGCGAGAATGATCGGTACGGCGCCGCGCAGGCCGACCCAGGAAATGAACACCTTTTCCCGGCCATGGAACGCCTTGAACGGCAGCAGGCCGACCATCACCGAGAGCGGACGGGCGAACAGAATCATCCACAGCGCCAGGCCCAGTGCCGGCAGGGCGATGGGCAGCAAGTCGTGCGGAGTGACCAGCAATCCCAGCACCAGGAACATGCCGATCTGCGCCAGCCACGCCATGCCGTCGAGCATGTGCAGGATGCCGTGGCGGCTGCGCACTGGGCGGTTGCCGATCACCAGGCCACACAGGTACACCGCGAGGAAGCCGCTGCCGTGCAGGGCGTTGGTCAGGGCGAAGATCACCAGTCCGCCGGCGATCACCAGGATCGGGTAGAGGCCGGTGGCCAGGTTAATCCGGTTCACCAGTTGCAACATCACCCAGCCGCCGCCGAGACCGATGACGCCGCCGATGCCGAATTCACGCAGCAGGTGGGTCAACAGGCTCCAGTGCAGGCCGGTCTGGCCGCTGGCGAGCATGTCGATCAGGGTGACGGTGAGGAACACCGCCATGGGATCGTTGCTGCCGGATTCGATTTCCAGGCTGGCGGTCACCCGTTCGTTGAGGCCCTTGCCGCCCAGCAGTGAGAACACCGCCGCGGCATCGGTGGAGCCGACGATGGCGCCGATCAGCAGGCCCTGGATCAGGTTCAGGTCGAACAACCACGCAGCGGCGAGGCCGGTCAGCCCGGTGGTGATCAGTACCCCCACCGTCGCCAGTGACAATGCCGGCCACAGCGCTACGCGGAAACTCGACACCCGCGTGCGCAAGCCGCCGTCAAGCAGGATCACCGCGAGGGCGAGGTTGCCCACCAAGTAGGCGGTCGGGTAGTTGTCGAAGATGATGCCGCCGCCATCAACGCCGGCGGACATGCCCACAGCCAGAATGATCACCAGAATCGGGATGCCGAGGCGGGACGACAGGGAGCTCACCAGAATGCTTGCACCTACCAGCAACGCGCCGATCAAGAAGAGGCTGTTGATGGTCGTTGCATTCAAAAGGCAGTACTCCAGAAAAGCTGAAAGGCGGGCGAGGCTGACCATGCAGTCTGCGTGCCAGCGATTCTAACCTGTTGAAATGTGATGCTGTCAAAAAGCTTTTGGTGTCAGGGCGTCGAGCTTGATGGCAAATCTTGCTGCTGTGATGACCAACATGGCTGCAGTGGACATTATTTTTTGTTGCGGTGAAGACCCTGTGGCGAGGGAGCTTGCTGCCGCTGGGCGCGAAGCGACCCCAAAATCGGCACTGCGGTCGTGCAGACAAACCGCATCAGCCGGTTTGCGACTGCTTCGCAGGCGAACGGGGGCAAGCCCCCTCACCACAAGGGAAGTTGCCACGCCACAAGGGAAGTTGCCTCAGCTCAACTGGACTCGCTCACCACTGGGTTCGGCTCAGCCGTTTACAAGCTGAACCGCCCAACCATGCTGTTCAGGTCTATCGCCAGGCGCGACAGTTCGTTGCTGGCGGCGCTGGTCTGGCTGGCGCCGGTGGCCGATTGCACCGACAAATCACGGATGTTCACCAGGTTGCGGTCCACTTCGCGGGCCACCTGCGCCTGTTCTTCGGCGGCGCTGGCGATCACCAGGTTGCGCTCGTTGATTTCGACGATGGCGCTGTTGATCGTGTCCAGCGACAACCCGGCACCACGGGCGATGTTCAGGGTCGACTCGGCGCGTTCGGTGCTGTTGCGCATCGAGTCCACCGCATGCTCGGTCCCGGTCTGAATGCTGCCGATCATCCGTTCGATTTCGCTGGTCGATTGCTGAGTACGATGGGCCAGGGCCCGCACTTCGTCGGCCACCACGGCAAAACCACGGCCCGCCTCACCGGCCCGCGCGGCTTCAATCGCGGCGTTCAGCGCCAGCAGGTTGGTCTGGTCGGCCAGGCCACGGATCACATCCAGCACTTTGCCGATGTCGCGAGATTCGTTGGCCAGGTCGCCGATCAGCGTCGCGGTACTTTGCACGTCGGTGCTCATGCGTTCGATGGCGCTGACGGTTTCCTGCACCAGGTCGCGCCCGTCACCGGCCGAGGTGGTGGCGTTCTTCGAGGCTTCGGAGGTGCTGACGGCATTGCGCGCCACTTCTTCCACAGCGCTGGTCATTTCGTTGACGGCGGTGGCGGCTTGTTCGATTTCGTTGTTCTGCTGGGTCAGGCCACGGGCGCTTTCGTCGGTGACGCTGTTAAGTTCTTCGGCGGCCGAAGCCAACTGTGTGGCCGAACCGGAAATCCGCTGCAAGGTGTCGCGCAGTTTGTCCTGCATCTTCGCCATGGCTGCCAGCAAGCGGCCCGCTTCGTCGCTGCCGTCGGCGCTGATCGGCCGGGTCAGGTTGCCCTCAGCAATGGTTTCGGCGGCGTCCAGAGCATTGGCGATCGGCCGGGTGATGCTGTTGGTCAGCAGCCAGGCGAACAGCAACGTCAGCGCGGTAGCGACCGCCAGCAGCGCCACCACCAGATTGAACGCCGATGAATATTGATCGGCTGCAGCCTGGTTAGTGTCTTCAGTTTGCTGGGTGTTGATCTCCAGAAGGCGACCCAGCACCGCGTTTATCGCTTCCGAGTTGCTCAGCAGATCACTGTTGAGCAAGGCGCGTAACTCATCGACCTGATTGTTGCGCGACAGCGTTTTCATGCGGTCTTCAATCTGCCGGTACTGGCTGAGCAACTGCACGTATTGATCGTAGGCGGCGCGTTCGTCAGGGGCGGTGATCAGCTTCTCGTAGGCGGCCTGGGCCGTGCGGATTTGCTGGTTGCGGCTGTCGAGCAGGTCCATGGTCTTTTGCTGTACGTCCGGCTCGCGGTTGACCAGCAAGCGGTACGACAACACCCGCAGGCGCAGGGTCAACTGGGTGAATTCGTCCAGCGCCTTGATGCTGGGCACGCTGGTGCTGGTGATGTCTTCGGCGGCGTCGCGGATCTTGCTCATCTGGTTCAGCGCAAACACGCCCAGGATCAGCATCAGGCCACCAATCAAGGCAAAGCCAAGGAAGGCGCGCGGGGCGATGTTCATATTACGTAGGGACATGGGCTTTACCGGAAAGAGCGCATCCGTGCGGGGCTAAGACGGGGTATGCCTGACTTATCGGTCATACGACTAAAGTCTTGAGGCCTTGCGCGCTTTTGTCGCAGGGGTCGCCCGGCGACGAAGTGCAGGAACCAGATCGGTCAATCACAGTCTTTTAAACTCGCGAGGAAGGTCGGCCGCCAGGAAGTTCAAGGCCTTGCGCCTGATTCCCCTGGTCACCGTGGCGACTTTTCTTTATCGTACGCGCCCTTTGAAAATGCCTGGAAAATCAAAATGTTGGAAGCATCCCTCAGCCAGCTCGAACAACTTGTCAGCGAGCTGGTGCAACAGAACCAGACCCTGCTCGAAAGCCATCAGACCCTGAGCGCCGAACTGGCCCAGACCAAGGATGAAAACGAAAGCCTGCAACTGAACCTGATGGAACAGGAAGAGAAGCACGGTGCCACCGCCGCGCGTATCCAGGCCCTGGTCGAGCGCGTCAGCGCCAAGCCGGTCAGCGCATGAACCACGGCGCCGACGGGGTGAAAGTCGTCTCCATTCTGGGCGAGGACTATTCGATCAAAGCGCCAGCCGGGGAAGAGCAGACCCTGCTGGACGCCGCCATGATGTTGAAAGCCGCGCTGGCGGAGACCAAGAAAAAGTACCCGACCCTGATCGGTGACCGGCTTCTAGTGCTGGCGGCGATGAATCTTTGCTCCCGACAGATCGAAATGCAGAAGCAACACCGGCAGGAACTCGACCGTTACCAAGAGCAAGTCAACGCCACGGTTGAAGTGATTTCCAAGACCATCCAGCAGGCCTGAAGGCTTTGCGCAGGCCTGGCGCGGCGCATAAGGGGCGCTTGAAACCCGGTTGACGTGTTGTCAGCCAGGGCTTCTTCGCGAGCAGGCTCGCTCCCACAGTGGAATGCAAATCTTCTGTGGGAGCGAGCCTGCTCGCGAATCGATTTCAGCCAAACCGTAGGCCTGGGTCAGAACCACTCATCCCGCATCCCCGAGCACACATCATCCCGCGCCTCGAGAATCGCCAGTTCATGGTGGCAACCCGGCACTTCCCAGGTCAGGAAGTACCGCGCGGCTTGCAGTTTGCCCTTATAGAAGCTGACATCCGCCGCCTCGCCTCTGGCCAGCCCTTCTTCGGCGCGAATCGCCTGCTCCAGCCAGCGCCAGCCGATCACCGTGTGACCGAACACTTTAAGGTACAGCGCCGAGTTCGCCAGGCTGCTGTTGACCTTGCCCTGGCCCAAATCCGTGAGCAAACCGATGGTCACTGTTTGCAGGTGCGCCACCAGTTTTTCCAGCGATTCGCGCAGGGGTGTCAACGACTCGTAGGTCTGGGCGCGAGCGCCGGTGTCGGCGATCAGGCGCATCAGTTGCTTGAGCCCGGCGCCGCCGTTTTGCGCCAGTTTGCGCCCCAGCAGATCCAGCGACTGAATGCCGTGGGTGCCTTCGTGGATCGGATTCAAACGGTTGTCGCGGTAATACTGTTCCACCGGGTATTCGCGGGTGTAGCCGTGGCCGCCGAGGATCTGGATCGCCAGTTCGTTGGCCTTCAGGCAAAACTCCGAGGGCCAGGATTTGACGATCGGCGTCAGCAGGTCCAAGAGTTCATGGGCCTGTTTGCGCGCGGCTTCGTCTTCCAGGGTCGTGGTGTCGTCGAACAGCCGCGCGGCGTACAGCCCCAGGTCGAACGAGCCTTCGACATAGGCTTTCTGCGTCAGCAACATGCGTTTCACATCGGCATGCTGGATGATTGCCACTGGTGCGGTGCTTGGGTCTTTGCTGTCCGGCACGCGACCTTGCGGGCGCTCGCGGGCGTACTCGAGCGAGTACAGATAACCGGCGTAGCCGAGCATCACCGCGCCCATACCGACGCCGATCCGCGCTTCGTTCATCATTTGGAACATGTAGCTCAAACCCTGGTGCGGCTTGCCCACCAGGTAGCCAACGCATTCACCGTTATCGCCAAAATTGAGCGCCGTAGATGTGGTGCCGCGCCAACCCATCTTGTGGAACAGCCCGGCCAGCAACACATCGTTGCGGGCGCCGAGGCTGCCGTCGTCGTTGACCAGAAACTTGGGCACGATAAACAGCGAAATCCCCTTCACCCCAGCCGGGGCGTCCGGCAGCTTGGCCAACACCATGTGCACGATGTTTTCCGACAGCGGATGATCGCCGCCGGAGATGAAAATCTTGTTGCCCTTGAGTCGATAGCTGCCGTCGGACGCCGGTTCGGCTCGGGTGCGAATGTCCGATAACGACGAGCCGGCATGGGGCTCGGTCAGGGCCATGGTGCCAAAGAAACGACCATCGATCATCGGTTGCAAGAAGCGCTGTTTCTGCTCCTCGGTGCCGAAGCTTTCGATCAGATTCGCCGCGCCCATGGTCAGGAACGGGTAGGAGGTCGACGCCGCGTTGGCTGACTGGAAGTGCGCAAAGCAAGCCTGCGACAGCAGGGTCGGCAACTGCATGCCGCCGGCCTCGAAACTGCGAGCGGCGTTGAGGAAACCGGCTTCCAGAAACGCATCGACGGCGGGTTTTACTTCAGGAATCAGGATCGCCTCGCCGTTCTCGTAGCGCGGCTCGTTTTCGTCATTCTTGCGGTTATGCGGGGCAAAGAATTTTTCGGCAATGCTGCGCGCCGTTCCCAGCGCCGCATCGAAGGTTTCGCGGTTGTGCTCGGCGAAACGCTCGCGCCGGGTCAGGCCTTCGGCGTCGAGGACTTCGTACAGCTCGAAAGCCAGATTGCGGGAACTGAGCAACGTCTCGGACATGGCGGCTTACCTGTTTTGGAATGGGCCGAGTCTAGGCGTGCGGGGGAGGGGTGAACAGGATGATTGATGGCGGTGATAGTGAAGCAGAGCAGCGACTTTACAGGGACGACATAACACATGTGGGACTGAGCCTGCTCGCGGAGAGACCCTGACATTCAACACTGATGTTGAGTGACAGGACGCTTTCGCGAGCAGGCTCGCTCCCACAGGTTTTGTGTTCCAGGCATCCTCGGGGTGCCTGGGATCGTAGAGTATTACCCGATAGTCATCAGGCTGGCATTACCACCCGCCGCCGCTGTATTCACGCTCAGTGCCCGCTCGATCACCAGGCGCTCCAGGGCGATGTTGGTCTCGCCTTGGGACAAGCCCTGCACCCCGACAATCGCCCCGGTGCGCTTGGCCACTTGCTGGCACACCGAGCGCAACTGATCGGAATGGCCGTGATGCAGCACCGCATCAAACAGCACTTCGTCCTTGGTCCAATCGGAAACCAGCGTAATTCGCGCCTGAATCTCCTTCGGCAGGCGTGCGAACAATGCCTGGCTCTCGTCAGTCTCCGGCCATACCGCCGAACCGCCGACGGCCAGCACTGCCGCCAGTTGCGTCAGCAGATCGCCCTCGACTTCCGCCAGGCACAACACGTGCTCACGGGGCAGGATCGCGTAGCTGTTGCGCTCGCCGGTCGGGCCGGCCAGCAGGCGAGTGATGCCGCTTTGCGATTGCGCGGCGAACTGCACGCACAAGGCGCTGAGATCGGCGAACTGTTGGGTGTCGGCCCAGGTTTTCAGGGCCGTCAGCGGCTTGCTCATGGCGTCGCGCAGGCGTACGTCTGGCGCGGTAGTCGCATCACCGCGCGCGAAGGATTGTTCGATGGCATCCGTAGGGCGAGTCGACAGCAAACGGTACAGGTACAGCGGCCCGCCGGCTTTCGGCCCGGTGCCCGACAGACCTTCGCCACCGAACGGCTGCACACCGACCACGGCGCCGACGATGTTGCGGTTGATATAGACGTTGCCGGCGTTGACGTTGTCGACGACCTTGGCGATGGTCTCATCGATCCGCGTGTGCACGCCCAGGGTCAAGCCATAACCCGACGCGTTGATCTGGCCGATCAGGTTGTCGATGTCTTTGCGCTTGTACCGCACGACGTGCAGCACCGGGCCGAAGATCTCCCGTTGCAGTTCGTCGAAGCTTTCGAGCTCGATCAGGGTCGGCATCACGAAAGTGCCGCGTTTGATTTCTTCGCCCTCGGCGATCGCCACCTGGTACACATTGCGACCTTTGTCGCGCATGGCCTGGATGTGTTTTTCAATGCCGGCCTTGGCCTCGGCGTCGATCACCGGGCCGATGTCCACGGACAGCCGCTCCGGGTTGCCGAGACGGCATTCGGCCATGGCGCCTTTGAGCATTTCAATGACACGTTCTGCGGAATCTTCCTGCAAGCACAGTACCCGCAAGGCCGAGCAGCGCTGGCCGGCGCTGTCGAAGGCCGACGCGACCACGTCGATGACCACTTGCTCCGTGAGCGCCGAGGAATCGACGATCATCGCGTTCTGCCCACCGGTTTCGGCGATCAGCGGAATCGGTCGGCCCTGAGTGTCGAGGCGACCGGCGACGCTGCGTTGCAGTAGCCGCGCGACTTCGGTGGAACCGGTAAACATCACGCCTTTGACCCGATCATCGCCAACCAGTCGCGCGCCGACGCTTTCGCCCTGGCCCGGCAGCAGTTGCAGCACGCCTTCCGGAATCCCGGCTTCAAGCAGTAAACGCACGGCTTGCGCCGCCACCAGCGGGGTTTGCTCCGCAGGCTTGGCCAGCACCGGGTTGCCGGCGGCCAAGGCCGCGGCGACCTGGCCGCTGAAAATCGCCAACGGGAAGTTCCACGGGCTGATGCACACCACCGGGCCTAGTGGGCGGTGGGCGTCGTTGCTGAAATCGTTGCGCGCCTGCACCGCGTAGTAGCGCAGGAAGTCCACCGCTTCACGGACTTCGGCGATGGCGTTGGCGAAGGTCTTGCCGGCTTCACGGGCCAGCAGGCCCATCAGTGGCTGAATCTCGCCTTCCATCAAGTCGGCGGCGCGTTCAAGGATCGCCGCGCGCTCGGCGGGTGGCGTCGCTTGCCAGATTGGCCCGGCATTGATGGCGCACTGGATCGCGTTGTCGACGTCTTCGACCGTGGCTTCCTGCACGTGGCCCACCACGTCGCGGTGATCGGACGGGTTCAACACTGGCAACGCGGCTTCGCTACTGGAGGCGCAACCGAGCATCGGCGCGGCTTTCCAGTGGTTATGCGCGGTGGCCAGCAAGGCGCAGGACAGCGACGCCAAACGGTGTTCGTTGGCCATGTCGATGCCGCTGGAGTTGGCGCGTTCGCTGCCATACAGGTCGCGAGGCAGCGGAATACGTGGGTGCGGCAGGCCGAAACCGCCTTCCAGCGTCGCCATTTGCTCGATGCTGGCCACTGGATCGGCCACCAACTCCTGGATGGAAATGGATTGGTCGGCAATCCGGTTGACGAACGAGGTGTTGGCGCCGTTTTCCAGTAGGCGTCGCACCAGGTAGGCCAGCAGGGTTTCGTGGGTGCCGACCGGGGCGTACACGCGGCACGGACGGTTCAGCTTACCTTCGGAGACTTTGCCCACAACCTGTTCGTAAAGTGGTTCGCCCATGCCGTGCAGGCACTGGAATTCGTACTGGCCGGGGTAATAGTTCTGACCGGCGATGTGGTAAATCGCCGACAAAGTGTGGGCATTGTGCGTAGCAAACTGCGGGTAGATGACTTCCGGCACCGACAACAGTTTGCGCGCGCAGGCGATGTAGGAAACGTCGGTGTACACCTTGCGGGTATACACCGGGTAGCCTTCCAGGCCTTCAACCTGGGCGCGTTTGATTTCGCTGTCCCAGTAAGCGCCCTTCACCAGGCGAATCATCAGGCGATGACGGCTGCGGCGCGCCAGGTCGATTACGTAGTCGATCACGTAAGGGCAGCGTTTCTGGTACGCCTGGATCACGAAGCCGATGCCGTTCCAGCCCGTCAGTTGCGGTTCGAAGCACAGGCGTTCGAGCAGATCCAGGGACAGCTCCAGGCGATCGGCTTCTTCGGCGTCGATGTTCAGACCGATGTCGTATTGCTTGGCCAGCAAGGTCAGGGACAGCAGGCGCGGGTACAACTCGTCCATCACCCGCTCGTACTGGGCGCGGCTGTAACGCGGGTGCAGGGCCGAGAGCTTGATGGAAATGCCTGGGCCTTCATAAATCCCACGGCCGTGGGAGGCTTTTCCGATCGAGTGAATCGCTTGTTCGTAGGACGCCAGGTACTTCTGCGCGTCCAGTTCGGTCAGCGCGGCTTCACCGAGCATGTCATAGGAATAACGGAAACCCTTGGCTTCGAACTTGCTGGCATTGGCCAGGGCTTCGGCAATGGTTTCGCCGGTGACGAACTGCTCGCCCATCAGGCGCATGGCCATGTCCACGCCCTTGCGGATCATCGGTTCGCCGCTCTTGCCAATAATCCGGCTGAGGGACGAAGTCAGCCCGGCTTCGTTATGGGTGGAGACCAGTTTGCCGGTCAGCAGCAGGCCCCAGGTCGCGGCATTGACGAACAGCGACGGGCTGTTGCCCAAGTGCGGGTGCCAGTTGCCGGTACTGATTTTGTCGCGGATCAGCGCGTCGCGGGTGCCTTTGTCCGGGATGCGCAGCAGCGCTTCGGCGAGGCACATCAGCGCAACGCCTTCCTGGGACGACAGGGAAAACTCCTGCAGCAAACCCTGAACAATCCCGGCACGGCCGCCGGCACTTTTCTGGTTACGCAGTTTTTCCGCGATGGACGCCGCCAGCTTGTTGGTGGCCTCGGCCATGGCCGCCGGCAAGCGTGCCTGCTCGATCAGCATCGGCACCACTTCCGGTTCCGGGCGACGGTATGCGGCGGTGATCGATGCGCGCAGCACCGATTGCGGCAGGATGCTTTCAGCGAATTCAAGGAAGCACTGATGGGTGTGATCCTGTGGCGCATCGACGCTTTCGTCGCTGTCCTTGGCCGAACCATTCAGTTCGGTGAGGGTGGCGCCACCTTCGAGTTTTTCCAGGTAATTGAAAATAGCCTGCTTAATCAGCCAATGCGGCGTGCGATCGATCGAATTCGCGGCGGCCTTCAGGCGTTCGCGCGTCGGGTCGTCGAGTTTGACCCCGAGGGTGGTGGTAGCCATTGTTTTATCCTCAAATTCGCCACGACCGCGTGGCATCAGCTGGTCGCCAGATTAGCCGTGTGTCGAAAGAGGTGCAACCGGGTGCAACCCTTTTTGTCGGAATAATCCGCCGGTGTTCAGGAATTAATTTCCGGTCATTGGTCACCGCCCTCGATTGGTGCCTGAAGCGCACGGATTTCGTGGGCTGCGCCCGAAATCGGCGCAAATGATTCCGAGTTGGAAGTAAGGTGCTGAAGGTGTCTTCATCGGTTGCACCGTGATTTGCGCGACGCGCTCTTTTCCCTAGTGCGTAATCCCCAGCGGGAAACTGTCAGTCTGGTTTCTGACAGAAATGTCTGTAGCCGTGCCTCCCAACTTCGGGGAGAAAAATCCGAATAAATGTAGGAGGAATCTGATTTCCCTGACCTCCACTCAACAACCAATGCCCCTCATGCAGAATCGCCCGCCTTCATTCTGCAGAGAGACATCGGATGTTCGCGCCTGCCAATCAACCGCGCTTCACGTTGACCTTCGAAGGCGTAGAGAGCGAACTCAACGTCCTCGAGTTCGTCGGCAAGGAGGCCATCAGCCAACCCTATCGCTTTGATCTGGAACTGGTGAGCGAACGGCCGGACCTCGACCTTGAAAGCCTGCTGCATCGTCAGGCTTTTTTGAGTTTTGACGGCGACGGTGCCGGCATCCACGGTCAGATTTATCGCGTGGCCCAGGGCGATTCCGGCAAGCGGCTGACCCGTTATCAAGTCAGCCTGGTGCCGCGTCTCGCTTACCTTGAGCACCGCATCAATCAGCGGATTTTTCAGCACCTGAGCGTGCCGGCGATCATCACCCAGGTGCTCAAGGATCACGGCATCCTGCGCGATGCGTTTCTGTTCCAGCTCGGGTGCACCTACCCCGAGCGCGAGTACTGCGTGCAGTACGGTGAGAGCGATCTGGCGTTTATCCAGCGCCTGTGCGCGGAGATCGGCATTCACTTCCACTTCCAGCACAGCATCGATGGCCACCTGTTGGTGTTCGGTGACGATCAAACGGTGTTCCCGACGTTGCCCAATCCGACCCCGTACCTGCCGGGCAGCGGCATGGCTGCTGATACGCCAGCAATCAAGCGGTTCAGCGTGCGCCTGGAAACCCGCACCACGGCGGTCAGTCGACGGGACTACAACTTCCATAAACCGACGCTGGCGCTGCACAGCGCTGCCGACAGCGAGCAGCGGCCGGTGCTGGAGGATTACCGTTTTCCGGGCCAGTTCATCGATCGTGACACCGGCAAGCAAGTGGCCGTGCGCACCCTGGAGCGCCACGGCGCCGATTACCGGCAGGCCGAAGGACGTAGCGACCAATCAGCCTTGGTCAGCGGACATTTCCTGCAACTCATCGAACACCCGCGTAGCGACTGGAATGACCTGTGGTTGCTGACGCACATCGAACATCGCGGGCGCCAGCCGCAAGTGCTGGAAGAATCCGCCGGCGATGAGTCAGACAGTTTCCAGGGCTATCGCAATACCTTTCTCGCTACGCCGTGGGATGTTTCTTTCCGTGCGCCGCTGGTCCACGACAAGCCGCGCATCCTTGGCTACCAACCGGCCATCGTCACCGGCCCGCAGGACAGTGAAATCCATTGTGACGAGTACGGCCGGGTCAAAGTGCAACTGGCCTGGGATCGCGATGGCGAGTTCAACGAGCACTCCAGTTGCTGGTTGCGAGTCGCCACCGGTTGGGCCCACGATCGTTACGGCAGCGCGCTCATCCCGCGAGTCGGCATGGAAGTGCTGGTGGGATTCGTCGACGCCGATGCCGACAAACCGCTGGTCATGGCCTGCCTGCCGAACGCGTCGACGCCGACACCGCTGGACCTGCCCGCCGACAAAACCCGCAGTATTTTCCGCAGCCAGAGTAGTCCCGGTGGCGGCGGTTACAACGAATTGCGCATCGAGGACCGTAAAGGCGCCGAGGAAATTTACCTGCGCGCCCAGCGAAACTGGACCCAGCACGTACTCAATGACCAAAGCGTCCAGGTCGACAACCAGCGCAGCATCGTCGTCACCGGTACCGCCCGCCACGAACTCAAGGCCGACGAACAACACATCACCCACGGCCAGCGCCACACCGAACTGAAACAGGACGACCACCTGCGGGTGGTCGGTGACCGGCACATCCGCGTCAACAACCAGGCCGTCAGCGCCAGTCAGCAATTTCATGTCTCTGCTGGACAGCAAGTGGTCATCGACGCTGGCGTCAGCGCGACCATTCAGGCCGGCGGCCAGTGGATCAGCCTCAGCCCCGGTGGGATTTTCAGCAGCGTGCCGATCCAGGTCGGCGGCGCTCCCATGGCGCCAATGGCGGCCGCCCCGGCCGCCGTCGATGGTCCGCCGGTACTCACGGCCGCCACGCCGGCCGTGTTGAGCCTTGCGCAAATCATGAGTTTGAAAAGCGATGCGCCGTTTTGTGAGGAGTGTGAGCGGTGTAAGGGAGGGCTGTGTCCAACGCCCAACTCATTGACCGGTGCGCCGAAAGCATCATCCGCCGCACCTGCTTCGACCGTGGAACCAGGTTTCCATATCGTCGAGCAGGGCATGTCTCGCTCAGCCCTTGAGTCGATGCTGTTCCCGCAGCCATCACCGGACGTGCTGACGAAGTTTCGAAGCTTGAATCCGCAGATCACCCAATACGCCAAACCCGGTCAACTGATTGTCCTGAGTGATCCGCGCAATACGCAATGCACCCGTGAAGAAGCGTTGTTGATGGAGGCGGCGCAAAAAGTGGATGCGGCGCTTGAGCCTTTGAGCGACGCGGAAGCTGAATTTATGACGCGTCATCATGATGAAATTCAATCCTTTCTCTCGCAGGGCTCCACCGGGGTTGGTATTGGTGCGGCGATGTTCGGTCAGCATTTGGCTAGTTTGAAAAACACGCTCGTCGATCTGGAAAATCTGCACAAACGTACTTTCGACAAACATGGAAAACTCCAGGGCGCGAATTTCTTCGCTGAACGTAAAAAGCTGATGGGGCGTTTGGATAACAGCCTCGGGCCATTGGTGCGCAAAGGAGTGGGTATTGCGGATCACCCAAAACTGAAAAATGCGCTGGGAATTTCAACTCGCAGTCTTGTGCATCACTGGAGCAAGGCCGGCACGGCGGGAGGGATCCCCGGTTATGCGACGCATATTGATGGGGTGAGCAAGGCTGGGAAGGTGATGAAGTTAGGGGGCTGGGTTGGGATTTCATTAGGGGCCTCCGCTTCTGGAATCAAAATCCAGGAAACCTGCAGAGTCGGAACCGAGGAAGCTTGCAGGAAAGTTAAATTTTCGGAAGTGGGGAAATTTGCTGGCGCATTTGGGGGGAGTATTGCAGGAGCAACTATGGGGGCCGCTGTTTGTGTTGGAATCGGTATTTTAACTGCGGGTGCAGGGGCGGTTGGTTGTTCTCTCGTAATGGTCGGTGTAGGGACTTTGGGAGGTTCAGTTTTCGGAGAGGCAGGAGGGGAGAAAATCGGAGAAATAATTTATGGTGAGATTTATAAATGACTAGCGACGATGAGGTTTGGTTTGTTCTTACTTTCGGCGGATTGTTTTTTGGAATGGCGTTGATATCGGTTCTTGGTAACGTCTATCTTCATTTTTTTCAAATGCAAAAAATTGGGGATTTTCTGAGTCGCTCACGGGGAATGCTGGTGTATAGTTCTTCCTCTCGTGGTGGTGTATTTGGAAGCTACTTAGTATTGACGTGTGTAGGTTCTTTTTTGGTTTTCCCATCTTGGGCAATAAAGAGTGGCTCCTTGAGTCAGGAGGATTATGTTAACTTTCCTCGTGGTTTGCTGAGGGTGATTCGATTCTTCTATATGGCTTCACTTGGAAGTGCTATGGCGCTGATTGTTTTGCTGATTGGTTGTAAATATATGGGCTGGATGTAGTGGTTTTAGTCCGGGGTTGCGCGAATATGCCTCCATCTATCGAAGGCTGCGCTATGGTTTAATGGTGTATTGATGGGGTGTTCATTTGGCTAAAACTGAGGCTCATATGGCCTATTTAATGAGCGGGCTGATTTTGATGGGTTTGATCTCGTTGCTGCTTCTTGTTTTTTTGTATGTAGCTTATTTTCGTTTAGATGAGGCCCTGGATAACCTGGGGAATTCGCGCGGTATAATGCAAACAAAAGAACATTTGGGGGCAGATCCTATTGCTCGAGTGCTGTTGGTGAATCGTGTTACGGTGTTACTGATTTTCTATCGTAGGTCAGTCAATAGTGGTCAGTTGGACCGGCAGGACTATCGAGCTTTTCCACCAAAACTCAAACTTCTGCTGGTGCTCTGTGGGTGGTCGATGCTCGTGTTGTCGATATTGTTAGTATTAGTTATCGGGGTCGGACGATACAATAACTGGATATCCTAATCCGGCTATTGCACTTTTGAGCGGCATTTGTGAGTTGACATTCGTGGAAGATAACTTTGCGATTTTTAGTTATATTGGACGCCGGTAAGAATGAGCGCAAAGGATTTATATTTTGTTTTAGTCATATTTAATATTGTCGCGGGTATAGGTGTGCTTGTTTTTCGACTGTGCATCGCGAATTTCGAACTGGCTAAGATTATTGCTGGTTTGAGAAATTCACCCGGCGTTGAGGTGTACAAGTTTTATCTTAATAGGAGTTTGTTGAGTAGATCATTTGCAGTTGTAAATGTCGCAGCCATGGTGTTCTTTTATAAAAAATCTATAAGGGATGGCCGTTTGGATGAGGGGGATTACGATAATTTTCCGTCCAGTCTGAAATTTAGGTTGAAAGCGATGTATTCGATAACGCTGCTGCTCGGATTGATGATGCTGGTGCTTTTTGCCTTGGGAAAATATTGTGGATGGCTCAAATAGTTGGTGCGCGTGAATACTTATCCCCGGGAGGGTAATTTTATGTAGGAGTATTCTGATTTTTCCGAGCTTTATTGATTGTTGAGAGGTTCATGCAAAAATAGGCGAACTCCAATAGTCGGGGATTCGCAGAGTGTCTATTCTTTGTTTCTGTGTTCATGCAGGCATCGTTAATAAGTTGGTTGTAGTTGTAAGTTTCATGCGGACTGAACTTCCCTTATCTTTAAAGGAAGGTTCGTTTTCGTGATGGTGTCTGTGGCTCCTCATATCTGGCTCCAGAGTCAACCTTTACAACCCGGCGAACAACTCTTCGCTATCTTCTGCAACGCCAGCGCCGCAGAACCCTTCAAAGCCTTTCGGTCGTGCAGCGATTCGCTGCCGAGCCCGATCTGGGCCGACACCGCGTATGCCGAGTGGGAACCGGTGATGCCTTACGTCGTGGCGGTCGAGCCGGGCAGTGCTTTTCTCGATTGGGTGGCGCAAACCCCGGCCGATGATTGGGGTTGGCTGGCGGTGTCGCGCGCACCATTGGTGGCGCTGGTTGATCAACTGCGCAGCCTTACTCAAGTGTTGTTGCCGAACGGCCAAGCGACTTTTTTTCGCTTCTGGGACGGGCGTTTTCTGCTGCCGATCTTGCAGTCTGAACAGGTCGACGCTGCGCAGCTATTGCCGCTGGTGGACCGTTGCCTGATCAATGGCCGGTCGGTACACATCGGCGGTCAGGCGTTGGCCAGTGCTCAGGCGTTTCCTTGGTGGAAGGTGCCGCCTGCGTTGCTGAACGGTTTTGCGGGAGCGGACAGTGCCGCCCGTTTGAGCAACTTGTTGAAGTGGCTCAGCGAAGAACGTCCGGACGTTTATGAGCTGTTTTCCGAGTCGGTCTTGCGCTGCAAGCTCAAGCATTTTCTGCATGACTTGAGCCTGCCGGATGCGCCGAAACATCAGTGCGTGGACTACTTGCTGGCGGAACGTCGCTGATGGAGCAGGTGACGCGCATCGAGCAGGAACTCGACAGTTTCAAGGACACCCTCAGCCTCTATCGCCAACAGCTTGGGCATTGGTTTAACCGCGGTGCAGATGTGATCAGCCACGCGGCTGATTTGCCGGCACTGCTGGACATGGAGCGTCGCCTGAAGGTCGGCAGCACCACGACCACCGTCGGCGTGAATGACGACCATTTTTCCAGCGTGGCGCAGTGCCCGGCCAGCGGCATTCTGTTGATCGAAAGCTCGTTCGAGTCGGTGTATGACATTCCGCTGGGCAATATTGACGTCGAGGTCATTGCCGTCGATGGCGGTGCAAGCACGGTCATCACCCTGGATGAAAACGGTGTAGGAAAGTTTCAAGGCGAGGCGGGGAAGTTTTACCGGGTGCTGGTCCAGCATCAGGTCACTGAAGCGCAGATTGATGACTTGTTCGCGTCCTACGACGGGCTGACGCAGGATCTGGATCAGTGGCTGCGGGCTGAGTGGCAAAGCTTCAAACCGAAGTGGTCGACGTCGGTATCGCAGTCAGTGGGCAATGGGCTCGCGGCGGGCAGTTGGGCGGCGATCCAGGGTGTATGGGACAGCGTCTGCTTGATCGGCGACATTCTTAAGGACCCCGCTGCGCACCTGGAACAACTGGGTGAAAGCGCCCTGCAACTTCAGGCACTGGCGGAAAAATCCCCACAGGCGCTGGAAAAGGCGTTGCTGCTGGCCAGTGATGAGGCGGCGCTGTGTTTGTTGATGCGCACGGCGAGTCTTTGGCTGGAGATGTTGCCGCCGAGTGAGCTGGCGGGTGTTTCGGCGGAGCTGCTGGGCAATGTTGCCGTGTCGCTGCTGATCGATATTTTGGTTGTGCTGGTGCTGAAGTTGTCGGTGGTCGGCGCGCCGGTCGCGGTTGCTTATTTGTCGATGCGCAGCGCCAAGTACGGCCAAGTGCTGGTCAGCATTGCCCTGCGTTTCATCGACGCATTGTTTGGCGTCATCGAAAGCTTTATCGGCTATGTCGACCGCTACAAAAAAGTGGCGGCCCGTGGCATCGCGGCGGGGGTCAAGAAAGGTCGCATGCAACTGCGCTGGGATGGCCGGCGCAATACCACGCTGAAAAAAGACGAATTCCACGACGACGCCCCCGACCAGGCGAAAAATCCTGCAGGCGACAGCGCCGATTCCGCTGACAAAACCGCCACCAACGGCTGCCCAGTGTCGATGGTCACCGGCGAAGAACTGCTGACCCTCGACGACGCGGTGCTCGACGGCGTGCTGCCGTTCACCTTCACCCGCGTTTACCGCAGCAGCGCGGTGGAGATCGATTGTGGCCTCGGGTTTGGCTGGAGCCATTCCCTCGCCCATCGTTTGGATGTCGACGGCGACGAGGTGCTCTGGACCGACCACGAAAACCGCCGCACGCGCTTTCCGCTGCCGTCACTGGCGCGGCCGGCAATCCACAACAGCCTGTCGCGGGCGGCGATTTTTCTCGGTGATGAGCCGGAAGAGCTGATCCTCGCCCAGGCCGGTGACACGCCAAGTTTCCTACACTTTCGCGGCGGACGTCTGACCGCCATCAGCGACGCCTACAACAATCGTCTGACCCTGGTGCGCGACAACCAGCAGCGCATCGTGCGCCTGAACAACGGCGCCGGCCGTTCCCTGCGGCTGCGCTATGAGCGCTCGCACCTGGTGGCCGTCGACTACCAGAGCTTCCATCCCGCCGACACCCTCGAAGACGCCTGGCGTACAGAACAGACGCTGTTTTCCTACCGCTACGACGCCCGCCAGCGGCTGATCGCCGCGACCAACGCGGCCGGCGACAGCGAGCGCTACGACTACGACGACCAGCACGTGATCCTGCAGCGGCAATTGGCCGGTGGGGCGAGTTTCTTTTGGGCGTGGGAAAGGTCTGGCAAAGCCGCGCGCTGTGTCCGGCATTGGGCCTCGTTTGCGCAGATGGACACCCGGTACATCTGGGATGACGCCGGCGGCGTCACGGTCAAGTACCGCGACGGCAGCGAAGAAAGCTATCAACACGACGACCGCGCGCGCCTGGTGCGGCGGGTCGAGGCCGATGGCGCCGAGCAGCGCAAGGCGTATGACGAGCAGGGCCGCTTGATCGCCGAGCAGGATGCCTTGGGTGCGGTCACCGAATACCGCTATGACGACGTCGGACGCCTGGTGGCGCTGATTCCGCCGGAAGACGAACCCACGTCCTACGAGTACCGCGACGGTTTCCTGCACGCCAAGCGTCGGGGCCGCAGCATCTGGACCTATCAGCGCAACGCCCAGGGCGATATCACCGAAGCCGTCGACCCGGAGGGTCAGGTCACCCATTACGACTACGACGGCCAGGGGCAGTTGCTGTCGATCCGCTACCCGGACAACAGCCGCCATCGGTATGTGTGGAATCGTCTCGGCCAGTTGCAGGAAGAAACCCTGCCCCATGGCGGCCAGCGGCGGTTTTCCTACGACGCACTGGGGCGGCAGACCACCCGCCAGGACGAACACGGCGCGATTGTTCGCTACCAGTGGGACGCCCTCGGCCGACTGTTGCAAACGACTTCGCCTACCGGCGCGACCCGGGGCTTTGCCTACAACGCCTACGGCAAGGTCACCGCCGAGCGCGATGAACTGGGGCGCATCACCCGCTACGACTACGCCGACGACCTGCACCTGCTGACCCGACGGATCAACCCGGACGGCACCCAGCTCCACTATCGCTACGACCATTCGCGCCTGTTGCTGACAGCGATCGAGAACGAAGCCGGCGAAACCTATCAACTGGACTACACCCCCGGCGGATTGATCCGACAGGAAACCGGCTTCGACGGTCAGCGCACGGCCTATGCCTACGACCTCAAGGGCCAGTTGTTGGAGAAGACCGAGTTTGGTTCGGACGGCTCAAGTTTAGTCACGGGCTATCAGCGGGATTCGGCGGGCCGTTTGCT
>NZ_JAVLSB010000002.1:0-14626 GCF_031583775.1 Pseudomonas rhizozeae
AAACCCGGCCGAAGCCGGGTTTTTCATTCGCCAATCACTGCATCCAGGGTGGAGGCGGTTCTTCGGCTTTGTTCGGCGGGGTGTCGTCTGCCGCGCGAATCGCCTGCTTGCGCTCTTCGTCGAGGCGCGCCGCTTCGATCTCGCGCATGATGCCGCCCACGTCCGCCAGTTCTTCCGGCTCGTCAAACTCACCGGTCAGCACGCTGGCCGGGTGCAAGGTGCCGGCTTCGTACAGCGCCCACATTTCCTTGGCGTACTTGGTGCGCTTCAACTCTGGAGCGAACCGGCCGAAGTATGACGCCATGTTACCAACGTCCCGCTCGAGCATGCTGAACGCGTGGTTGTTGCCTGCGGCGTCGACCGCTTGCGGCAAGTCGATAATCACCGGACCGGTCGGCGTCAGCAGCACGTTGAACTCCGACAGGTCACCGTGCACCAGACCGGTACACAGCATCAGCACGATCTGCGAGATCAGAAACGCGTGATACTCGCGCGCCTGATCCGGCTCCAACACCACGTCGTTCAAGCGTGGCGCGGCATCACCGTACTCGTCGGCCACCAGCTCCATCAGCAGCACGCCTTCCAGGAAGTCGTACGGCTGCGGCACCCGGACACCGGCGCCAGCCAGACGGAACAGCGCCGCTACTTCGGCGTTCTGCCAGGCATCTTCGGTTTCCTTCTTGCCGAACTTCGAGCCCTTGGCCATGGCCCGGGCCTGGCGGCTATTGCGTACCTTGCGGCCTTCCTGATACTCGGCCGCCTGGCGGAAACTGCGTTTATTCGCCTCCTTGTAAACCTTCGCGCAACGTAACTCGTTGCCGCAGCGCACCACATAAACAGCTGCTTCTTTACCACTCATGAGTGGGCGCAGCACCTCGTCGACCAGACCGTCCTCGATCAGGGGTTCAATGCGTTTTGGAGTCTTCATCAGCTTTTATTGTGGGTCCTTTATTACCAAACACGCGAAAGTCATTCGTTATACGGCAATCCTCGCATCGGTGGGAGGGGTTGCCGACCTATGAACCTGTGCAATGCACACAATGTGCCGAATCCAGCGCGTTTCGGCGGCCGATAAAAATCATAGCCGAGCTTTACTGATCCGCCGGCCCTGCGCGAGCAGGGCATTTACGACAGAGGCTGTGATCTGATTACGACACTTCGTAGGATTTCTACCAACGGTCCTCAATTTCCCCGCTCCCCAGCCGAAGTCATCAAAGAGGACAGGAAGCGTCCGACGATAAAAAACGATGAATCACTCAAGGATCGAGGACCGACCCAACCGTTACGGCTGCCAATAATCCGCGAGTCATCTGCACTGCGTGGGCCAACAAAAAATCTGGAGCGCGGATGAACATCAAACAAAAGTTGACCTGGGCGTTTGCAATCATCGCCTGTGTCCCCGTGGTGCTGGTCGCCACCCTGGTCGTGCTGAACCTGCGCAGTGATGCGAAAGAAGCTTTCGTCGACAGCAGCGGCCGGGAAATCCGCCAGGTCAGCAACGCCATGCAATTGTTTTTCGACGGCATCAGCCAGAACGTCGAGTACCTGGCGTCACAACCGCTGATCAAGAACACCGACGCCAGCCTCAAGACCTACATGGCAGCCAACGCCGAAACCATTCCCCAAGGCGAGATGGACAAGCAGGTCTTTGCCTTCCTGCAAGACCTCGGCGCCAGCCACCCGGCTTACGCCTACGCGATCGTCGGCACGGCGGCGGGCGGCTACGTGTCCTGGCCGGACGACGCCAAGCTCAACAATTACGACCCGCGCCAACGCCCGTGGTACAAGGCCGCCCAGGCCAAACCCGGCAAGCCGTTCCGCACCGAGGCTTATTACTGGGCCCAGGACGACGCGACCTATGTCAGCACCGTGCGCACCATCGACAACAAGCTCGGCACTAACGGTGGCGTGGTCAGCATCGACGTGACGCTCAAGCAGCTCACCGAGATCGTCAAACAGATCAAGCTCGGCGAAAGCGGCTACCTGATGCTGGTGGAAAACACCGGCACCATCCTGGTGGACCCGAAACAGCCGGCCAACAACTTCAAACCCATGGCCGGCCTCGGCGAGGGTTATGCGCAACTGGCCAAGGCTGGCAAAGGCCTGGTGGAAGTCGAGCTCAACGGTGAGCGCTATATGGCCAACGTCTGGCCGTCGGAGCAACTGGGCTGGACCTTTATCGGCCTGATCAAACAGGCTGACGTAATGAGCGCCGCCACCCAGTTGACCTGGCTGATCGCAATCATCGCTGCCGTCCTGGCCGCCGTGTTTGCGGTGGTCGGTGCCAGTTTCGCCAGCGTCATCGTGCGACCGATCCGCAGTGTCGCCAGCGGCCTGGAAGGCATCGCCCAGGGTGAAGGCGACTTGACCAAGAGCCTGGAAATCCGTGGCAGGGACGAAACCGCGCAACTGGCGAACTGGTTCAACCAGTTCCTCTCGGCAATCCGCAGTCTGATCCAGCACATCGGCGGCGCGGCAACCAAGATCCTCGACACCTCGAAGAGCTCGACCCAGGTTTCCCACGACATGGCTGAAGTCGCCGGGCGCCAGCGTGAAGCGGTGGACATGGTGTCGACGGCGTTCCACGAAATGGTCGCCACCGCCAACGAAGTGGCCCGCTCGTGCAGCCAGGCCGCCGAGTCCGCCGACAGCGGCCAGCGCCAGGCCCGCGAAGGTCAGCAACAGATCGACGCAGCGGTCAGCAGCGTCGATCGTTTAAGCCAGGAAATCGAACAGTCAGCGCAGTCGATGCAGCAACTGGAGCGCGACAGCGTGGACATTCAGTCAATCCTCGGCACCATCCGCTCGATCGCCGAACAAACCAACCTGCTGGCACTGAACGCGGCGATTGAAGCGGCGCGCGCCGGTGAGCAAGGTCGCGGCTTTGCCGTGGTGGCCGATGAAGTGCGGGCCCTGGCCAAGCGCACCGCTGACTCCACCGCCGAGATCGACGGCTTGCTCGGCAACCTCGCCAAGCGCACCAGCCAGGTCACCCAGCAAATGCACGCCAGCCTGGAAGTGTCGCAGCAGTCGGTGACGCGCATCGGCGAAGCGCGCAACAGCTTCGGGCAGATCCGCGAATCGGTGGACGTAATTCGCGACATGAACACCCAAATCGCCACCGCCGCCGAGCAACAGCACCAAGTGGCTGAAGACATCAACCGGCACATCAGCCAGATCCACGGCGACGCGCAACGGGTCGCCGAACTGGCCGACTCCGCACGCCTCGACTCGCAGAGCCTGGCGGGGCTGTCGAATGAACTCGATGGCCTGGTGCGCCGATTCCGCACCTGATAACGCCGATTTAACAGACGCGAGCGACTCCCCGTGGCGAGGGAGGTGCTCTCTGTGGCGAGGTGCTCTCTGTGGCCAGTTGCTTTTGTGGCGAGGGAGCTTGCTCCCGCTGGACCGCGCAGCGGTCCCAACCAAACCCGCTAGCGAAACAACTCCCCCGGGGTCACCCCAAACAACCCGCGAAACGCCGCGATAAAGGCCGAGGTCGAGTCATACCCACACGCCAGCGCGGTGTTGGTAACGCTGTCGCCCTCCTCCAGGCTGCTCAGCGACGACAACAAGCGCATACGCTGGCGCCAGCCCCGGAAACTCAGCCCGGTCTCGCGCTGAAACAAGCGCATCAAGGTTTTCTCCGACATGCCCAAACGCACGGCCCACGCCTGTAAGGTCACGCTGTGATCCGGATTGGCGATCAGTTCATTGCACAAACCAAGCAAGCGCGGATGCCGAGGTAAGGGTAATGAAAAACCCACTTCCGGCAGGGTCGCCAACTGGTCGAGCAACACCTGCACCAGGCGCGCTTCGTGGCTTTCACCTTCGGGATACTCCACGGGCAACCGGCAAAAACTCTTGATCAATTCCCGCGCCAGCGGCGTGACTTCCAGCACCCGGCAACGACCGTCCGCCCACTGGCAATCTTCACGACGCACATACAGGCTGCGCATCTCCGCGCGCATCGAAGTCACCACCTGATGCTCGACATCCGCCGGAATCCAGATCGCCCACTGCGACGGAGCAAAGAAACTGCCCTCGGCGGTGTGTACGCCAAGCACGCCACTGATGGCGTAGGAGAACTGCACCCAGTCATGCCGATGCGGCGGCGTCCATGAACCGGCGTTCAGACTTTCCGCCCGCGCATACAACGGACGCGGCAAGCTGCTCAGCGCCGGGATTGCCCGTTCGAGGGATAGTTGTCCGTTACTCGTCATTCCAAGGCCTGATGTCGCAGAGGTCGGTAGCGACGACCTTAGGCCATGTCCCGAGACTCATCAACACCGCGAAACCCTGTGGGAGCGTCAGTTCAACGTTCTACGATGGCCGTTACACCCTGCCCGCCCGCCGCACAAATCGAGATCAACCCACGGCCCTTGCCCGCCGCATCCAGCAATTTCGCCAGGTTGGCGACGATACGCCCGCCGGTCGCCGCGAACGGATGCCCAGCCGCCAGCGAGCTGCCCTTGACGTTCAAGCGGCGGCGATCAATCGAGCCCAGCGGCGCGTCGAGGCCCAGGCGGGTCTTGCAGTACTCGGGGTCTTCCCAGGCTTTCAAGGTGCACAGCACTTGCGCGGCGAAGGCTTCGTGAATTTCGTAGTAATCGAAGTCCTGCAAGGTCAAACCGTTGCGCGCCAGCAAGCGCGGCACCGCGTACACCGGGGCCATCAACAAGCCCTCGGCGCCGTTGACGAAATCCACCGCCGCCGCTTCGCCGTCGCGCAGGTACGCGAGGATCGGCAAGCCGCGCTCCTTGGCCCATTCCTCGCTGCCCAGCAGCACCAGCGAGGCGCCGTCGGTGAGCGGCGTGGAGTTGCCGGCGCTGAGGGTGCCCTTGGCGCTTTTCTCGAACGCCGGTTTTAGTGCGGCGAGTTTTTCCAGGGTCAAGTCCGGGCGCAGGTTGTTGTCGCGGGTCAGGCCGAGGAACGGTGTCATCAAGTCGTTCTGCCAGCCTTCGGCATAAGCGGCGGCAAGTTTCTGATGACTTTCCAACGCCAGTTGATCCTGCTCGGCGCGCGGGATATTCCAGGTCTGCGCCATCAACTCGCAGTGCTCACCCATGGACAGACCCGTGCGTGGCTCGCCGTTGCGCGGAAACTCCGGGATCAAATGGCCGGGCCGCAGTTGCAGGAAAGTCTTGAGCTTGTCGCCAGTGGTCTTGGCGCGATTGGCTTGCAGGAGGATTTTGCGCAGGCCTTCATTGATGCCGATCGGCGCGTCGGATGTGGTGTCGACGCCGCCGGCAATGCCGCACTCGATCTGCCCGAGGGCGATCTTGTTGGCCACCAGCAGCGCCGCTTCCAGGCCGGTGCCGCAGGCTTGCTGAATATCGTAGGCCGGGGTAGTCGGCGACAGCCGCGAGCCGAGCACGCATTCGCGCGTCAGGTTGAAATCCCGCGAATGCTTGAGAACCGCCCCCGCCGCCACTTCGCCCATGCGCAGGCCGTGCAGGTTGTAGCGCTCGATCAGGCCTTCGAGGGCGGCGGTGAGCATCGTCTGGTTACTGGCGGTGGCGTATGGCCCGTTGGAGCGGGCAAATGGAATGCGGTTACCACCGATGATCGCGACGCGGCGCAGCTGAGTCATGAAAGTCCCCCTGTAATTGTTAGAAAATAATGCAGCCTCCCCGGTGGACGCTCCCATGTGGGAGCGAGCTTGCTCGCGATGGCGGTGGTTCAGTCGATATCGTTGTGCGCTGACACACCGCAATCGCGGGCAAGCCCACTCCCACAGGTTCCGCGTTAACCAGAAATCTCTGCTAAACCCATGTGCTGTACTCCAGCGTAGGCCTTATCTCGTGGATCGAACGACTGATTGCCCCCTGTGGTCCACACTTTGAACCCCAGCTTTTGGAGAGCGTTCCATGTCTGACCGCTATATCGACTTCGCCAACTCATCCTTCGGCCATCGATTGGTCGGCGCCCTTGGCCTGCCGACGCCGGTGCGTCTGGAACGTTGGCAGGCCGGGCGCCTGCGGCCGGTCGACGGCGCCCTGCTGCTTGGCGGCGGGCCGCTGGTGCAACCGGTGCATGCCTTCGCTCACAAGCTCACCGAGCAAATCTACAGCTATGGCGCCGCATCCGCGCCGGGCACACCGTGGATTCCCGGCCATGGCCCAAAAGTACGCGCGGTGGTGTTCGACGCCAGCGACCTGACCAGCAACGAGCAGCTCAAACAGCTGCGGGAATTCTTCCAGCCGTTGATGAAAAACCTCGACGCCAGCGCCCACGTGGTGATCCTCGGCCGCGATCCGCACAGCCTCGGCGACCCATTCGCCGCCAGCACCCAGCGCGCCCTCGAAGGGTTCAGCCGTTCGCTGGCCAAGGAACTGCGCAGCGGCGGTGTGCTGCAATTGATCTACGTCGGCGAAGGCGCCGAGGATCAACTGGAAGGCGCGCTGCGGTTTTTCCTGTCGCCGAAAAGCGCCTTCGTCTCCGGCCAGGTCATTCGCCTGAACGCCTGCGCCACCCAAGTGCAGGACTGGACGCGGCCACTGGCCGGGCGTAAGGCGCTGGTCACCGGCGCCGCGCGCGGGATCGGTGCATCGATCGCGGAAACCCTGGCCCGTGACGGCGCCGAGGTGATCCTGCTCGACGTGCCGCAAGCGAAAAACGACCTTGAGGCCCTCGCCGCTCGCCTCGGTGGCCAAAGCATCACCCTTGATATCTGCGCCGAAGACGCGGCGACGCAGTTGATCGAACACTTGCCGGACGGCCTCGACATCCTGGTGCACAACGCCGGGATCACCCGCGACAAAACCCTGGCCAACATGACCCCGGAATTCTGGGACGCGGTGCTGGCGGTCAACCTCAATGCCCCGCAAGTGCTGACCAAAGCGCTGCTCGACAACGGCACCCTGCACGACAATGCACGAGTGATTCTGCTGGCGTCGATCAGTGGCATCGCCGGCAACCGCGGGCAAACCAACTACGCCGCGAGCAAGGCTGGTTTGATCGGCCTGGCCGAGGCCTGGGCACCGTCGCTGCACGAGCGGGGGATCAGCATCAACGCGGTTGCGCCGGGCTTTATCGAAACCCAGATGACCGCGCACATTCCCTTCGGCCTGCGTGAAGCCGGGCGGCGCATGAGTTCCCTCGGCCAGGGCGGCTTGCCGCAAGACGTCGCCGAAGCCGTGGCATGGCTGGCACAGCCGGGCACTGGCGCCTTCACCGGTCAGGCACTGCGAGTCTGCGGGCAAAGCGTACTGGGGGCCTGAACATGAGCACGGAATGGCAGGACCTCAGCCGATCACCGAACCTCACCGAGCTGTATGTGCGCGCCGCGACCCGGCGCAAGATCACCGGCAAGACCCTGCCGGATGAGGGGCTGCGCTGTGGCGTCGACGTCGAGCCGAAACGCCTGGCTGCTTATCGCAAGGTTTGCGGTTTCGTCGATGACGGCTTGCTGCCGCCGACCTATCCCCATGTGCTGGCGTTTGCCTTGCAGATGCAGTTGCTGACGAGCAAGGACTTCCCGTTTCCGCTACTCGGGTTGATTCACCTGAGCAACCGCATCCGCGTGCTACGCCCCATGGGCGGGGTCAGCCACGGGCGGGTCAGCGTGCAGGTGCAGAACCTGAAAGCGCACGCCAAAGGTGCGACGTTCGATTTGGTGACGCGTCTGGAGGATCAACTCGGCCTGTTGTGGGAAGCGCAGAGCCAGATGCTGTGCAAGGGCGTCAAGCTTGAATCTGAAGTGCCCGCCGACACTCAGGAAGAAACGCCGAGTCTGGTGCTGGATGAAGTCACCCGCTGGAACGCCCCGGCGGACATCGGCCGGCAATACGCCAAGGTCTCGGGGGACTACAACCCGATCCACCTCAGCGCCGCCAGCGCCAAACTGTTCGGCTTTCCCACTGCCATCGCCCACGGCCTGTGGAACAAGGCCCGCACTTTGGCCGCGCTCAGCGATCACTTGCCCGCGTCGAACGTCGAGATTGTCGTGCACTTCAAAAAACCGGTACGCCTGCCCAGCGAAGTGACTTTGCTGGCGAGCGCGGCGGGATCGAGCGGGGATCTGCGCTTGGTCGGCAGCGGCGATCTGGAACACATGGTTGGGCATTGGCAACCGATCAGTTAGTCGCCCGCTTTCGCGAGCAGGCTCGCTCCCACAAATTTCGCATCTCCTGTGGGAGCGAGCCTGCTCGCGAAGCTTTTGGCGCCGCCGCATATGGTTAATTGTGTATATATCACTTAAGTTTTCCCGCGCTTCACCCTCCCCGCCGCAAAATCTCTCCTCATTGATTTAAAAGATTTTTCTCCACGTGACCGCCGTGAATTACACCCAAGGTATTAGCGCTTAGGCCGCATGTTTGGCCGATGTATATAACGGGTTAATACCAACTTGAGAATGGTACGAAAACACCCTTGCGAGTGAGATGAGCACAACGGACGAAGGCACTGCCGGCGACAGAACCGAGCAGGCCATCGAAGACAACGAACGTTGTATCAGGTGCAAGGAAAACAACAATGAACGCTCAAATCTCGCGCAAATCAGCACTCGCCCTTTCTCTGATCCTGGCCCTCGGCCTCGCCGGTTGCAGCAGCGGCGGTGGCGGTCATCACAGCAGCTCCGGCAGTTCGGCCGCCGATGGCACCGCAGGTGCCGGCGCCGGCGGCGCAGGCTCGGATGGCACCGCAGGCACGGGCGGCGGTGGCGGCACCACCGATCCAACCACGCCAACCAACCCGACTGATCCGACTAATCCAACTAATCCGACCGACCCCAGCAACCCAACCAACCCGGTGGTAACGCCGCTGGTGACCACCACGCTGCTGCAAGATGTCGGTAACACAGTGGCCGGTGCGGGTGATGGCGTTGGCCAGATCGGCGACTCGTTGAGCGGCGTCCCTGTGGTCGGTGGCGTCGTGCAGAGCGCCGTGAACACCACCGGCAATGTCGTCAGCACCGTCGGCGACGGCGTGGCCAACGGCCTTGGCAAACTGGGCACTGACCCTGCCGCACTGACCAAAACCACCGCAGTGGTCGGTGGCATCGTGTCCGACGCGGGTGACGGCGTGTCGGACCTCAGCGCCAAACTCAACACCGCCACCAGCAGCATCCCCGTGGTCGGCGGCGTGGTCACCAAAGTGGCGCCTGTGCTGAACGGTGTCGGCGAGAAAGTCACCATGCTCGGCGACACCCTGAGCACCGCCACCAGCAGCGGCCCCTTGGGGTCGCTGACCAACGAAGTCGGCAACAAACTGGTGCCGGTGATTGCCCTGGCGGAAAGCACCACCGACAAAATCGGTGACGCCACCGGACTGGGTGATCCCCTCAAAGGCGTGATCAAAAAAGTCGGCGACACCGTCGACGGCGTCGGCGACAACCTGAGCGCTGCCGGCAATGGCAACTCGGTCACCACTACCCTCGGCGCGGCCCTGAGCAACACCGGTAACGCAGTCGGCAAGGCCGGTGGCCTGGTGTCTAACGGCACCGGCAGTGGCGGCGGCATCGGCGGCGGGCTGGGCGGCACTGGCCTGCTGGAAACCGTCGGCGGCGCAGTGGTTAACGTCGGCAACGGTCTGACCGCAGGCACCAGCAGCGGCGTGGTCGGTGCCGGTGGCAGCGTCGGTGCCAACATCGGCGGCACCGTGGCCAGCCTCGGTTCTGCACTGGGCGGTACCGGCATCGCCAACACCGGCGCCACCGCACCGCTGGCCAGCCTCGGCGGCGGGATCAGCCAGGCACTCAACCCCGTCACCACCGCCGTCACCGGCGTAACGCAAAACCTCGGTGCCGCCACTGGCCTGGGCAGCCCGGTCGCCTCCCTGACCGGCCAGGCCGGTGCGGCGGTCAGCAACCTCGGTGGCGCCATCGCCGCCAGCAATGCCAACCCGGTCACCGCAGCAGTCGGCGGCACCGTCACCGCTGTGGGCAACACCGTCGCCGCGACTGGCGGCCTGCTCAACGGCGGCACTGGCGGCGCCGCTGGCGGTGGCCTTGGTGGCGTGCTCGGCGGCCTCACTGGCGCCCTCAAAGGCAACAATCGCTAAATTGCACCTGGCCGATTCGACGGCCTCACCTTCAGCGCCTACGCTTGGTTGGAGACGGAAGATTCATCTGAGTCTTCCGTCTTTTTTCTTTTCAGGAGATCACCCGCCCGCGGCCTCTGAATCGGGCCCAAGAGCCTGAAAATCCAGCGCCGCAGCGGTCTGACCATGGAGTGTCTTATGCGCGTATTGGCTTCCTTGCTGTTGCTGTCCGTCAGTTTCTGTGCGCTCGCCGACACCCTCCCCAGTTTCCTCAACAGCAACGAAACCATCCGCAATCTGCCGGTGCCCAACCTGCCCGCCGATGCCTATCGCCCGAGCGCCACGCCGCTCTCGGTACCGGAACCCGGCGCCGCCGAAGCGCAGCCGTTGCTGATGAACACCAAACTGACCATCAAGAACCTGCAGATCGAGGGCGGCACGGTTTACCCGCTCAACGAACTGGCCGAACAGTACAAACCGCTGCTCGGCCGAGAGATCAGCCTGGCCGAGTTGATCGAAGCCACTCGCGGCATCACCCGTCGTTATCAGCAGGACGGCTACCTGCTGTCCTATGCGTTTTTGCCGCAGCAGAATTTCGACAGCGGCGTGGTCCGCGTGGTGTTGGTGGAGGGGTACATCAAGGACTTCCGGTTGCAGGGTGACGTCGGGCGGGTCAAAGGCCTGCTCGACAAACTGGTGGCCAAGATGCAGGCCGAACGGCCGCTGACCCGCAAGACCTTCGAGCGCTACAGCACGCTGATGAGCCGCGTGCCGGGCGTGACCCTGCAAGCGCAAGTGCCGCCACCGGGCACCACCGACGGCGCCTCGACCCTGATCGCCCAGGCCAGCCGCAAGCCGTTCACCAGCAGCCTCAGCACCACCGAAGATAACCGCAATGGCACCCAGGCCCTGCTTGGCGTCAGCAGCAACTCGCAAACCGCCATGGGCGAGCAGATCAGCCTCAGCGGCCTGTTTCCGCCGGGGGATGATCACGAAAAATACTATCGCCTGGACTACAACCAATTCCTCAACGCCGAAGGCACACAACTGAGCTTGTCCGCCTCGCGCTATCGCGCCGATCCGGGCACTAATCTGCAACTCGATAACGGTCTGGAGCTGGAATCCCATCGCGAAAACGACCGCTACTCGATCGGCGTCAGCCACCCGTTCATCGCTTCGCCCAACGAACTCCTGAGCGCCGGATCGCGACTGTACGCAGTCAACGACAAGACCCGCTACGACGTGGTCGGCTTCCCGCTAAGCGTCGAAGAACGCACCGACATCCGCGCCCTTGCGTTCGAAGGCGACTGGCGCAAAGCCAATGAGCGACAACTGCGCATCCTCAGCGGCGGCGTCTACCAGGGCATAGACGGCATGGGCGCGCGGACCAACAACGACAGCTACGACCTGGACTTCCTGCGCCTGCGCCTGTCCGGGGTGCAGAGCGACAAATTCTTCGACAACTGGCAAGGCGTGCTGTCGGCCGCGCTGTACTGGAGCGACGACACCTTGCCCGACAGCGAACGCGCGGTGTTCGGCGGCCAGAACTTCGGCCGCGGTTACCCCGACGACCAAGCCTCCGGCGACAAAGGCTGGGGCGTAGCGTACGAGGTCAACTACAGCTTCAACCGCGCCGGCAACTGGGTGCGCATCCTGCAACCCTACATCGTCCTCGACCGCGCCAAAACCTGGTTCAACCAACTGCCGATCCAGGGCAACGACATGTCATCGGCAGCAGTAGGCCTGCGCTTTGGCGACGCCAAGTACTACAACGTCGCACTGGAAGCGGCCAAGCCCATGTCGGATGAAGCGCTGGATACGTTTAATCGGCGACCGCGGTATAGCATTAGTTTTAGTTATCAGTTGTAAACAGCACAACGAGCAGGCCCTACGCTCCCAGGTACCGACCTACGAACCAAAGTGCGAAAAAACCTAAGAATGAGTAAGCAAGCATCCGGTGAGGAATGACGATCAGGCGACGCAGGTGCAAAGGGAATTGCTCGACTTCGTTAATGGCGTGCGGATCGGTATCGAGCAGAAATTTTTGGCCGGCCGAGAGCAGGAGCGATAGATGGGTCAGCCGGTAATGGCGGGCATAAAGCCCATCCCCCATGACTCGGCGATTTCGGCCAACAAAATAAGAGGTTCCCAGTAACGCCTCCATCTCTTCCAGCTTGAAGTAACCGAGATAAACGCGGAACAGGATGATCATAGCGGTCGAGGAAATAAGGGCGAGCCACGCCGCGATATAGACCAGTTTTGAGTCTCCCATCGCGCTGGCAGTCACCTCGTGGAAATACAATCCTCCGTTTCCAAGCATGGCTAATACCGCCAGGAAGATTGCCGTATGAATCAGCCTTCTTGGAATCGCCAGCCATTTCCTTAGCGGGTTTGGCAGAGCTTCAGCTTCCATAAACGCACGGGGGTCCAACATCTGATGCTGATAGAAACTCCCGGTTAACGCCCCGACAAGCCTGACTCTTTTCATCCTGCCGATCGGCCCATTGCCCGCGATCTTGCGACTGATACTGACTAGGCTGGACGCAGTAAAGTGGACCTCTATTTGATCGAGCCTGCGGTAGCCAGCAAATAAAATGACGGCTTGGCTGAGAAGAAGCAGAAGAAAAACCAGCCCCCAAAGAACGAGCAAGATGTGATCGGTGAAAGCCGCAATCAAAAGTAACCCTTCACAAATATCCACAGCCCAATGCACGCGGCCCAGAGTATGCAAATTGCGTTGATGTAACCCGGAATGACGACCCAGCAACGAAGTCGTCTTGGGAAATTTTTCACATCTACCATTGAAGGCGGATCCAGCCTGCGGAATGACTCGAACACCGGTAACGACCAGATCAACACCAACTTTCCAGCCCTGAGAATAATGGGGATATCGGCATCCCAACGATGTGACGCGACAAAACGGGAATGCGGAAAATAACTCTGAATGTCCCGAAGTTTATACGTAGCCACGTACGCCAGAAATGCGTAGTTCAGGAAAAACAACAGCGTTATCGGGATACCTGACACACCCATTAACTGATCGAAGGTCATCACTCCAAGACCTCATTCAATTTCTCGCCTGCGTACTCACCAAATTGGCCACCCGCATCCCCCATAACCGCGGCCAACAGCTTGCTCACAACCAAAACGCAGGCAATAGCTTCGACGACTTCACCGCTCTCACCGGCAAACTGAAATTCGGGGATGAGTTTGCTCATGCTCGGTCCGCTCAGCAGAAATCTGGGGACTTTGGCGATTCCGCCCGCCAGCGGATGCCGGGAGATTCGGTGTTGCTTGTAGGGATGATCCGAATCGCCTGGGATGGTAGGTGCGCACGCGTTTGTTTTACGACGGAAAAGGGAAAATTCCGACGAGTTTTGCAGGTTGCTCGTCAGACGTGACCTGCATAGTCTTTTGTCATCGCTGATTCTTCAGCGATCGGGCTTGGCGGCCCGGTATACGAAAGGATCCTCAATTGAAGGACCTTACTCATGGACAAAGAACAAACTGACAACGCAGCAGCTGACGTCTCCCCCTACGAATCCCTGGACTCGAAAAAACTCAGCGACGCGGCCAATCGTGCGCTGGACCATTACCTAACCCCTCCCACCGAAGAACCCGCTGATAAAAAAACCCACAGCACGATGTTCATCGTCGCCCCCGATGTGGACGACGAAAGCTTGTTGGCCCATGCCTGCGAAACCCTGGCATCGCTGAATGTAATGGCCAGTGATTTGGCGTTCGCACTGGAGGGCTCGACCCGCAGCAGCGCGTTGGCGATTCAGCAAATGGTGTCGCTGGCAGAGTTGGTGGTGAACCGAGTACTGGATCGAGTGGACGCACCGGACGCCAGGACCTGACGCCACAGCTTGAAGCTACTCAACTAGTGTGGCGAGGGAGCTTGCTCCCGCTGGGTGGCGCAGCCGCCCCGGTGCCTGTGCACTCGGGTTTGCTGACAGGCCGAGTTGTTTGGATTTGGGCCTGCTGCGCAGGCCAGCGGGAGCAAGCTCCCTCGCCATAGGGGTTGGTGTATTTCTGACTGTCGCGGGTTGTCTGGCAGGGCGTGTTCGGGTGATTAGCTGACGCCACAGTTTGTATTGACTCGCTTTTGTCGCGAGGGAGCTTGCTCCCGCTGGGGGGCGCAGCCGCCCTAGAACCTGTGCACTCGGTTTCACTGACAATCCGAGTTGTTTGGATTTGGGCCTGCTGCGCAGCCCAGCGGGAGCAAGGTCCCTCGCCACAGGGGTTGGGATGTTTCTGATTGTCGTGGGGTGTCTGACGGGGCGTTTTCGCGGGCAGGCTCGCTCCCACAGTTTTGGTTTGGGTACATCTGACAGTCGTTGGTTGGCTGGCAGGCCGTCATCGCTGGCAAGTCGAACCGTCGCACCGCAGCTCCCACAGGGTTCGGGGCTAACCCACAGAGACTGTGTACCCCATCAGGTCGAGTGTCAGCTCGCCGCGCTTTTGATCTTGATCTGGCTTTTGATTCACCCGCCCCGTCGGGAGGCTGAGTGGAGGTGTTCATCCGGGGATTGGCGCGCAGCGCCGCACGACGCAGTCGGGCTCATCGCATGTAGGTGCCAGCGAAGCCAACCGGAGGGCGATGCCCCCGGATGAATGCCGGAGCGAAGGTACACCGAGCCTT
>NZ_JAVLSB010000030.1:0-87440 GCF_031583775.1 Pseudomonas rhizozeae
CCCGGCACATTCAATATGGATGTGGCCTGAGGCACCGCTTTCGCGAGCAGGCTCGCTCCCACAAAGGGCTAGGTACATCTTTGAGTACCGGGTTGGCTGTCAGGCCGCCATCGCTGGCAAGCCAGCTCCCACTGGTTCTCTGGGGGTTACAGAAACTGAATCACTGAAGCCAGCCTCCACAGATTTTTGAGTATTCACAGAATCTGTGTCATGAAGCCAGCTTCCACAGATTTTTGAGTGTTCACAGAATCTGTGTCACTGAAGCCAGCCTCCACAGATTTTTGAGTGTTCACAGAATCTGTGTCACTGAAGCCAGCTTCCACAGGATTGGCGGGTGTATGCAGTCCTTATGAACACCAGCGAAACCTGTGGGAGCTGGCTTGCCAGCGATGGCGATGGGTCAGGCGAAACATCAGTGGCTGAAAAAATGCACTCGCGAGCAAGCCCGCTCCCACAAGTGCTAAAGCCTCGGCGGCTCAAGTGAAGCACGGCCTCTCGCGCATCAGCGCCTGCAACTGCGCGATTGGCAGCGGTCGGCTGAACAAATACCCCTGCACCTGATCGCAACCATTTTCCGAAAGGAACGCCAGTTGCTCAGGGGTTTCTACACCCTCCGCAATCACCTGCAGGTTGAGACTGTGGGCCAGTTCGATGATGGTCCGGGCAATGGCCGCGTCTTGCGGGTTGCTGGTGACTTCACGGATGAAGGCGATATCGATCTTCAGTTTGTCGATTGGAAAACGCCGCAGGTACGCCAGGCTGGAATAGCCGGTGCCGAAGTCGTCGATGGAAATTTTCACCCCCAGCAGCCTCAAGGTTTGCAGGCTGGCGATGGTGTTCGCGGTGTTTTCCATCAGTGAGCTTTCGGTCAGTTCGACTTCGAGCCAGCGCGGGTCGACTTGATGATCGATCAGCGCTTGCTGGATGTCGGCGATCAAATCGCCCTCAATGATCTGCTGGCCGGAGACGTTGACCGCGACGTTGAATGGCCCCTCCCCCGCGCGTTGCCATTCGGCAATCTGACTGCACACGCGCCTGATCACCCACTTGCCGACTTCGCTGATCAGCCCGAGGTTTTCCAGCATCGGTACGAACACCGCTGGCGAAACGTGCGGCTGACCCGGTCGCGGCCAGCGCAGCAAGGCTTCAAAACCACAGATATGGCCGTCCGTGAGGCCAACCTTGGGTTGGTAAAACAACTCGAAGCGCTCCTGTTGCACTGCCTCGCGCAAGGCGTTTTCCATCTCTTGCCGCGCCGAGGCGTCGACGTTCATCTGCGCGGTATAGAAGCGGTAAGTGTCGCGGCCGATCTTCTTCGCCCGATGCATCGCCGTGTTGGCGTGCTTGATCAGACTTTGCGCGTCTTCACCGTCGCTGGGAAACAGCGCGATACCGATGCTGGCGGTCATCGCCACGTCTTGCCCGTCCACGCAAAACGGCACCCGCAGCACTTCGCGGATGCGTTCGACGGTTTGCAACGGGTCGGCCTGGCCTTCGCGGATCATCAGGATCAGGGCGAACTCATCGCCATCCATGCGCCCGAGGGTGTCACTGACATTCAGGCAACTGCTCAGGCGTTGCCCCAGCTCGGCCAGCACCTGGTCGCCCATCAAATGGCCCCAGGTGTCGTTGACGCTTTTGAAATCATCCAGGTCGACGGTCACCACCGCAGATTGCCATCCGCTGACCGCTGCCTGGGTCAGGCCCATCTGCAGGGTGGTAAAAAACAAGCTGCGGTTCGGCAGGCCCGTGAGGGTGTCGTAGTGAGCCATTTTCAGCATGCGCTGGTCACTTTCCTTGCGCTGGGAAATATCCCGCGCAATGCCGACGATGATCCAGTCGTCCCCGGTCTTGTAGGCCTGACGATGCACCTCCACCGGAATGTAGCTGCCGTCCTTGCAGCGGATGCGCGATTCCGTCGGCTCGCTGGGCCCGCGCCCGGCGATGATCTGGTCGTACAGCGCCGCCAGTTGTTCGGTGGTGTCGTCACTGAGGTCGGCCGGGGTTTTATTCAGCAACTCTTCGGTGGAGTAACCAAGCACACGGGACGCGCTGCGGTTGAACTCGATCAACGTCATGGTGCTGCGATTGATCAGGAAAATCGCATCGCCGGACGCGTCCATCGCCGAGCGGAAACGCTCCAGGTCGATGGTGCGCTGCTGCAGTTGTTCTTCCAGCATCAGGCTGTGGCTTTTCAAGTAATCGCCGAACGCCTTGAGCCGCAGCAGGTTGCGCACCCGCAGCCACAACTCGGCGCTTTCCACCGGTTTGCTGAGAAAGTCTTCGGCGCCCGCCTCCAGCCCGGAGATGCGCGCACTGTGCTCACCCAGCGCCGAGAGCATGATGATAGGAATGTTCGAGGTGGCCTTGTCACTCTTGAGTTGGCGGGCGACCTCGTAGCCGTCCATGCCCGGCATCATGATGTCGAGCAGGATCAAATCCGGCGGTCGTTGCGCGACCAATTCCAGGGCTTCCTCACCGGAGCCGGCGGTCTGGGTCTGATAGCCCTGATTCTGCAATAGCATTTGCAGCAGTTTGCGGACGTGGGTTTCGTCATCGACGATCAAAAGTGTAGCGGCGCTGTTGGGCATGTAGAGAGCTCAAATAGAGGGCTGTTGAGGCAGTGTGTTTTGCAGCAACGTGTCGATGACCCGGTAGAGCTCCTGGTAGCGCAAAGGCTTGATGATGTAGGCGTTGCAGCCCGCCAGGCGGGTTTTCTCTTCATCTTCCTTCATGGCCATGGCGGTCAGGGCGATCACCGGGATCGCCGCGGTCCGCGCATCTTTCTTGAGCAATGAGGTGGCTTTTAGACCATCCATTCCCGGCAACTGAATGTCCATCAGAATCAACGCAGGTTGTAGATCGCGCGCTAACTTCAGGCCGGTTTCCGCATCCGCCGCACAAATCACGCTGTGGCCGGCACTGGTCAACAGTAACCGGGCCAGGCGCATATTGGCGGCGTTGTCTTCGACGATCAGGATTTCGGCCATGGCGCCTCCACAGTGGTTGAACAACGGATCGGCAGCCACGCCACGAAGCGCGCGCCGGAACCTTCGAGGCTGGCGACCGCGACACAGCCGCCGTGTAACTCGGTCAATTGCTTGACCATGGCCAAGCCCAGGCCGGTGCCTTCGAAACGCCGGGCCAGGCTGCTGTCGATTTGGCTGAACGCCTTGAACAGCTTGTCCATGTTGTCTTGCGCGATGCCGATCCCGGTGTCGCTGACGCTCAGTTCCAGAAACTGCTCGAAATGGCTGTCCGGCACCTGAAAGCCATGCACCGGCCAGTCCCCTTCGAGGGTGCCCACCTGTGCGCGCGCGACTTGGCGCACGGCCAGGATGACCTGCCCGCCCGGCGCACTGAATTTCACGGCGTTGGCCAACAGGTTGTAAACGATCTGTTTGGTCTTGCGCAGGTCGAGTACGACCGTGCCAAGGTCAACGCTGGTTTCCAGTTTCAGTTGAATGCGTTGCAGCGCCGCTTTCTCGCGCACGATCAGCAAACTGTTGCTCAAAAGGCTTTGCAGCTCTACCGGTTCCAGCTCCAGCTCCATCATCCCGGCTTCGACCTTCGACAGGTCGAGGATGTCATTGATCAGCGACAACAAGTGCTGGCCGCTGTTGAAGATGTCGCTGATGTATTCGCGCTGGGTCTCGGTCATGTCACCGACCATGCCGTCCTTGAGCGCTTCGGAAAAACCGATCACCGCGTTCAGTGGCGTGCGCAACTCGTGGGACATCGTCGCGAGAAACTCGGACTTCATGTGGCTGGCGTGTTCGAGTTCGACGTTTTTCTCTTCCAGGGTGCGTTCGAAGCGCTTGCGCTCGGTGACATCGCGGGCGGCGGCGAACACCCCTTGCAGCTTGCGGTCGCGGTCATGGAACGTCGCGGCGTTGTACGAGACCACGGTTTCATTGCCGTTGTAGGCGCGCACCGTGAGCTCGTAATCGCTGACTTTGTTTTCGCTGAGCACCCGCTTGATCGCCGCGTCGGCGCGATCCGGGTCGGTAAAGAAGTTCTTGCACGGTGCGCCGATCAACTCGTCGCGGGTGCGCCCGGTGAGCGCCATCATCTGTTTGTTGACGTCGGAAATGATCCCTTGCGGATCGGTCATCATCAACGCGTCGATGTTCGATTCGATCAGTGAGCGGGTATAAAACTGCTGATCGCGCAAGCGCTGATCGAGCAACGCCTGGGTGGCTTCTTCCTGCTTGCGCGCGGTGTTGTCGGTGCCGATCAGCAGGTAGCCGATGATGATTCCGGCGCTGTCACGCAACGAGGTGACCGAGACCATCGCGGACAGGCGACTGCCGTCCTTGCGGATGTAGGTCAGCTCGTAGATGTCCTCGATGCCGCGCGAGGCCTTGAATACCAGGGCTTCGAACCCCGGAGTGATGGGTGTGTTGAGCTCCAGGCTGAGGGCGGCGGCGCGGGTGATCAGCTCGGTGGGATCGGAAATATCGGCCGGGGTGATCTTGTCGACCACGTCTTCGGATTGATAGCCGAGCATGCGTTCGGCGCCGACGTTGAAGATCTGGATGACGCCTTTTTCGTCGGTGGCGATGCTGGAAAAATACGCGCTGTTGAAAATGGCGTCCTGCAGCGCACCGGTCTTGAGCAGGCTTTTCTGTCGACGAAATTCGACAATTTTCTCGGCCCGGGACTGCGGCTCGGAGGGCGGACGATCGACTGGCGGTGTGTCCATTAATGGGTTTCCGTTTAACTCGCTGACCTGTCCGTGACGACGGTGCCGTAAAGCGTGCTTACGGAAAATCACCCGAATGAGCGATTAGAGGTTTCTGAACCATAGCAGAGCGTTGCGCCGAGAGTGCACTGGCAAGCTTTCAAAAGTCTTTCAAGTGTCGATTCCCGGTGAAAAACCTCGCGCCTAACGGGGTGCAGACGCAGCGCCGGGGAAAAAACCGGAACGGCCATGTGTTCCCCTCGCGACTTTCTGCGTCGCACTTTTTACTGCCCGTTCCTCTTGCCCTGGAGTTCTCGATGTCCTCAGCCAAATCCCTGCCCACTGCGTTGCTCGGTCTGGCGCTCGCCTGTCAGGCCATGGCTGAAGCTGAAGGTATGGAATTGGGCCAAGTGCTGATCCAGGCCCCGGACGCGCGCGGTGAAGACGCGGTGATCGACGACGCCAAGGCCCGTCTGGCCGAGGTGCCCGGCGGCAGCAACGTGGTGGACATGCGCCAGCCGCTGCAGGGCCGGGTCGCCAGCAATCAGGATGTGCTGGCCTATCAGCCGGGTGTATACGCGCAGTCGTCGGGCAACGAAGGCACCAAGATTTCGATCCGAGGCTCGGGCATCAACCGCGCGCCGGGCGCCCACGCTTCGGGGCTGTACGCGATGCTCGACGGCCTGCCGCTGACCGGCCCCGGCGGCACGCCGTACGAGTTGCTGGAGCCGCTGTGGCTTGATCGCGTGGAAGTACTGCGCGGCGCCAACGGTTTTGATCGTGGCGCCTTGGCCTTGGGCGGCGCCGTCGATTACATCAGCCACACCGGTTACGACGCGCCGCTGTTGCAGGTGCGCTACGCCATGGGCAGTCATGGTTATCAGCAGCGTCAGGTCAGTTCCGGGCAAGTGCTTGGCGACCTCGATTACTACGTGGCGCTGACCGACGCCAAGGCCGACGGCTATCAGGACCACACCGCCAGCGAGAGCCAGGGCGTGATCGCCAACGTCGGTTACCGCTTCAACCCGAACCTGGAAACGCGCTTCTACCTGCGCTACCGCGAGACCGACAACGACCTCGCCGGGCGCGTGACCAAGCGCTCGATTGAGCACTCACCGCGCGCGGCCAACCCGGCCTACGTGGCGCGGGACGACAGCCGCAAGCAACCGGGCAGCACCTTCTTCGGCAACAAGACCACGTTCTATATCGACGACGATTCGAGCATCCAGACCGGCCTGGTCTACCACGACTACCCGATGGATCTGCGCGAAGGCCCGAACCGCTTGAAGGTCGCCTACACCGACGTCAGCGGCACCTTCGACTACAAGCGCCGCGACACCTTGTGGGGCCTGGAAAGCCGTAGTACCGCTGGCCTGCGGGTGACCAAACACTTGCCCAACGCCGGCGCCAGCGAAAGGGTGCGCATCCCCGGCGGCAACACCGCTGGCTACTCGCCGGGCACCCACATGCGCAACTTTACCTACCAGGGTTCGGACACCGTGCTGCACCTGGGAAACGACCTGGAAATCGCCGACGACCTGTGGCTGACCACCGGCCTCGCCGCCATTTACACCCGCCGGGAAAGCGCCGTGACTTACCCGGACGGCGGCGGCAAGACCAGCCTCGGCGACTGGGATTACGCACCTCGGCTGGGCTTGCGTTACCAGCTCACGCCGGACCTGCAACTGTTCGGCAACCTCAGCCGCTCGGTTGAAGGGCCGCATCCGTGGTCGCTGATCTACAGCGCCAATCAGCGTTTCCCTGCCGGCAGCGGCCCCGCCACCGGCACTCAGCGCGACCCGGTCAAGCTGCAGAATCAGACCGCGACCACCCTGGAACTCGGCGGACGCGGCGACGCAATGGTGGGTGAATGGAGCCTGGCCTGGTACTACGCGCAAGTGCGCCACGAACTGCTCTCGGTGTTGCCCGACGCCAATGCCGTCACGCCTTACGAACTCAACGCCAGCCCCACCGTGCACCAAGGCATCGAAGCCAGCCTGTTCAGCACGCTATGGACGCCGGACGACGGCGGCCGCCTGAGCCTGCGCCAGAGCTACACCTTCAGCGACTTCCACTACCGCGACGACGAGCGCTTCGGCGACAACCGCTTGCCGGGACTGCCGATGCATTACTACCAGGGCGAGTTGCGCTACGACTGGCCGCAAGGCTTCTTCGCCGCGCTCAACACCCAACTCGCCTCCAAGGTTGAAGTGGATTACGCCAACAGCTACGAAGCCGATCCTTACGCCCTATTCGGTGCAACCCTGGGTTACAACGCCCCGAAGAACGACTGGCAAACCTGGCTCGACCTGCGCAACCTCACCGACAAGCGCTACGCCGCCACCGTCAGCCCCGGCTACGACGACAAGGGCCTCGACGTCGCCCGTTCCACCCCTGGTGAAGGCATGGCGGTGTACCTCGGGGTGTCGTGGAGTCTGCGCTGACCAAGGCGTTTGCCCGCCGGCTGACTGAGGATTCAATCAGCGGCGGGCAATCTCTGGCGTCAGCAGCCATTCGGCGCTGTCGTTCCAGACGTCCATGTGGGTGATCTTGCCATTACGCACTTCGAAGCGATCCAGGTAGCGGTTGCCCGAAAAGCTGCTGCCGTCCGGCCATTCGCCGTACAACGTGCCGTTGGAATACACCACGGTGTGGTCGCCACGGTCCATCCAGTCGAAATTGCCCAAGGCTTTCTTGACCCAGGCGTAGCGCGAACCGTTGAATGCGGTAATCGCCTGGGGCGTGGGCATCGCCCGGCCGCCGGTGAAGGTAATTTTCACGTCGTCGCTCATAAAGGTCGCTGCACGCACCGGGTCCGGCGCCATGGACGCCTCCAGAAAATTGCTAACAATCTGCACATCTTTATTGCTTTCCGACATCGCAATGACTCCTGAGTGAAGGGTTGACCGGTGGAGCGATATTGCCTCGACCTGGTGCAAGTCGCCTTAATTTGGCGCGTAAACCGGCACTTTATGCGGTAAACACAGCGCTTTCGTGGGCCGCCGTGACTGGCATCCTACTTGCTAGCAATAAATATGCAACTGCTAGCAATCAGGAGAATCCACTATGGCCATCCGGCTTCCAAACTTGCAACGTCTGCTGTTCCCCGTGGCTGCGGCAGTCACGCTCAACCTGGCGATGTTCGGTGGCGCGCAAGCGGCCGAGCCGATCAAAGTCGGCCTGGTGGCTGCCCTGTCAGGCCAGTCGGCAAAATCCGGCGAGGCCCTGACCCGCGGCCTGACCATGGCCATCAACGAAGTCAACGCCAGTGGTGGCGTGCTCGGCCGGCCTCTGGAACTGGTGCGCCGCGATGACGAGAGCAACCCGTCCAAGGGCATGCTCGCCGCGCGCGAACTGGTGCAGCGCGAGAAAGTTACCGTGCTGTTTGGCGGCCTCGACACCCCGGTGTCACTGGCGATTGTGCCGCTGGCCAACCAGATGAAAGTGCCGTTCATGGGCATCTGGGCCGCCGGCACCAAGATCACCGAGAACGGCGCCGCCGATAACTACGTGTTCCGGGTTTCCGCCGTCGATGAACTGGTGGACGAAGCGCTGGTGAAATACGGCGTCGACAAGGGCATGAAGAAGCCAGGGATGATCCTGATCAACAACCCATGGGGCGAATCCAACGAAGCAGGCTTCAAGCGCGCCTTGGAAAAACGTGGCCTGGCCAACGCCGGGGTCGAGCGTATCCAGGACAGTGATCTTGACGTGGTGCCACAACTCACCCGCCTGAAAAACGCCGGCGCCGACACCCTGCTGATGGTCGGCAACGTCGGCCCTTCGGCGCAAGTAGTGAAGTCGCTGGATCGCATGGGCTGGGACGTGCCGGTGGTGTCGCACTGGGGCCCGGCTGGTGGGCGGTTTGGCGAGTTGGCCGGGCCGAACGCTTCGCGCGTGCATTTCATCCAGACCTACGTCTTCACCGACAACAACAGCGCCAAGGGCGATGCCTTGCTGGCGGCGTTGAAAACCGCTTACCCGCAGATCAAAACCCTGGCGGACGTGACGCCTGCGGTGGGTATCGCCAACGCCTATGACGCCCTGCACCTCGCCGCCCTGGCCATCGCCAAGGCCGGCAGTACTGACGGCAAAGCGGTGCGCGACGGCTTCTATGGGATCACCGACTACGACGGCCTGATCAAGCACTACCAGCAGCCGTTCACCGCCACCCAGCACGACGCGCTGGGCCCGGACGATTACCTGTTCACGCACTTCGTCAACGACCAAATCGTCCCGCTCAAGCCTGAGGAATAAGCCATGTTCACCGCCGCCATCGTCACTGGCCTCGGCCTGGGCAGCATGTACGCGTTACTGGCGTTGGGTTTTCACCTGACCTACGTAGTCTCGCGCACCGTCAACTTTGCCCAGGGCAGCGCCATGATGGTCGGCGCGGTGCTGGGCTACACCTTCTGCATCACTTGGGGCTGGTCGCTGTGGTTGGCCCTGCCGCTGACGCTGATGCTCTGCGCCCTGTACGGCCTGGTGATCGAGCGCTGGCTGGTGCGGCCGTTCCACAGTCGCGGTTCGCAGGCGTGGCTGATGGCGACAGTGGCCGGCGGGATTCTGGTGGACAACCTGGCGCTGTTCACCTTTGGCAAAGAGCCGCGGCAATTCGAGAGCAGCCTGGTCAACCTCAACGTCGAGTTGTTCGGCAACCAGGTCGGCACCCTGCAACTGCTGATTCCGCTGGCCGGCGCAAGCATTGCCCTGGCGTTGTACCTGGTGCGCCGCTACACGCGCCTGGGCAAAGTGCTGGAAGCCTGCGTGCAAAACCCGCGCGCGGCGATGCTGATGGGGATCAACGTCAACCGGGTGGTGGCCATTGCCTTCGCGATCTCCACGGTGTTCGCCGCCGTGGCCGGTCTGTTGATTGCGCCGTTGTTCAGCGTCAACGCGGAGATGGGCATGTTGTTTGGCCTCAAGGCGTTTGCCGTGGCGATTCTCGGCGGCATCAGCAGCGCGGGCGGTGTGTTCGCCGCCGGGTTGTTGTTCGGCTTGACCGAAGCGCTGATCACTTTGTACTTCGGTTCGGCGTTCACCCAGATCTTCACCTTCGCCCTGGTGATCGTTGCATTGGCGATGCGCCCTAACGGTCTGTTCGGCAGCCAGGCACTGGTGAAGGTATGACACCCATGAAAACCCTCGCCGCGCCGTTGTTCATTGCCCTGCTCGCGCTTGTCTGCGGCGTCATGGCGTTTACCCTCGACAGCTACTCGCTGCTGGTCTTTACCCTCTGCGCCCTGGCGGCGGTGGTCGGGGTTGGGCTGAATATTCTGATTGGCCTGAGCGGGCAGATTTCGTTTGGCCACATCGCTTTCTACGCCATCGGCGCCTACGTCTCGGCGCTGCTGACCCTGGCCGGCTGGCCGCTGTGGCTGGCGTTGCCAATCGCCGGGGTGGTCGCCGGGTTGATTGGTGCGTTGCTGGCGATTCCGGCGTTGCGGGTCAGCGGCCCGTACCTGGCGATGATCACCATTGCCTTCGCGTTCGTTGTGCATCACAGCCTGATCGAATGGCGCGACGTCACCGGCGGCTCCAATGGATTGATGGGCATCCCGCTGCCGCAAGTGGGCAGCCTTGACCCTTCGATTCTCCTGGCGTTGCTGGCCGCCGCGTTGATGATCGGCGCCCTGTTGTTTTATCAACGCCTGAGCCACAGCCATTGGGGCAAGGCGATGCGCGCGGTGAAAGCTTCGGAAATCGCCGCCCGCTCCTTGGGCTTCAATCCGGTGATCACCAAGACCCTGGCATTCGCCTTGTCGGCGGCACTGACCGGGCTGGCGGGCGGTTTGCTGGCGCCGTTGCTGATGTTCATCAACCCGGAGTCCTTCCCGTTTTCCCAGTCGATCCTGTTTGTGCTGGCGGTGATCGTCGGCGGCAGCGGCATGCTGTTCGGTCCGTTGGTTGGCGCGTTGCTGATCGTGCTGGTGCCGGAATTGCTCTCGGATTTCGCTGAATACCGTTTGCTGATTTTTTCCGTTTTATTGCTGTTGGTGCTGTGGATCGCACCCAACGGCTTGCTCGGCGCCCTCGCCCGCCGCTGGATCAAACCGACGCGCCTGTTGCCGCCGACGCAGATCGATCAGCAACGGCTCGCCGCGCATTTGCGTAGCCGTGGCCCGTCGTCCGGGCTGCGAGTGACGGACATCGGCATTCGTTTCGGCGGCGTGCAAGCGGCGCAACACGTCAATCTGCACGCGCCGGCCGGCAGCATCACCAGCATCATCGGGCCGAACGGCGCCGGCAAAACCACGGTGCTGAACATGATCAGCGGCTTTTACGCGCCGGACAGCGGCCAGATCGAATTGCAGCAACCGCTGGCGGGCCTGCCGGCCTGGAAAAGCGCGCGGGCCGGCATTGCGCGCACCTACCAGACCACCCTGCTGTTCGGCGAAATGTCGGTGCTCGACAACCTGCTGGTGGCAATGCAGAAAGGTCGCCTCGGCCTGCCGTTCAGCCTGTCCACCGCCGAACAACGCAGCCTCGCCCTGGATCTGCTGGCGCTGGTCGGCTATCGCGGTGAAGTGAACATTGCCGCCGAAGACCTGCCCCATGTTGATCGGCGCCTGGTGGAAATCGCCCGCGCCCTGGCCACGGCGCCGGCGGTGTTATTGCTGGATGAACCGGCGGCCGGCCTCAGCCGTCGCGACACCGATGACCTGGCCGTGCTGCTGCGCAAACTGGCGGATTTTGGCTTGACGGTAATTCTGGTCGAACACGACATGACCCTGGTAATGGCGGTGTCCGAACACCTGCTGGTGCTCGACGCCGGCAAGCCGATTGCCTCCGGCCCGCCGGCAGAGATTCGCCAGAACCCGCAGGTGATCGCCGCGTACCTGGGCGGCACCGATTACCAGGCCACGCCGCGCGAACAGCGCTGGGATGGCAGCCGCGATGCGCGGTTGTTCGTCAAGGATCTGGTGATCGACTACGGCGCCTCGGCGGTGGTCAACCAAGTGAGCCTGGTGGTCAATCCCGGTGAACTGGTGGCGATTCTTGGCGCCAACGGCGCGGGCAAATCGAGCATCCTGCAATGCCTGGCCGGCCTGCACCGGGCCAGCGGCGGCAGCATCCTGCTGGACAACGAAAACATCGAAACGGCCAGCGCCAGCACCATCGCTGCCAAGGGTCTGGCCCTGGTGCCGGAGGGTCGTCAGGTGTTCCCGTACTTGAGCGTGCGCGACAACCTGTTGCTGGGCGGCTATTCGCGCCGCGAGGCGTTCGATGTCGAGGCGGAAATCGAGGCGATCCTCAGCCGCTTCCCGCGCCTGCGCGACCGCATCGACAACCCGGCCGGCCTGCTGTCCGGCGGTGAACAACAAATGGTCGCGGTGGGGCGTGGCCTGATGGCCAAGCCGAAAATCCTCCTGCTGGATGAACCATCACTCGGTCTGTCGCCGGCGATGATCGGCGAGCTGTACGACGCCCTCGCCGCCCTGCGCGACGAAGGCGTAACCATTCTGCTGGTGGATCAAATGGCTAACCTGGCCCTGCAAATCGCCGACCGTGCCTACGTGCTGGAAACCGGGATCATCGTCAAAGCGGCGAGCGCTGCTCAATTGCGTGACGACAAGCAACTGGCGGCGGCGTATCTGGGCGAGGGAGTCAGCGCATGAGCGCCTTGAGGATCATTAATGCCCGGCTGGGGGATGACGGGTCGGCCCGCGAGTTGTACGTCGAGCACGGCCACTTCGTTTCTGCCTTCAGCGACACGACTCGTGACTGGCAAACCCTCGACCTGCAAGGCCAGTTGATCCTGCCGGGGCTGATCGAAACCCACATCCACCTGGACAAGGCCTGCATCATGCAGCGCTGCCATTTGCACGAAGGCACCCTCGCCGAAGCAGTGGCACAGACCCGCGCGGCCAAGGCCGAATTCACCGAAGAAGATGTCTACCGGCGCGGCGCCCAGGTGCTGGACAAAGCCATCGTGCAAGGCACCACGCACATGCGCACCCACGTTGAGTTGGATCCGCAGATCGGCTTGATCGGCTTCAAGGCCATCCGCCGTTTACAGGCCGACTACGCCTGGGCGATCAGCCTAGAAATCTGCGTATTCCCGCAAGAAGGCCTGCTGAACAACCCGGGCACCGAAGCGCTGTTATGCCAAGCGCTGGAAAGCGGCGCCAGCGTGCTCGGCGGCTGCCCGTACATGGACAGCGACCCGCACGGGCAAATCCAGCGTTTGTTCGAACTGGCGGTGCGCTACGACTGCGACCTCGACCTGCACCTGGATTTCGACCTCAACCCCGAGGGCATGACGGTCATGGAAGTGGCGCGCTGCACCGAGCTGCACGGCTGGGGTGGCCGCGTCACCATCGGCCACGTGACCAAGCTGTCGACCCTGCCCAAGGAGCAACTGACGGTGCTCGGATTGCACCTGGCAAAAGTCGGCGTGCAAGTGACCTGCCTGCCGAGCACCGACCTGTTCCTGATGGGCCGCGAGACTTTTAACAACAAACCCCGGGGCGTGGCGCCACTGGCGCATTTGCATGCGTGCGGGGTGACGTGTTCGGTATCGACCAACAACCTTGGCAACCCGTTCACACCTTACGGCGATGCGTCGTTGATCCGGCAGGCCAACTTGTTTGCCAACGTCAGCCAAATGGGCACCGTTGCGCAATTGCTGCAATGCCTGGCGTGGGTGTCGAGCGAATCGGCGCGGATGCTGCGCCTGAAGGATTACGGCCTGCTGCCCGGTTGCCGGGCGGATTTCATCGTGTTCGACGCGCCCTCGCCAGCGGCGGTAATCGCCGAGATCAGCGCGCCATTGATGGGTTTCAAGGGTGGGCGGCAGACGTTCAGTCGCCCGGCCGGACAATTGCTCAAACCGAACCTTTGAATCGGCGAGCGACTGGAGCAGTTACCCCGCCTCAGTCGCTGGCTAACCCCTTAATCCGTCAACGCCTGCTTAAGGTTGAATTCCGCCGGCGCGCTCTCTTCCAGCGCCAATTGCCCTTCCAGTTCATCCAGGTGTTCGAGCATCACCGCCACGGCTTTGGCGTTATCGCCCTGCTCCAGCGCAGTGATGATGTCCTGATGTTCGTCCGAGGCGCAGGACGGCACGTCGTTGCGCTGATACAAGGCCACGATCAGCGAACTGCGCACCATCAGGTTAGCCAGGATGTCACTGAGCACCGTGTTGCCGCTGATCTCGCCGAGCATCAGGTGAAACTCGCTGAGCTCACGAACGATGGCCCGGCGATCGGTGTCGTTGGTGGCCTTGCGTTCGTTGTTCATGTGGTTGGCGATGCGCTGGCGCTGCTTGCGCATGATCGCCGGGGTGATCGCCTCGACAATCGCCCGTTCGACAGCGCGCCGGGCGCTGAAGATGTCCCGCGCTTCCCGTGCCGTGGGCTGGGCGACCATGGCGCCGCGATTGGCCTCGATCGTCACCACTTTCTGCATCGCCAGGCGCTGCAACGCCACCTGCACATGGTTGCGGTTGGCCTGCAAGGTCTCGACGATGTGCGCTTCGATCAAGCGCGTGCCGGGCGGCAGCCGATGCTGGGCGATGGCCTTGAACAGCGCATCGACGATTCGTTGCACCTCAAGCTGTTTGGCGGTGACAGTGCTCAAGCCCATCCTTTCCTCTGTTGTCCGGATAGCCTCATGCCAATACACAAGGCTGCGGATGGCGGGCAATCGGCGGCATTATCCGCCAGCGGCCCGAACCCGGCAAACGCTCGATGGCTTGAATTCACGCCGGGGCTACTTCCGCCTGTCCGAGGCCCGTGCCTTCGCCGCGCGGATCGTGCATGGCGCTGCGCAAGCCGTTGGCATCGATGGCGATGATCCCGGAGTGGCCGGTCATCGGGCTGCGCGGCGGGATGCTTTCCACCTCATGCCCCAGCGCCGCCAGGCCGTTGACCGTGGCCGCAGGCATGTCGCCCTCAAGCTTGAGGTTGTCGGTGCTGTCGAAAAAGCTGCGACCCAGCAGAAAACGCGGGGCCAGCAGCGCTTTGTCGATGGGTTGCTGATAGTCGATCAATTGCGTGGCCAGGACCATTTGCGTCTGCGGTTGACCGTCGCCGCCCTGGGTGCCGAAGAACCAGCGACGGCCGTCGTCCGCCAGGTAGCAGGACGGGTTGAGCGTGTGCGCCGGACGCTTGCCGGGGGCCCAGCCGTTGACGTGCTCAGGGTTGGCGTTGAAACCGGCGGCGCGGTTCTGCCACAGCACACCGGTGTCGCCGAGGATGCAGCCCGAGCCGAAATCATGAAACAGGCTCTGGATCAGGCACGCCGTGCGGCCCTCAGCATCGGTGGCGGCCATCCAGATGGTGTCAGCGGGACGCCCCGGCTCATTCCACGGCGCGGCGCGCTGATCATCAATGGCATCGGCGTAACCCTGGACCTGTACGTCGCCGAGGCTCGCGGCAAAATCCCAGGCGCGGGTCGTCGGATCGCACAGTTGCGCATTGCGCCGCAGCAGGCCTTGTTTGATGGCTTCCACCAGGTAGTGATAGTAAAGCGCGCTGCCATTGCCGACCTGCGCCAGCGGCTTGTGCTGCAGCGCGGCCATGGCCTGCAAGGTGTACAAACCCTGGGACGGCGGCGCGACGTTGTACAGCCGGCCGGCGCGGTAACGCACGGAAATCGGCGCCACTTCATGGGCGCGAGTGGCGGCTAGATCCGCTGCGGTCAAGCCGCAACCGAGCCGATCGAACGCAGCGCCAAAGGCCTCGGCCAGTTCCCCTTGGTAGAACGCCTCGACCCCGTGTCGGGCCAGATGCCGCAGGGTGTTGGCCAGCTCCGGCTGGCGCAGGTTGTCGCTTTCGCGCAACCAGCGGCCACCGGTCTTGCACAGGCGATTGAGGTCCGGCAGTTGCTCGATCAACGGCTGGCGCAAGGTCTGCCAGAACACGTGGGACTGCGACACCGGCGTGCCGGCATCGGCGACACACGCGGCGTCTTCCAGCAAATCCGCCCAGCCGAGCCTTGAGCCCCACTGCTCACGGCTGATGCTCGCGGCGGTCTGCCAACTGGCCAGCGCGCCCGCCGTGGACGCCACCGACGCCGGACCGCGCACGCTGATAGCGCCGCCCTCGGGCAAACGCTGTCCAGCCTGGCCGATCCCCACGATGGTGCGCACTTGGCTATCGTGGATCATCCATAGGGCGTCGCCGCCCAAACCGGTCATGTGCGGGAAACACGCGGCGAGCATGGCACTGGCGGCGAGCATGGCGTCGATGGCGGTGCCGCCCGCGTCGAGAATGCGCAGACCGGCGGCGCTGGCCTCGGCGTGCGGGGTGCAGATCACAGCACGGCGGGAAGTCGCGATCATAGAGAAAACCTTCTTTGCTAGCGATCGGTAAATTGATTGTTAGCAAAGCAAGATATGTGCCCGTCGCTGGCGCCTGACGGGCTGTTCATCAATCGGTCGAGTGGCCGTCTCGTCTCGCCAGCCTAACGATGCCGGGATGCTCCGGCAGGTCTTCGAAGAAGCGCTCGCCATCGGGCTGCCAGCTCTCTTTCATCACCGCGCCGAGGCTTTTGTAGTACTGGGCTAACTGGGTGATGTTATTGATGATGGTCCACACGTTGTTGCGCACTGCCGCTATCGGAAATTCCCCTGCCCGCGCTATCGCTCCGGTAACGCCGCCAGTCACGGCAATGTTGTTTTTTTCATGGTTGATCATGTAGGTCAGGTAGTTCACCTGCGGTCCGTGACGGATCACGTTGTACTGCTTGACCGCAAACGGGCGGGCCGGGTCGACCCGGGAAATCTCACGGTTGATGGCATCGATCACCTGCCGCTCTTCGTCTGAGCCCGACAGCACGGTGCGCGGTCGCCCGGCGCCGCGAAAGGTGATGATGTCGTGGGCGTCGTAATCCCCGGTGAAGACTTTTTTCTGCCAGGCGCTCTGGCTTTTCAGTTGTGCGAGGCTGGCTTGCAGATCGTGCACATTGATCGGGTAAATGGTTTTGTCATTTTCCGCAGCGCCGCTCAGGTAAATGCCCACCAGCCCGGTGTCGTCCCAATGGCCGACACAGCCTTCCAGGCCAGCCTCCTTGAGGCGCTGAAGAATGACGCCGGCCTGATCCGGCGGATAAGCCCTGGCGATCGTACTGGGTTTGATGGTCTTTTCCAGAATGTTGTGGCCTTTGGCGGCGGCGCCCCGCTCCAGGGCGAGGATGGTGGCGTTTCCCGCCGCCCTGAAACTGATCGCGAAATGACCGTTGGTCGAGGCTCGTTCGATCGCCTCCATGTGCATTCGGGAGATAAATTCCCGGGCTACTTGTCGTCGGGTTGCTGCGTCATTCGCCATAGGGCAGGCCACCTGAAGATGTCGATAATTAAATGTCCATCAACAGAACGCGTCAGCCTGCGGATTTATTCCCGCCCCGCGCCGAGCGGTGGGGCGAACGGTTTACCGGTTGGTAATTGTCGAGCCTTCGGTGGTCTCGGCAAACACACCGCCGAACACCTTCGCCGCTATTACTAAACCCACCCGGCGCTCGCCACCGAGCACTCGCCGCGCAGCCGCCGCTACCGGGTGAAGGAATCGCCGTTTACTCCCCACACGCCGCCTGATACTGCGCCAACACCTGCCCAATCGCCGCCAGCACAAGACTTCGAGCCGAGGAGTCGGCCTGGCCGCTGGCGACGTACGGGTAGAGCTGTGGCAGGTATTGGCTGACCAGGGTCTCGGGGATGGGCTCGTCGCCGAAGGCTGAGAACATCGCCTCGACTGCGCGGCTGGCAGCTGCGAACGGCCAGTAGTAGCGGATCCGGTCGCTGTAGCTGAAGTGGCGTTGCACGCGTCGTGCAGCGTCATCGCCGTGGTAGTAGTGGTCCCAGTAGTGGGGTTCGGCGAGCATCAGGCTTTCCATGGTGCTGCGCAGGCTTTCATGTTCCGGCAGCGGGCGCATGGCCGCGGCGATGTGGTCCAGGGCGTAGAGTGCTTCGCGCAGGGCGAAGGTCAGGCCGGGGCCGACTTTGAGAATCGCAAAGCCATCGCGTACCAGATGTTGCAACGCAGCGGTCGGCTGATAATCGGTGGAGTGCGCTTCAAACACCAGTTGCGGTTCGCCCTGCAACAGGGCGCTGAGTTGTTGTGCTTTTTCTGGTTGATAGACCACCACGTTCTCGTTGCCGAACTCGACGCCGGGCTGCACGACCAGGCCAATCACCCGGGCGAACACGCTGTTCAGCCCCTTGGACAGAAAAGCCTGGCGATGCAGCTCGATCGTTTCGAGGGCTGATTGCGCGGTGGTGACTTGCAGATCCTCGACCTTCTCCGAGGCGCCTCCCGGCACCGGCACTTCGGTACCGATCACGTAGAACGGCGGCGGCAAACCGGCCTCGTTCACTGTGCGCTCGACCACCGCCGCCAGGCGTGCGGCGCGACCGGCCACCAGCGCGCCGTCCAGCGGGTCGTTTTCCCCCAGGCAGGCCATGCTGGTGTCCAGATGAATCTTGCGAAAACCGGCGCGGGCGTAGGCTTCCAGCATGCGTTCGGCATTGAGCATGGCTTGCTGCGGCGGCAGGTGTTTCCACGGGTTCGGCCCCAGGTGATCGCCACCGAGAATCAAGCGCTCGGGATCGAAGCCGACGCGCCCGGCGATCTCCAGCACAAAACGCTGGAAGTCCGTCGGGGTCATGCCGGTGTAGCCGCCCTCATGGTTGACCTGATTGCACGTCGCTTCGATCAGCACCGGCGCCGTGCCGTCCTTGCCGTTGCGCAATGCCGCTTCGATCACCAGCGCATGCGCCGAGCACACTGACGTGATGCCCAGGACGCGACCTTGGGTGTGAGCCTGCGCCAGTTTTTGAAGATAATGACCGTGCATGACCGCTGCCTCTCAATGACGTGGGAGGTCACCTTACGAGAGCGAAACGATCAAAATCAATCATAAATTTGATTGACAGTGATTTTTTTAGCTCTATATTTCATTTCAATGAATCACTAACGAGCAACTACAGTGACCAAAGACGAGCGCCTTTCGCTGATTTGTCAGCACCTGTACAGCCATGGCGAAAGCACCATTCAGACCATCGCCGACGTGGCGGATGCGTCCCTGGCCACAGTCCGTCGCGACCTGCTGACCCTGGAAGCCGACGGCACCATCCACCGCACCCACGGCGGTGCGCGGATCGCCAAGAGCGCCGGGGTCGAAGTGGCCTTCGACCTGCGGGAAAACCAAAACCTGTTCGCCAAACGCGCCATTGCTGAACTGGCCTATGAACAAATCGCGCCGGGCTCGACGATTTTCCTCGACGCCGGCACCACCGTGCTGCAATTGGCCCGGCGCCTGCGCCTTGATCCGCTGCCGCTGTCGGTGTTCACCAATTGCCTCAACGTCGCCCAAGTGCTGATGAATACGCCGGGCATCAAGATCGTCCTGCTCGGCGGCCAGCTGCGCGCGGAAAACGCCTCGATGGTCGGCGCCCTTGCCGAAGCGATGATCGAAAACCTGTGGTTCGATCAACTGTTCCTCGGCGCCGGCGCCATTGCCCCGGACGCCTGCATCTACAGCCTTGACGCCAGCGAAGCCCAGCTCAACCAGAAGATGCTGGCCCGCGCCGGCAGCACCTTGCTGCTGGTGGATTCGAGCAAGTTCGATCAACGCCTGACCTATCGCGTCGCACCGCTGGACAAGGCGCTGACGGTGATCAGTGACGAGCACCTCTCCGCCAGTTGGTGGGCGCGGTTGCGCGAACAAGGCTGCACCACGTTGCAAGCTTCCAGCCAAAGCGTCGCCGCCCAGGACGCTCAGGCGTGAGCGCGTGCGTGCTGGGCCTGGACAGCGGCGGCTCGAAAACCCTGGTAGCGGTTGTCGATCGCCAGGGTCGGCTGCTGCACCTGGAGAGTGCGGCCGGGCTCGATCCGATCGCCAATCCTCTATGGTCCGGCCAACTGCACGCCTTGCTGCAAGTCCCCGATCGATCAAACCTGGCCGCTGCGGTGCTCGGGCTGCCACTGCACGGTGAATCAGCCGCGTGTTCCAGCGCGCAATGTCAGGTCGCACAACAAGCGCTGCCCTGCGCGGCCCTGGTCGATAACGACGTGCGGATTGCCTTCGATGGCGCGTTCGCCGGGCAAGGCGCAGGCGTGTTGATGCTCGCCGGCACTGGCTCGATGGCCTGGGCCAGCCGCAACGAGCCGGGCGCCGAGCAGGTACGTGTCGGTGGCTGGGGCGATGTGTTCGGCGACGAAGGCAGCGCCTGGTGGATCGGCTGTCAGGCGTTGATCCTCGCCAGTCGCAGCCTCGACGGCCGGGCCGACGAACCTCGCCTGACCGAAGCGCTGCTCAAGCACGTGCAACGGGCGCCCGAACAGCTTGCGGACTGGGTGTACGGCGTGGCCAATCGCCGCGCCGCGATTGCCGCCCTGGCCGAACAGGTTTCAGCCTGGGCCAGCGCCGGTGATCCGGCGGCCCTGCGCATCCTTGATGCAGCGGCCGCGCACCTCGCCGAACACATCACTACCGCCTGGCGCCGAATCGGCCAGACCGGCCCGGTGACCTGGAGTTACGCGGGCGGCGTGTTCGCCAACCCGCAGATGGTCGACGGCATTGCCCGCCGATTGGGCAACGCCGCGCAGGCACCACGCCTGCCGCCCATTGGCGGCGCCCTGTGGCGCGCCGCTCACAACGCGGGATGGAACCCCGACCAGCACTGGATTGAACAACTGTCCCACACCCTTCACAGCTCACTTGCACTGCCATCAACCTCCCCCTTCACGATGTAGAGGTTTTGCCATGCTCCGACGCCATTTGCTCGCTTCACTCGCGATATTGCCGCTGTCGTTTGCGGTTCCGGCTTTTGCTCCGCTGGCCAGTGCGGCCAGCGTCACCGAAGTGTTGCTGCCGCCCTGGGGCACGCTGCCCAAACCCATGACCGAGCGCCTGGCCAAGGACACTGGCGTGACCCTCGACACCCAGACACTGGGCTGGGACCAGATTCTGACCAAGGTTGCGACCTCGATGATCGCTGGCAGCCCGCCGGCCGATGTCACCGAAGTCGACTGGTCGTGGGTCGGGCAATTCGGCGCCGCGAATTGGTATCAGCCGTTGAACGATGCAGTGGACGCCGCGACCCTGGCGGACATTCCCTCGGCGAAATTCTTCCTGTTCGACGGCAAGCAACTGGCAGTGCCTTACGCCAACGATTTCCGCGTGCTGATCTACAACCGCGATCACCTGTCCCGTGCTGGCATCGGCGCCCCGCCGACCACCCCCGAACAATTGCTGGCGGACGCCAAAGCGATCAAGGCCAAGAACATCAGCCAATACCCGATTGCCCTGCCCTTGTCCGCCAGTGAAGGCAGCGCCACCGCGTGGTATTTGCTGACCAAAGTGTTCGGCGGCGAACTGTTCAACGACCAGCTCGAACCGCAATTCGTCAAACCTGATTCAGCCGGCTACCGCGCCATGGCGTTCGAGATCGAGGCGCTCAAGCAAGGCTTGATCAGCCCGGCGGCCACCGGCCTCAAGGACGTCGAAGTGCAGGAGCTGTTCAAGAAAGGCGACGCCTCGTTCGACCTTGCCGGTTGGGCTGGCAACGTTGCGGTCTACAGCGACCCGGCCAAGTCGCAAGTGGCCCCGCATGTCGCCGCCGCGCTGATGCTGACCACCACTGGCACCGCGCGCACGATCGGCCTGCCGGAAGCCATGGGCATCCCGACCACGGCGAAAAATCCGGCCGGCGCCAAGACGTTTATCAACTGGTTCATCAAGCCGGAAAACCAGATCGAGAGCTACACCACCCTCGGCAACCTGCCGACCCGCACCAGTGTGCTCAAGCAGCTGAATGCTGAAGGCAAGCTCAAGAGCGGTGACGTAATTCTGCAACAGGCCGGGCTGGTCGATCCGCTGTTCAAACAGGGCACACCGGTCTGGTATCCGCAGTTCACCAGCGCCGTGTCGAGTGCGTTGAACCAGGCGGCCAAGGGTCAATTGACCGTGGACCAAGCGGTGGCGCAAATCGCTGAAGAAGCCAAGAGTGCGATGCAGCCGTGATCAATCTAGCCGCCATTCGGGAACGCTTGCGGCCCACGCCGGGGGAAACCTGGCTCGGCCTGGCCTACGTGCTGCCGATCATTCTGGTGATGGCCAGCCTGGTGTTTGTGCCGCTGGTGTCCACGGTGCTCGACAGCCTGTACCGGATCGACCCAATGCGCCCCGGCACGCCTTTCGTTGGCCTGCTCAACTACCAGAACCTGGCGGCGGACAGCAATGTCCAGCACGCCACCTGGAACACCCTGGTGTATGTGTTGCTGGCCGTGGTGCTGGAAACCCTTGGTGGCCTGGCCGCTGCACTGTTGCTGAACAAAGTGCGCTACGGCCGGCAGTGGTTGCTGGCGATTCTGGTGCTGCCGTGGTGCCTGCCGCCGGTGGTCAACGCGCTGGTCTGGTTGTGGATCTACAACCCCAGCTACGGCGTGTTGAACAATGTGCTCAAGGCCATCGGGCTGATCAGTGAAAACCAGGTGTGGTTCAACGATCACCACACCGCGTTGCTGCTGATTGCCCTGGTGCACGTGTGGCGCATGCTGCCGCTCACCGCGATCATTTTGCTCGCGGCATTGCAGGCGATTCCCGGGGATTTGTACGAGGCCGCCAAGCTCGATGGCGCGGGACGGATCAAGTGCTTCCGGATGATCACCCTGCCGCTGATTGCCGGTGGGCTGGCGATTGCGCTCAGCCAGTCGACAGTGTTCGCCTTCAACCTGTTCGATGAAGCGTGGATCCTCAACGGCGCAAGCCTGGATACCCGCAGCCTGATCATTCAGGTGTACATGTCGGCGTTCCAGAACCTGAAGTTCTCCTACGGCATGGCGCTGTCGGTGCTGGCGATGATCGCCTCGCTGCTGGTGTCGATGGTGTATGTGCTCAAGGTCTACCGCGAAACGAGGTTCGACTGATGCGCCGCTATTTCCTCGAAGGCTTGGGCAAGGCCGGTTTTGCCCTGGCGATTCTCGCGCTGATTCTGTGGTCGCTGGGCCCGGTGTATTGGGCGGTGGTCACCAGTTTCACCGACCCGCGCGAGATGCTCAGCGGCACCCTCAGCCTGTGGCCGCAACACCCGACCCTGGAGCATTACGCCAAGTTGTTCGGCGCGAGCAGCCTGTCCCAGGGCAATGAAGTGCAATCGGTGTGGCAGCAGTTTTCCCGGGCCTTCATCAACAGCCTGGTGACCTCGGTCGCGGCAACGTTGCTGACCCTGGTGGCAGCGGCGTTCGGTGGCTACGCCTTTGTGCGCCTGCGCTTTCCCGGTCGTGATTTGCTGTTCGCACTGGTGGTGGCGAGCATGGCGGTGCCGGCCTACACGGTGATGATTCCGCTGTACCGTTTGATGATCAGCCTGCACCTGATCGACACCTACCTCGGCGTCACACTGATCTACGTCTCGGCCTTCCTGCCGCTGGCCTTGTGGCTGATGCGCAGCGTCTACCAGTCGTTGCCGGTGTCGCTGGAAGAGGCCGCGTGGCTGGACGGCGCCGGCCGCACCTACACGCTGGTACGCATCGTCTTGCCGCTGGCGGCGCCGGGGCTGATCGCCACCGCGATCCTGACCTTCCTCAGTGCCTGGGGCCAGTTCATGGTGCCGCTGGTGTTCTCGCCGTCGCTGGCCACCAAGTCGCTGACCGTGCTGATCCCCGAATTCGTCACCCGCAACTACGTCGACTACGGCCTGATGAACGCCGCTGGCGTGGTTGCGATGTTGCCACCGGTCTTACTGGTGATTTTCCTCAACCGTTTCCTGGTGCGCGGGCTAATTGCCGGCGCGACCAAATAATTGATCTCTTCAAGGACTGCCGCCATGAACATCACTGAACACGTCATCGTTGAGCAATTCCCGTTCTGGGCACCCGCCCTGACCCAGCCGCTGCCGGATTTCAGTGCTGCCACCACCGTGGTGGTCGGTTGTGGCACGTCGTACTACCTGGCGCAAAGCGTGGCCAGTGCGATGAACCTCAACGGCAAGCGCGCCATCGCCGTCCCTGGCGGTGAATGGGCCCGTCGCCCCGAGGCCTACCTGGCCGACACCACTGGCGTCAAAGTGATCGCCCTGTCGCGCAGCGGCGAATCCACCGAAACCGTGCAAGCGGTCGACGCCAGCCGCGCCCGTGGCCTGGAAACCCTGGGCATCACCTGCGAGAGCGAAAGCAGCCTGGCGCGCAACAGCGATCAAGTGTTGTTCGCTCCGACTCACGCTCAGGAAGGCATTGTCATGAGCAGCTCGGCGAGCTTGATGCTGCTGCTCGGTCTGCGCCTGGCCGGCGTCAGCCTCGACCCATCGATTGCCGCCAGTGCCGAACAGGCGATGCGCACACTCGACAGCCAACTCGACAGCGACGTGCTGTCGCGCTCGCATTTCGTCTACCTCGGCGGCGGCGCGTACTTCGGGCTGGCCAGCGAAGGTTCGCTGAAATTGCAGGAGATGAGCCTGACCTACACCCAGGTGTTCCACCCAATGGAATACCGTCACGGCCCGGTCAGCCTGGTCGACCACAAAACCTGCGTGGTGCTGATCTACAGCCCCGACACCCTCGACGAAGAACGTCAGCTGTGCGCCGAATTGCAAGCCAAAGGCGCGCTGGTGATCGGCTTCGGCGGCCCCGGCGACCTGTCGATCGACATCGCCCAGCAAGGCCTGGACCGCAGCCTGGCGATTCTGCCGGCGCTGCAGTTGTTCGGTGAACGCCTGGCCCAGCACAAACACCTCGACAGCACCGCGCCGCGTCACCTGACCAAGGTTGTGCGCCTTTCCTGAATTGCGGGTCCGACACAGGTGGTTTTTTCGATATGGCAACGGTCAACATCCAGCAACTGCGTAAAAATTACGGCACGATTCCGGTGCTGCACGGCATCGACCTGGAGATTGCCGACGGGCAATTTGTGTCGCTGGTGGGCGCCTCCGGCTGCGGCAAATCGACCCTGCTGCGGATGATCGCCGGGCTCGAATCTGTAACGTCCGGCAGCATCGAACTCAACGGGCGGGTGATCAATGATCTGTCGCCCAAGGACCGGGACATCGCCATGGTGTTCCAGAACTACGCGCTTTACCCGCACATGACCGTGGCGCAGAACATGGGTTTCAGCCTGCATCTGCGCAAGGAGCCGCCGCAACGCATCGACCAGGCCGTGCGCGAAACCGCCGAGTTGCTGGGCTTGGCGCCATATCTGGATCGCTACCCCAAGGCGTTGTCCGGCGGCCAGCGCCAGCGCGTCGCCATGGGCCGCGCCATCGTGCGTCAGCCGCAGGTGTTCCTGTTCGACGAACCGCTGTCGAACCTCGACGCCAAACTGCGGGTGCAGATGCGTATCGAGATCCGCACCCTGCAACGGCGCCTCGGCACCACCGCCATCTACGTGACCCACGACCAGATGGAAGCCATGACCATGTCCGACCTGATCGTGGTGATGAACGCCGGGCGCATCGAGCAAGTCGGCGCGCCGATCGACGTCTACGACCACCCGGCCAACCTGTTCGTCGCGACCTTCATCGGCTCGCCGGCAATGAACCTGATCGAGGGAACGCTGGAACATGAAGCCGGACTGTCCCTGGTGCGCGTCGGCGATCACCGCATTACCCTCGGCCGCCCGATCGACCTGCCACCGTCCACCCCCGTGGTGGTTGGCATCCGCCCGGAACACGTGACCCTGGCGCCGCTGGAGGGCCCGACCTTCTCCCTGCCGTTCAATGTCGAACTGATCGAACCCACCGGCGCCGACAGCCACGTCTACGGCCGCGCCTGCGGCACCCAGGTCGTCGCCTCCCTCTCCCGTCGCGACAGCCTGGCCCTGGGCGAACACGTCACCCTGCGCGGGCGTTGTGAACAACTGCATGTGTTCGACAAGGCGAGTGGGTTGCGGGTGGTTTGAAGTGGGACGCATGGCTGGGTAAGCGCGGCGCAAGCGCCTTCTTACCCTACTCTCGGATGTTGCCTACAGCTTCGTCGAGGGTGATGCCAATATGCTGGTTGTTGTGAAAACAACGTCTGAGTGTCGATCACTGACGGCCGGCCCGGGCCACCGGAAAAGCCGTAAATACTCGCTTTATTTCAAATTTAGATTGTCGAGTATTCCCCTAAAATCGATTACCCCCCTGTGGTGTGAGCGGCGTTTTCAGCGGGCAAGTGTATAGATGACTCAGCTAACGCATCGCCGGCCAAATCCGCGATTGTTTACCTTGAACGGTATCATGATATAACACCATGAATAGCAGACAGCTCAGCACTCTCAAAGCGGTGTTCTCCAGGCCCACCCCAGCCACGCTGGAGTGGGATCGTATTGAGTCGTTGTTCCGGGCGGCAGGAGCCAGGACCATCGAAGGCAGTGGATCGCGGGTTCGCTTTGAGCTGAACGATGTGGTCTCCACCTTTCACCGGCCACATCCTGATAAAGAGGCTAAGCCCTATCAGGTTCGCGATGCTCGGGCTTTCCTTGAACAAGCAGGAGTTACTCCATGAACGTTATGAATTACCACGGCTATGCCGCCCGAATTGAATACAGCGATGAAGACGGACTGTTTATCGGCCATATCGCAGGTATTAAAGACGTGGTCGGTTTCCATGGTGAATCGGTCAAGGAACTCAGAGACGCCTTCGAAGAAGCTGTCAGAGACTACTTGGAGACGTGTGTAAAGCTAGGCCGCGAGCCTCAGAAGCCGTATTCAGGAAAACTCAGTCTGCGGCTGGCTCCTGCACTGCATGCAACTGTGGCCGTGAAAGCGCAGTTAGCTAAGAAGAGTATCAATCAGTGGGTCGCAGACGTTCTCGACCGCGAAGCGCATGCTTGAAACTCAGTCATGCCTCGTGCTTCAAATGCGAACTTGAATGCCAACAACAGCTTTCACCTCACCCACCCCACGGCACAAATCCTGCTTCATCAACCCTCAACAAGTCGGTCCTGACTATGCGCAGGGTACTTAGAAAGTAAGTGCCCTGCGCCATGGCCCCGATAATTGAAGGCTAATTGATGAGTGCCGAGGCCCCCCATGACGAGCATTGCTACCGAGCAGGTCAGCCCGCAAACCCTGAGAAAAGTGATCGTCGCCGCCGGCATCGGCAATTTTGTCGAGTGGTTTGACTTCGCGGTATATGGCTTTCTGGCTACGACCATTGCCCAGCAGTTTTTCCCCAGCGGTGATGCCAGCGCGGCGCTGCTCAAGACCTTTGCGGTGTTCGCAGTGGCGTTTGCGTTCCGGCCGCTCGGGGGGATTTTCTTTGGCATGCTGGGTGACCGGATCGGCCGCAAGCGCACTCTGGCCATGACCATTCTGTTGATGGCCGGCGCCACGACTTTGATCGGTTTGCTGCCCACTTACGCAGCGATTGGCGTGGCGGCGCCGATTCTGCTCAGTCTGATTCGCTGCGCCCAGGGCTTTTCCGCCGGCGGCGAATACGCCGGGGCCTGCGCCTATTTGATGGAGCATGCGCCGAACGATAAACGCGCCTGGTATGGCAGCTTTATTCCAGTCTCGACTTTTGCCGCGTTCGCCTCGGCAGCGGTCGTCGCTTACGCACTGGAAGCCTCGTTGTCAGCCGAGGCGATGGGCAGTTGGGGCTGGCGCCTGCCGTTCCTGATCGCCGCGCCGCTGGGGCTGGTCGGTTTGTATTTGCGCTGGAAACTGGATGAAACCCCGGCGTTCCAGGCCGTTGCGGATAAACATGCGGTGGCTCACTCGCCGATCAAGGAGACCCTGCGCAATCATGGTGCGGCGATGTGCTGCCTGGGCGCATTCATCTCGCTGACGGCGCTGTCGTTCTACATGTTCACCACTTACTTCGCGACCTACCTGCAAGTCGCCGGCGGCTTGAGTCGCGCCATGGCGTTGCTGATTTCGCTGATTGCGCTGATGTTTGCCGCGGTGATTTGCCCGTTGGCCGGGCTGTATTCGGATCGGGTCGGCCGGCGCATGACCATGATGACCGCGGGTATTTTGCTCATGGTGGCGGTCTATCCGTCGTTCTTGATGGCCAGCTCCGGCTCGTTCACCGCGTCGATCATCGGAGTCATGCTGCTGGCGATCGGCGCAGTATTGTGCAACGTGGTCACCGCCGCCCTGCTCTCGGAAACCTTCCCCACCCGCACGCGCTACACCGCATCGGCGATCACCTACAACCTGGCCTACACCCTGTTCGGCGGCACCGCGCCGCTAGTCGCCACTTGGTTGATCACCACCACCGGCAGCAACCTGTCGCCAGCGTTCTATCTGATTGCGGTGGCGGTATTGGCGCTGATCGGTGGCATGGCACTGCCGGAGACCTCGAAGATCTCTTTGCATGATGTGCCGAGTGGCGAGAAAACCCAGGGCGAACGCGCTGTGGCCTGACGCTTGGGTTTATTCCAGCAACGGCACCAGACGCGGCTCCAGCGCCGAGGCTTGTACCTCCAGCAGTGCCAGGGTCACCGGCAATTGGAATCGCCGCCGCCCGGCACTGCCGGGGTTGAGGTACAGGCAATCACCGCGCCATTCGATGCACGGCTTGTGCGAATGGCCGGTGATCACCAGCCTGGTGCCAGCCGCCAGCAGGCCCGGCACATCGGCAATGTCGTGCACCAGCAAAGCCGGCCAGCCCTCGAGATCGAGTTGCAGACTGTCGGGAATCCCGTTGGCCCATTGCGCGTCTTGATCATTGTTGCCGCGCACCACGTCCAGCGGCGCAATCGCCCGCAATTGCTCCAAGACTGCGGCATTGCCGATGTCGCCAGCGTGAATGATCCGCTCACACCCCTGCAACGCCGCAACGGCTTCGGGGCGCAACAGCCCATGGGTATCGGAAATTACACCAACTTTCATTCATCTCCCCTGATCGTTAAGTGCGCCTGCTGACTACATCCGCCATGCCGACCACCGGTCGCCGATTTTTTGAGCTGGACCCTGCCAGTGGACTGCAGCACGCTTGCTTTGATTCCATATACTTTCGCTGTTTGGCGACCCATCATTCAACCTGATCAATCGCCATTAGTTCGTCGCCTTCCACTAACAAATCAACAACTAACAGACACTAAAAATTCTTTGAATTTTTTTCTGACACCACCACTCCTTGGTCTATGAGCATAAGGAGGGGACCTCATGAATACCGGTCTTTACATCATTGAGTACAAGATTCATGGGCAGATTAAGTCGTTCATCATTCGTGCAAAGGCCATGAGTAATCAGGATGCCTGGCACTGGGCAAGTTGCGACGCCGGTATCGCGCCTATACCCAAACCCGGACGCCCCCCGCTGAAGGTGGTGTCTAAACCGCAGGCGGAGAAGTTCGGGATTACCGAGGTGAAGTGGCGTGAGTCAGCGACGCTAAGTTGGACGGAGGTGTCAAACTGAGCAACTAAACCTGCCATCTAAGAACGGCGCCGGAACGGGTATATCGTTCTGTGCCTCGGTTGACGGCTGATATAAAACGGGCACCACTGGCGCCCGTTTTATTTGAGCAGGTCGCTGCTATTGGGCAGTGTTACGCGGGTCATCGTGTTTATCGATGTACTCGAGCCCCAACGGACCGGTGCCGTACACCTGGGAGATGTATTCGCCAGATTTCGCCCAATGGAAATGCGGCGTGTTGGCGGGCAGGATCACCACGCTACCGGGACCATAGGCCACCAGTTTGTCCGGATCGAACACCGTGCCGAAGCCGATGTAGAACACCCCCGACATCACGGTGTAAATGCGATCTTCCGGGTGGGTATGGGGCATCAGCTTGACCCCGTTCGGCACCTTGACCCGCACCACATAAGGGGCAGGCTTGCTCGGGTCGCCGACCACCACCGACAGCTTCACCTCCTTGGGAAACGCCGGGAAGCTGCGCCACTCTACGTCTTCGTTATGCACCGCGCCGACCTTGCCAAGCGGCAAGGATTCAGCCTGCGCCAACGGCAGCGTGGCGCTGGCAGCGACCAATGCCGCCAGGCCAGTGAGTTTGATCAGTTTGCGAATCATGGGGGACACCTCAACTGCGCGAATCATTGGATTATGAGAAAGAACGTCAGGCAGCCAGCCCGCCATCGATCAGGTAGATCGCCGCCGAGAACGTGACGATCGACAGCACCGTACTGACCAGAATCGAAGTCGCGGCTTCACTTTGGTAAGCGCCAGTCTGGTTGGCGAACATCGCCGGGATCGTCGCCGAGGGCAGCGCGCAGAGCAGAATCATCTGCTGCGCGTACAAGCCATGAGTACCTAGCAAGAGCGTGGCGGCGAACATCAGCACCGGATGAACCAACAACTTGAGCCCGAGGTTGGTCCACACTTCGCCGGACATCTTCAGTTTCTCCGACGACATGATCAGCCCCAGGCACAGCAGCGAAACCCCAGGCGTCGCCTTGCCCAGCAGATTGAGCGATTCGGCGGCCAGTGGCGGCAATTTAACCTGCAGCAACGACAGCACAATACCCAAGGCTGGCGCCCACATGAGCGGACGGCGCACCGCCCCTGACAGACTCGACACGAACGCCTCGCGGCCGCTGCCTTTGCCGTCGGCAATGGTCAGCAACATGGTGGTGAGCGGGATCATCACCAGGCTGGCGACCAGGTTGAGCACCAGCACCGAGTAGATGCTGCCCGGCCCGTACATCGCGCCAAGAATCGGGATGCCCATGAACGCCGCGTCCGGGTAGCCGTTGACGAAGCCCTTGAGCGTGGCCACTTTGAGATCGCGAAAACGCCACCAGCCGATCGCCAGTGCGAGGATGTACATGCCCATGATGCCGATGAACGTGGCCACCACGAATTTGAAATCGAACAGTTGCTCGCGAGGCGTACTGGCCATCCCGACAAACAGCAGCGCCGGGAAGATCCAGCCCAGTACCAAACGGCTGATCAACAGGCTGTCGGAGGCGGTCAGGCGCCCGCGCTTGCCGGCGATATAGCCCAGCAGGATCACGAAGGCGACGGGCAAAAGCGGTCCTACGATTCTGTCTAACATGTGCTCAATCCTCGTCTTTATTTTTATCAAGAATGTCGTCATGGAGGACCGGGGCCGGTGCGCCGGCCCCGATTCAGGGGTTCATGGCCAGGAGGCCGATGGGATCAAGGCTGGAAGCGGTAATCGCGGATCACATCCGGGTTCGGCTCAAGGCCTAGGCCCGGGCCTTGCGGTACATCGATACGGCCGTTACGCGGGATGATCGCGTCGCCATAGAGTTGCGCTTCGAGGTCGAAATATCGCCACTCCACCAGCGACTTCGCCCCGCCCAGCGCCGCACTGCCGTGCACCGCTGCCAACAGGCCGGGACCGTCATAGAAGGCGTGGACCATCACCGTGACGCCGTGGGCATTGGCCAGCGCATAGACTTTCTGCAGCTCGGTGATGCCGCCCATTTTCGCCGGACTCGGCTGCACGAAATCCACCGCGCCGGCTTCCAGCAGGTGCTGGAAGTCCATCAGCGTTGAGGCGTTCTCGCCGGCCGCCACCGGGATGCCGCCCTGCTGGCGTACGGTCGCCAGGCCTGCATAGTTTTCCGGCGGCCAAACGGGTTCCTCGATCCAGCGCAGCTTCAGCGGGCGCAGTATGTCGGTCATGTCCAGCGCTTCGCGCACGGACCATGGGGCATTCACGTCGAGGGTGATTTCCACGTCCGGGCCGGCGGCTTCGCACGCTGCGCGGATTACCACCGGATCGACTTCGTGCAGCTTGAGGTGGCGGAACCCGCTGTTGACCGCGCGCTGCACGTTGCTGCGGATCAAGTCAGCGTCGGCGTAGCGGATCAGGCTGGCATAGGCCGCAAGCGAGGTGGCCTCGCTGCCGCCCAGCAGTTGATAGATGGGTTGACCGGCTGCTTTGCCAGCGATGTCCCACAGGGCAATGTCGATGGCCGACAAGCCATAGATGAACGCGCCGCTGCGGCCGAACACGTGAAATTTCTTCTGCAAGTCGCCCTGGATTTTGTCCCGGCGCGTGACGTCAGTGCCGATCAGCTCGGGCGCGAGGATGGTGTCGATGACGATTTTCACCGCGGGGATCGCGGTGAAGCCGAAGGTTTCGCCCCAACCGACCAGGCCGTCATCGGTGGTGATCTTGACCACCAGGGAATCGACCATCTGCAGATCTTTCGGGCCCCACACGCCGCCCGCCGACTTGCCACCGGTGGTGAAAGGGATCCGCAGTGGAATGGTTTCAATGCTGGCAATGTTCATCGTGGCGACGCCTCTAGCGGGTTGCGAAAGTGGCGCAGGGATTATTCGAGTGGTTCCCGCGTCCAGTTGAGGACAACCTACCCGCCATTCTGTTGTCCTTCAACTGAACAACTGCACGCTTTTTCTAGCAAGCGACTAATCCTTAGTTAACCTGTTGTTTTTAATAGACTATTAGTTTATTTACCAAAATGAACAACAGTTTCAACTGTGTGGAACAAGTCTTCTGATGTAGATTAACTAGACAAGTGAAAGGGATGGTTGAGCATGAGTGAAATGAACGTACAACCCGTTGCACGGCGACCTCATCTTGCCGAGCACATCGCCCGCTCATTGAGCGACGAAATCACCTCCGGACGCCTGCGGCCGGGGGATCGCCTGCCCACTGAACAGTTTCTCGCGCAGAACTTCGGTGTCAGTCGCAACGTGGTGCGCGAAGGCATTGCGACGTTGCGGGCGCAGGGCTTGATTCAGTCCCGTCAGGGCGTGGGGGTGTTCGTTGCGGTGACAGCGCCTTCCGCGGAACTCTCGCCACAGACAGCCGCCCCTCAGCCGCGCGAGTCGTTCCTCGACGGCGACGACACGGTGCGTAACATGTTTGAAGTCCGCGCCGTGCTGGAGAGCCAGGCCGCAGCCCTGACGGCGTCGCACATGACGCCGCGCAAACTGGCGACTATTCAGGCGGCAGTGTTGCGCATGCAATACGAGGGCGAACCGACGCTGGAGACGGTCAATGCCGACCTGGATTTTCATCGGGCAATCGCTGCTGCTTCAGGCAACGATTACTTGGAAACGATGATCCGCACGGTACTTGAGCCGATGCGCGCGCTGATTACCCTGAACTTCGCCCGTCGCGGCCCGGTGTTCAGCAACATCCCCCACGCCGCGCGCGGCGAGCACGAAGAACTGGTGCAGGCGTTCATCGAGCGTAATGCGGCGGCGGCGCGGCAGATCATGGGGCAGCACATCGTCAGCGCCGCATCGCGGTTCGGCTATGAGATTAAATTCTTCTGATCGCAGCAGATTCGGACGGTTGTTTAATTGTTCTACAAGAGAAGCAGAACCGTCCGCTGCTGTTCCACTGGAGGCAGACGTGGTCGGTTAAATACAGGCCCTTAGCCACGATTTTGCGCATTCATAAACCTTCCTCGCACCCTTGAAACATTTTTACATACTCTCGTTTCAAGAATGGTTGTACGACGTCGTATCTACTGTGTTCGACTGCGCCCCGTTCTCACAAAAAAAATAACGGAGATACCTTCCATGACGAGCATTCCTTCCGTCGAAGGCAAAGCTGCGGCACCCGCGCAAAACCGCTTTTCACGTGTTCTGAAACTGTTGGGCCCTGGCATCATTGCCGTGCTGTCGTGGCTCGGCGCAGGCGACTTGATCACCTCGTCTGTCGCCGGCGCCAACTACGGCTACGCCATGATGTGGGTGCTGGCGGTTTCACTGCTGCTCAGATACCTGATCGTAAACATCATCGCCCGCTTCCAGCTGTGCAATAACCAAGGCATGACCATCCTGCAGGGCTATGCCCAGCTCAACCCGTTTTTTGCCTGGTTCCTGCTCGTCTATGCCCTGTTGATGGGGCACTTGATGAACGCCTACATGATCAAGGGCGCCGGTGAGTCGCTGGCGATGCTGTTCAAGATCGACCAGCCACTGCTCTGCTCGCTCGCTGTGGTTCTGGCGGTGTGGATGCTGGTGGGGCGCAATATTTATTCGATGATCGAAGGCGTGATGAAGGGGCTGCTGGCCATCATGACCCTGGCGTTCATTGCGCTGGCGGTGATGTCCGGTCCCGATGTGGGCGGCATCATCAAAGGCACCATCGGTTTCAGCATTCCGCCGGATGAAGGCGTGCACGGCGCGCTGCTGGTGGCGGTCTCGGTGATCGGCGCAGTCGCGGGCTCGATCGCCAACTTTGTGCACCCTTACGTGATGCGCCAGAAAGGCTGGATCGGCCCGCAGCACAAGCGTGTGCAACGTAACGACCTGCTGTTCGCCGTGTTCGTCGGCATCGTCATCAACCTGGCGATCTGGATCGTGGGCGCGGAAATCCTTCGTCCTAATGGCATTGAAGTCAAAACCCTGGGCGACCTGGGTAAGGCACTGGAAATCTTCTTCGGCCCGATCGGCTGGTACGTGTTCTTCATCGGCGTGTTCGCTACCCTGTTTGCCAGTATCTCCGGCAAAACCACGGCGTTCCCGATGCTGATCACCGACGCCTTCCAACACGTGCGCCCAGAGCGCCGCGAGAAGTATGGCAAAGAGTTCCACCATGACCCGATGCACAAGTGGTTCATGCTGTTCATCCTGGTCACGCCGCTGATCTGGTCGCTGCCGGGCATGCCGGACTTCGTGACCCTGACCATCGGTGTCAGCGCCTTGAACATCATCGGCTTGCCGGTTATCTCCCTTGGCCTGCTGATCATGTCGAACCAGAAGTCGCTGCTCGACAAGAAATACCGCAACAACCTGTTCGAGAACATCGCCCTGCTGTTCGCCACCGGCCTGGCCCTGTGGGTTGCCTTCCAACTGGGCGTCGATCTGTTCACCTGACCGCACGCCGCCGAGCGAACGCAAGGTTTCTCGGCGGCTATCTATCGTTCAAATGCTTAAACGCTGAGTCCCGATTTTTCGGGACTTTTGCGTTGTGGCGTCCCGCCGCAATCAGTCCCCTCCTCCGGCAACCCCCACCAGCGCTCCGCGCCTGCAGTTAACTTATGCCCCCAGTGCACCATGTGGCCTGGGGAATGCAGGTAAACTGCCCAGCCTTTTCGGCGAATCCCCCCTCGCCCACGCTTTTTTAGAGACCCCGAAACAGCTATGGACCTCATCAACATCATCATGACCGCCGGTAAGTCCGCGGTAGAGCTGGCCCTGTTCATCCTCCTGCCGGTGATGGTCATCATGCTCTGCGTGATGCGTCTGCTGGAGGCGTTTGGCGTGCTGGACCGGGTGGTGGCGGTGCTGGCGCCGGTGTTGAAGCCTTTCGGTCTCTCAGGCCTGAGCGTGTTTGCCCTGCTGCAAGTCAACTTCGTCAGTTTTGCCGCCCCGGTGGCGACCCTCGCGACCATGGATCGGCGCGGGGTGTCCGACCGCCACCTGGCCGCGACCCTGGCGATGGTGTTTGCCATGGCCCAGGCCAACGTGGCGTATCCGCTGACCGGGCTCGGCCTGCACCTGGGCAAATTCGTGTTGATGTCGATCGCCGGCGGGCTGATCGCCGCGGCGGTCACTTACCACGTCATGGGCCGCAAGTTGTCAGCCGTGGAGGCTGTACAGGATGAAACCCTGGTGCACCCGGTGGTCCAGGACCCCAAGGGCATTCTGGCGATCATCAACAGTGCCGGCGCGGAAGCCTTCCGCATCTCCACCGGGACCATACCGCTGGTGGCGCTGTCGCTGGTGTTGGTGCTGATCATCAAGGACCTGGGCGTGATCCACTGGCTCGAAGTCGGGCTGACGCCGGTATTGAGTTGGGCCGGCATCAACCCCGCCCTGATCCTGCCCACCCTCACCAAATACCTCGCCGGCGGCAGCGCGTATCTGGGCGTAATCGTCGAGATGCACAACAACGGCCAGGCCGATGCGCACCTGATCAACGTCAGTGCCGGCTGGCTGGTGCACACCCTGGACCTGCCCGGCATCGCCATCATGATGTCGGCCGGACCCCGGGTGGCGAAAATCTGGAAACCGGCGGTGCTGGGCGGGATCGTCGGGATTCTTGCGCGTACGGTTGGGCAGGCGTTTTGGGGATGATGGCGAGCGACTGCGGGGAAATACTGCATTCACCTGACAGCTTGCTCTTGGCCTTTGAACCCTTTAATCAAGGTGGCGGTGGAAAGTATCAGGCGCAGTGTGGTTTTTGTTGAAGGGGTAAATTCCAGTTTGCCTTGATAGTAATCCGCAGCGTCTTGGTCTTTTGCATCAACGACGACAAATGCCACTCCTGAATGCTTAGACACCGTATAAACGCGTCGGAAGAAATCGGCGACCAAGCGCTGGCCTAGCCCCTTTCCCTGCATGCTTTTGTCCACCGCCAACCGGCTCAACAGCACGGCCGGCATGGGATAACGAGGCATGTTCTTTTTTTGATCCACGCTAATTTCATCGAGGGTCACCGCAGCGTTCGCCAAGGTGTAGTAGCCCAATAGAGCCCCATCCTCGACGTACATGAATGTTCGTGACGTATTGCGCTTTTCGTCTTGCCCGGCGTGCTGGGTAATGTAGGTGTTCAGGGCACCGTGGAGGTTGCAATCAAACGAAGCGCGGTCGACCGACTTGTCGTAGCCAACGGTGATGAAGTCCATTGACAATCCTCAGCGCAAGGCAAGCAGCTGACGAAGCGCCTCACTGGGTTCTGGCGGACTGTCCAGAAGTTGATATGCCGTGTCGGCATCAAGCACGATCATGCCATCGGCATCAAAATCGACAGCCCTCTCGTCGTGTGCAACTGAAAGAACCGCCAGTGCCGCTACGACTGTTCTAAGCTCCGCCAACTCTTGCTCCATGCGCAACATGTGCGCTGCGCGCGCGGAAGGAGGCTTGGTCGTGGTGCTCCGGTGAAGAACACTACTTGCGAGGCTTTTCAACGCGTGCCGTTCTACCACCGCGTCGGCATTCGACAGAACCTTATCGCCCCGGCTCTGGAGGGAGACTGACTCTAATTTCCCCAGTACGAGACGCACGCGTTTTCTTTGAACTGGTTTGATCACGGTGCCTCCATTTGAGCGCCCACACGTTATCACGTTTTGCCTGACACCTGCTTCCACGCCCCAGCCGCGAACAGTCAAGCTTTCAGCGCTCATGCGGGAGCTGTCTTGCGATGCGCACGTCCTAAGGACATCTTTTGAGCTGACCTTTTCATTAGATAAGGTCGGATCGGCATCCGGCCAACTGGGTGTCGCGTCGAACATACATGAACTCCGGTTTCGATTTGATTGGCTACCTGACGAAGAGTGAGACATGCGCGAGCTGGCGAACCAGTCGAGCCCGGAAATCCGGCTTTCAGAAAGTGTATTACCGACAATTCCCGTGGCCCACTGCGAGTAACGACGGAAAAAGAATATCGCGACGCCCATGCGGGCACAGCCAGCCGATTCAGTGGTGTTTGTAGGCAATTGCGCTTGACGTTGTAGTTTGATGGTGGACGCTGATTCGGAGCGCCGGGCCGTATCGCCCCGTGAGCGTCGGCGAGCTGCACACGCCATTTGAGGGGCCGAAGTCATTGAGCCGAGAATGCTAAGGGTCGAAATTTGAACTGCGGCAAGGGTATTCCCTGCCGCAGGGGAACGCGGTCAGACCGGCGCTTCAAGCCGATCCAGCGCGCGGTCTACCGCTTGCTGCGAAACGAGGGGTGGTGGCTGTGCGCGGGTTAGCAAACCGGTGGAATTAGCAAACCCGGCGCGCCCGAGGGCGCCCCACGCACAACCACCATATCGAACAGGCATGGGAATGCCCTGACCGATGGTGCTTACGAGCATTACTAAAACCATTCCGGGCTGCTAAACCCGACCACTGATGGGCAGTGGCAGGGAAACGATAGAGGCCGGAGGCAAGGCGCACAAGCCGGCGGATTCTGTTTTTGTCGTAGGCAAATGCACAAGGTGATGTAGCTTTCAGGACGTAACGCGAGCACCGATTAAACATCCTTGCCAACTACGTTTAATCGGTGAGCCATCACGCATCCTGCAAGATCAAATCCGCGCCCTTCTCCGCCACCATCAGCACCGCCGCGTGGGTATTGCCGGAGGTGACGTTGGGGAAAATCGACGCATCGACAATCCGCAGGCCATGGATGCCGTGGACCTTGAGGCGCTTGTCGACGACTGAATGCTGCTCGTCGGCGCCCATCGCGCAGGAACCGCACAGGTGGTAAATCGACCCGCTGTTCTCGCGAAAGTACTGCAGCATCTGCTCATCGGTGTCGATGGCCGGGCCGGGCAGCACTTCTTCGACAGTGATGTTCTTCAGCGCTGGCGCCTGCATGATTTTGCGCATCAGCCGACTGCCCTGGATCACCTCGTCAATGTCCTTTTGGGTGGTGAGGTAGTTGGGGTCGATCAGCGCCGCGTCGCGGGGGTTTTTCGAAGCGATCTCGATAGAGCCACGGCTGGTCGGGCGGCACGGATTGAAGCACAGCAGAAAGCCTGAATACGGTTCCGGCTTGAGACTGGCCTTGTTGTTTTTCGGGATCTGGTACGACAAGGGATTGAAGTAAAGCTGCAGGTTCGGGTTGGCTTGCTGCTCATTGCCGCGGAAGAAGCCGCCCGCCTGATTCACGCTCATGGCCAGCGCACCCTTGCGCGTAAACAGGTATTTGAGCCCGAGTTTGAACTGACCGTACAGCGAACTGAGCTGGTCGTTGAGCGTCGGGATATTGGCCTTGTAGTAGTAGCTGACGCACAGGTGATCTTGCAGGTTCTTGCCCACGGCCGGCAGGTGTTTGATCAGCGGGATGTTGTGTTTGGTCAGCAGCGCCTGATCGGCGACGCCGGACAACTGCAGAATCTTCGGCGTGTCCACTGCGCCGGCGCAGAGGATGACTTCCTTGCTGGCCATGAAGGTGCGCACTACGCCGTGCTGAGTGACGCTGACGCCGACCGCTCGCCCCTCGTCGAACAGCAAGCGGTCCACCAAGGCGTAATGTTCCACCGTGAGGTTTGGTCGGCCTAATGCCGGGTGCAAATGGGCAAAGCTGCTGGAGCAGCGCTGGCCGTTTTTGGTGTTGACGTCGTAGAGGCCAGAGCCTTCGAACTTCGGCCCGTTGAAATCGTTACTGTGCGGGTAGCCGAGCTGGTCGCAGCCTTTGAGGAACACATCGCAGATCGGATGGGTCTGGCCTTTCATCGGCGTGATGCTGATCGGGCCGCTGCCACCGTGGTATTCGCTGTCGCCCAGTGGATGGTTTTCCAGTTTGCGGAAGTACGGCAGCACGTCCTTGAAGCCCCAGCCGTCGTTGCCATTGGCTGCCCAGTCGTCGAAGTCATGGGCCTGGCCGCGGACGTAGATCATCGCGTTGATCGAGCCCGAACCGCCCTGCACTTTGCCACGCGGGGCGTAGATTTCGCGGTTGCCCAGTTGCTTTTGCGGCTGGCTGTAATACATCCAGTTGAAGGTTGGGTTGTAATACATTTTGGCGAAGCCGACCGGGATCTTGAACCAGAGCGAACTGTCCTTGCCCCCCGCTTCCAGCAGCAGCACCGTGTATTGCCCCGAGGCGGAGAGCCGGTTGGCGAGGATGCAGCCAGCGGCGCCGGCGCCCGCGATGATGTAGTCGTAGGTCATGTAAGTCGTTGTCCAAATAAACCGTGACGCGCAAACCCAAGTGGGAGCAGGCTCGCTCCCACTTGGGGAACTGCTGCATTCTTTTGTCAGCCTCGGGCTGGCGATGTGTCTTTGACGTCTGCGGGGGTGGGCGCCATCTGCAGGTGCAGGCGCTCACCGGTGTACGGCGAATGCCGGCGCACCACGTCCATGTTCAACTCGACCCCCAGGCCCGGCTCGGTGGACGGGATGATGTAGCCGTCCTCCCATTGCAGCGGCCGGGTCAGGATCTCGGCGTGGAAGCCGCCCCAGGTCATGATGCTTTCCTGGATAAGGAAGTTCGGCGTGCAGGTCGCCAACTGGAAACTGGCGGCGGCACCAATCGGCCCGTTGTACAGATGCGGGGCGATTTGCGCGTAGTAGGCTTCGGCCATGCTGGCGATTTTTTTCGCTTCGAGCAGGCCGCCGCAGCGCGCCACGTTCATCTGCAAAATCGACGCGCCGCCCGCCTGCAACAGCTTGAAGAATTCGTACTTGGTGGTCAGCCGTTCACCGGTGGCAATCGGGATGGTGGTCTTGGCCGCGACTTGCGCCATGGCGTCTTCCTGCCCCGGCGGCACCGGCTCTTCGAACCACAGCGGGTCGTACTTCTCCAGGCGCTTGGCCAGGCGAATCGCCGACGACGGCACCATTTGCCCGTGGGTGCCGAACAGCAAATCGCACTTGTCGCCCACCGCTTCGCGGATCTTGCGGCAGAAGGTTTCGCAACGCTCCAGCACTTCCAGCGAGATCTGGTGACCGGAGTAAGCGGTGTACGGCCCCGCCGGGTCGAACTTCACCGCGGTGAAGCCTTTGTTCATGTTTTCGATGGCGCACTCGGCGGCCAGGTCCGGGTCGTCGTAGTCGTACTCGCCCTTGCTGTTGACCGGGTACAGGTAGGTGTAGGAACGCAGGCGCTCATTGACCTTGCCGCCGAGCAACTCGTAGACCGGTTTGTTCGCCGCTTTGCCGATGATGTCCCAACAGGCCATCTCCAGCCCGCTGACCACGCCCATCATCGTCAGGTCCGGGCGCTGGGTAAAACCACTGGAATACGCCTGGCGGAAAAACCGTTCGATGTGATGCGGGTCGTGGTTGAGCAGGTAACGCTCGAACACGTCCTCGATGATCGGCAGCATGGCCTTGGGGCCGAAGGTCGCGGCGTAGATCTCGCCGACGCCTTCGATGCCGCAATCGGTCTTGAGCTTGACGAACAGCCAGTACATGCCACCGATGTGCGGCGGCGGTACGGCAACGATATGGGTTTCAAGGGCGACGATTTTCATCTCAGGCACCTGTCGGGTTCAGAAGTTTGCGATTGACGCGAGCACGCAGGGCCAGCGCCGCCAACGTGCCGATCAGGCCGACGCTGGCGATGTAACCGAAGTACAGCTTGTAACCAAAGGCGCCTGGGAAATGTTCGGTCAGGTAGCCGTTGATCAAGGGAATAAAGGTGTCCGGCAGGTAACCGACCACCGAGACGATGCCGATCGCCAGGCCGGTGATGCGCAGCGGAATGTCACAGGTGTCGAGAATCGCCCAGTACAGGCCACGAATCGCGTAGGTCATCAGGCCGATAAAGATCACTGTGCCGATCAGCAGGCCCAGACTGTTGAGCCCCGGAAACACAATCAGCCCGACCATGGCCAGGGTCGCCAGGAACAGCGCTACCACCAGCACCGAGATATTCGAGAACTTGTCACCGAGCCAGCCACCGCCGATGCCGCCAATCGGGCGCATCCACAATTTGATGGTGGTGATGGTGCCGGCCATGACGGCGGTCATGCCGTTGCCTTGCAGGTAATCGGAGAAACTGTAGGTGGCCCAGAACATGTGGTAACCACAGAACACAATCGCGGTAACCAGCCACAGCTCAGGAATTTTCACCAGCGTGGCCAGGTCGGCAAACAGACTCGATGCGCCCTTCTGCGCAGCTGATGTGTTCTCCAGCGACTTGGGATCCTTGAGCAGCACCAGCACGCAACCGATGGCGATGCAGGTGAAGGCGTAGAGGTAAACCACGTGCTTGAAGCCCTCGGCGGCCGACTCACCGCGACTCTCAGTGGCATAGGCGAACAGCCCCAGCGCCACGGTCGCGAGCAAGGCTTCGACCAGGCCGCGCCCGCCATCGAGGATGCCGAAGAAGCGGCCCTGTTCGGTGTGATGGGCAATCATCTTCACGCGTTTGAGCACCGAGGCCCAGAAGGTCAGGCCGGTGGTCAGCCCCCAGCAACCGAAGATGATCATCAACCCGGTCATCGATGGCGCGGTGGAGTACCACAGCCCCAGAGCACCAGTGGCGACCAGCGAAAAGAAAATCAGGAAGCGCGGCGCGATGCGATCGGCCAACCAGCCGCTCGGCAGATAACTGAGAAGGAAAATCGTGCCGAGCATCGAGTACAGGTAGCCCAGTTCGCTGTGGCTGATCTGGAACACGTCGAGCATGGTGGTCTGGTAGACCTGGCGCAGGTACAGGATCGGGTAGATCGCCCCCGCCGCCAGGACCAGTAACATCAATTGCAGGTAACGACTTCCCTTGTCGCTCTTGGTCATCGGGGCTGCGCTGGAACCCTGGGTGGCAGCCGAAGATAAAGGCTTGGACATCTGAAGAACCTCGGGCGGCCGATGACTCGGGCGCCGCTGATAATTGTTTTTATAGGTGAAGCATGAGGCGTGTTGCCGGTGGATCAATACTTCATGACCACCAGGCGGGTCTGGGTGAATTCGAGCATGCCGTGCTTGCCGTCATCGCCGCCCAGGCCGGAGCGTTTCCATCCGGCATGGAAGCCCTGGTAGGGGTCGGCCGGGGTGCGATTGACGTACAGTTCTCCGGCCTCGATGGCGTTGGCGACTTTCATCGTCGTGCGATAGTTCTCGGTGTACAGCACCGACGACAGGCCGAACTGGTGATCGTTGGCCATCGCCAGTGCTTCGTCGATATCACCGTACTTGAGCACCGGCAGCACCGGACCGAAGATTTCTTCCTGGACGATTTCCATGTCCTGGCGGCAACCGCTGAGCAGGGTTGGCGGGTAAAAGTGGCCCTTGCCGGACGGGATCACGCCACCGGTCTCCAGCACCGCACCGGCGGCGACAGCGCGCTCGACCATGGCGTGGATGTTCTGCCGCGAACTGGCGTTGACCAAGGGCCCCATCAGGCTGGCGTCACTGGCGCGATCACCAAACGCCACGGCGTTGATCTTGGCCTTGAGCAGGGCGAGGAATTGGTCATGCACGCTTTCCTGCACGTAGACCCGTTCCACCGCCGTGCACAACTGGCCGCAGTGTGTGGTCTTGGACGCCACGATGGCGCTGGCAGCGGCTTCCAGGTCCGCGTCGGCCTCGATGATCGCCGGGGTTTTGCCGCCCAGCTCCAGCGACGGCTTGGCGATGTTGGCCTTGCAGTAATCGAGCACGATGCGCCCGGCGCTCACACTGCCGGTCAAAGTGATCAGGCCCACGGCGCTGTGGGTGCACACCGCTGCAGCAGTGGCGTGATCCATGGTCAGGATGTTGACCACGCCCGCCGGCATTCCGGATTGCTGCACCGCTTTGGCGATTTCAAACGCCGAGGTCGGCGTGTTGTTGCTCGGTCGCACCACCACGGTATTGCCGGCAATCAGCGCCGGGGCAATTTTGCGCAGCAGGGTGTAGACCGGGTAGTTGAACGGAATCAGGCACGCCACCACGCCAATCGGCTCGCGGTGCAAGAACAGGCTTTCATTCGGGGTATCGCTGGGGATGATTTCGCCTTCGATACGCCGCGCCCACTCCGCGTGGTAGCGGGTGATTTGCGCCGCGTAACGGGCTTCATTGCTGGCGTCGGCGACACTTTTGCCGGACTCGGCGGCCAGCGCCTGGCCAATGTCTTCGGCACAGTGCTCGAGGGCATCCGCGAAAGCACGCAGGTGTTCGGCGCGCTCGATGCTGGCGAGCTTGCCCCAGACTTTTTGCGCGGCAGCGGCGGCGTCAACGGCCGCAGTGGCTTCACCGGCGGTGGCGGCCGAGACCTGACCGACCAGGGCCTCGGTCGCCGGGTTATAGACCGCGATCAGCGCGTCGCTGGCAGGCTCAATGAAGTGACCGTTTACAAAGTTTCGCTCGAGTCGCATGTGCATCGCCCATCGTTGTTTTTATCCAGTGCTCGCAGTCTTGGCATCTGACCGGCGCGGAACAAACGATTTATTGAGCACAGTAACATTCACAAAACGCACGTTACTCAGGCGCCCGATGGTGATGACCAGGCTTCAAACGGCTGCGGTAGACGGCTCGAGCTGCCGTTGCGCCAACCAAATCTCTTCCTGCAACCACTGGCTGAACACCTGTAATTGCGGCGTGTGGGCCTGCTCCGGGCGGGTGACCAGCCAATAGGACTGATGGCCGTCAACATGCACGTTCAGCACTTGGGTCAATTGCCCGCTGGCCAACTCCGGGGCGACCATATGCCAGTCCGCGATGGTGATGCCCAAGCCATCGACCGCAGCGCGGATCGCCAGGTCCAGCAGGTCGAACTCATAACCGCCCTGGGTGTCGACACTGCTGATTTTTGCGGCGTCGAGCCAGTGGTTCCACGTCAGGTAGCGCTGGTCTTCCCGGGCCAGCACGTGCAACAGGGTCAGGCGGTTGAGGTCAATGCCCTGCTCGCTCCACTCCCGCGCATACAGGGTCGGGGCGCAGACCGCGATGTGCCGTTCCTGGATCAACAGTGAACTGTCGAGCCCGTCCCATTCGCCATTGCCGAAGCGGATCGCGCAATCCAGGGTATTAGTTTCCGCCAGGCTGTCCTGCAAACGCGTGGTGATGCTCAACTCCAGCTCCGGGTGTTTCTCGCGCAGGCGTCCCAGGCGTGGCATCAACCAGCGCTGGGTGAAGGTCGGAGGCGCATTGATGTGCAGCCGATTGGAGTGAGTTTTCTGCTGAATACTGCGCACCGTCAGCTCGATCTTGTCGAAAGACTGGTGCAGCGCCCGCAGCAAGACACGGCCGGCGCTGGTCAGTTCGAGGTGATGGTGGCGCCGCTCGAGCAGGCTTTCGTCGAGCTGTTCCTCCAACTGCCGCACCTGGCGGCTCACCGCGCTCTGGGTCACATTCAACAGCTCGGCGGCGCGGGTGAAGCTGCCCGTGCTGCCGGCCACTTCAAAGGCCTTGAGCGCGTTGAGGCCGGGCATTTTGCGTTTCATGAAAGGCTCTCAGTGGGATGACAAGGGCGTAGCATCCCACGGCCGCCGTGCGTTGTCCTACAGGATTCTCTCGGTAACATTCGTTTAGCGAAGGTTTCTCGGCAAATTTAATCGTTTGTTCATCACGGCACTCATCGCAAGACTGACTGGCATCTCTAATAAAAATAACCGAGAGCTGCCCCATGCGTTTCCCTGCTTCCTTGCGCGTCACATCATCCTTTCTCGCTGTGCTCTGCCCCTTGTCGATGCCTGCCATGGCGGTGCCCGTGACCGATAACCTGGACCTCGGCGGCGCCATTCGCGCGCGCTGGGACTACGACCCGGACCGCGACATCCAGACCTTCGGCCTCGACACGTTCTACCTCAGCGCCAAATACCATTCAGACACCTGGATCGGCGAGGCTCAGTACCGTTTTTACGGGCGCTCCCACCCTTATCGGTATACCAAGAATTACGGCGACATCCAGTTCGCCAAACTGGCGTGGGTCGGCTACAAATTCAACCCCGAGCAACAGTTGCAGGTGGGCCTGAACACCGTGCCCTTCGGCTTGCAGCCTTACTTCGGCAGCACGTTTTATGAAACCCTCGGCAACGTCATCGGCCTCGAAGACTTGCAACAGGTCGGCGCCAAGTACATCCAGCAAAGCGGCGACTGGAACATCCAGGCCGGCTATTACCTGCGTCCGGCATGGCAAGGCAAAGGCACTAGCAACGGCGTGAGCTTTTCCAGCATCGTGTCCGAAGCCGACAGCTACGTCGCCGATGGCAGCGACAACCAGGAGCGCAACACCGTGGTGCTGCGGGTGGCCAAGGCGCTGGAACTCGGGCCCTGGACCTCCGAGGTCGGTGTCTCCGGCCTCAGTTCATCGCTGGAAAACCGCGACACCAACAAGGACGGCCGGCGCAACGCCATGGCCGTGCATTACCTGGGCAAGAACGGGCCGTGGGGCGTGCAGTTGCAAGCGGCGCGGCAGCAAATGTCGCCACGCAATCCTGGCACCGATGAGCTGGTGACGCTGGGCGGTTACGACGGCACCTACAACGTGGCCAGTCGCGGCAACTTGTACGTGGCCGACCTGAGTTACGACCTCGCCGGCAAATTCCTCTTCGACCAGGTCAGCGGCGTGAAGCTGTACGCCAACTACAGCGCATTCGACAAATCCGCTAGCGGCTTCAAGACCTCCGAACGGATGATCCTCGGCAGCGCTTTTGCCGTGAGCCAGTTGTGGGTGGCGACCGAGTGGATGTTCGGCAAGAACGACCCTTACATCGGCGGTAGCAGTTACGCCCAAAGCCTCGGCGCGGGCGGGACCGATCATTGGGAAAATCAGGTGTACGTGAACATCGGGTATTACTTCTGAACGGAGCGTTTTGGCGCCTGTGAGGGCGCCTTCGCGAGCGGGCTCGTTCCCACGGGAAGCGAGCAGTCCGGCCCTCCTCCAAACAACACTTGCACCCGCTCGCCAGAGAGGCGTCAGATACGCCCTACAGACCTTTCATCCAAAACAATAAGCCCGCCCCATGCCATACCGGAGGCCGGCGCGGAGTCCTCCCGTCATGCGTCAACTGCCCTCGCTCAACATGCTGCGCGTCTTCGAGGAAGTCGCGCGCCATCGCAGTTTCAACCAGGCTGCGCTGGGCCTGAACGTCACCCAAGGCGCGGTCAGCCGCCAGATCAAGCAGCTCGAAGACTACCTCGGTGCCTCGCTGTTCATCCGCACGCCGCAAGGGCTGTCACTTACCGAAACCGGCATCGCCCTGGCCCCGCATTTATGCGAGGCCTTCGACCATATCGAGCGGGCCCTGCAAGCGGTCCGCGTGCCCAATCTGCGCCAGCGCCTGCGCATCGCCGCACCGCCGACCTGGGCCACGCGCTGGTTGTCGGCGCACCTGCGGGTGTTCTGCCAGCGCTATCCGGATATCAGCCTGAGCGTGACCCAGCAGAGTGGCCACGAGCACCTCGCGGAAATCGACTGCCGGATTCGCTTCGGCCTTGAGCCAGATCCTCATTGCAACAGCCATTTGCTGGTGATGGAGCGGCACATCGCAGTGGCCAGTCCGGAACTGTTCACCGACGGCCAGCCACCGGACTTGCGGCAGTTTCCGCTGCTGCACATCCTGCATGACGGCAAGCGCTTGCGGGTTTGGGAAAACTGGCTGGCCGCCATGGGCCGCAACGACATCGACGCCGGGCAAGGGCTGGAATTCAGCACCCTCGACCAGGTGATTCATACCGCCCTGGCCGGTGGCGGCCTGGCGGTAATCGACCGGCAGATGATTGAGAAAGAACTGGCGCAAGGCAGCCTGTTGCCGATCACCCCGGTGGAGGTGATCGGGCCTTACGGCTATTGGCTGGATGTGGCGAACGACAAACAGGGCCTGTCGAAGGTCAGGTTGTTCACCGAATGGCTGGGGGTGGTGAGTAATCCTTGAGGCCCGTAGCTAGACCGATGCCGGAACCTTGACCGCGATCGGTGCGCTGCCCTCCACGGGACTTTGCGCCTTGCACGCCTGGCTGAGCGTCAGGGATTTGGTCTCCGGCGCCCAGGCCCAGGACAGCCACGCGCCCAGTGCAAGGATCGCCGCGAGGATGCCCATGGTCGGGCTCAGGCCGATCCCCGCCACACTCACTGGCAGCAGGAATGTGCTGACCGCCGAACCCAGGCGACTCACTGCCGTGGCCAGGCCGATACCGCTGGCGCGCACTTCGGTCGGGAAGCTTTCGGCCGGGAACACGCCCACCAGGTTGCTCACCGCCGACAGCACCAGGGTGAACACACCGAATACCAGCACCATCATAAATGCGAGGCTGCCCGGCAGTACCGCCAGCAGTAACAGTGCCACCGCGAGAATGATGAACGAATTGATCAAGAACCCGCGCCGTGAAAACTTCACCGTGCACCAGATGCCGATCAGCGCGCCGAGGATCAGCAGCATGTTCAACATCAGTTCGGTGCCGAAGCCTTCCGCCAGGCCCATTTTCTGCAGGATCGACGGCAAGAATGTATAGATGGCGAAGTACGGCATCACGATGCACACGAAGAACAGGCAGTTGAAGGCTGTACGTTTGCGGTATTCACGGCTGAACAGCACCGCATAGCCCGAGCGGGCTTCGCTGGAGGGGGTTTCGTCGAGCTCGACGTGGGCGCCCAGGTGTTTCTTGACGATCGCCCGCGCTTCCGCGATGCGCCCCTGATTGACCAGCCAGCGCGGGGACTCCGGCGTGCCGATCCGCGCAATCAGGATCAACGCGGCGGGGATCGCCGACGAGGCGAGCATCCAGCGCCAGGCATCGTCGCCAAGGTGCAGCATCGCGGTGCCGACGAAGGTCGCGGCGACGTAACCAAACGTCCAGATCACGCTGAACGAACCGAGCAGCACACCGCGATGTTTCTTCGGCGAAAACTCGGCGAGCATCGCGTGGCCGACACTGAAGTCACCGCCCAGGCCAATACCGATCAGCACGCGACAAAGAAACAGGCCCATGGCCGTTTCCGCGTAGAACTGCATCACCGAAGCGAGGGTGATCAGCACGAAGCTGACCAGGAAGATTTTTTGCCGGCCGACCTTGTCGGAAATCCAGCCGAAAAACAGACTGCCCAGGAACAGACCGATGAGCGCCGAAGCACCGATCAGCCCTTGCCAGAACGCATCGAGCTGCATCTGTGGGCTCAGTAGGGTAAACGCGATACCGATCAGGCCGAGGATGTAGCCGTCGGTGAAATGCGCGCCGAAGGTCAGCCCGGCGATTTTCAGGTGGAAGCGCCCAATGGGCAGGTCGTCGATTTTTACCGGTTGTACGGACATAGTCGTCTCCAGTTGTTGTTATTGATGGAGAAAGGGAACCGATCTTTTAACTGTTCTGGCACCTGTGTGACCTGTGGGAGCGAGCCTGCTCGCGAATGCGCTGTACCAGTCAACAGCTGCAGTGTCTGACACACCGCTTTCGCGAGCAGGCTCGCTCCCACCGAGGTAGCTGCGCTCTAGAGCCCACCCATCAACAGGTATTTGATTTCCAGGTAATCCTCCAGGCCGTACTTCGAACCTTCGCGGCCGAGGCCCGATTCCTTGATCCCGCCGAAGGGTGCGACTTCCGTGGAAATGATCCCCTCGTTGATGCCGACCATGCCCGCCTCCAGGCCTTCAGCCATGCGCCAGACACGGCCGATGTCGCGGCTGTAGAAGTACGCCGACAAGCCAAATGGGGTGTCGTTGGCCCGTTGCAGCACCTCGGCTTCGTCCTTGAACCGAAAGCACGCCGCCACCGGGCCGAAGGTCTCGTCCTGGGCAATCAGCATGTCGTGGCTGGCGTCGCCGAGGATGGTCGGCTCATAGAAAATGCCACCCAAGGCGTGGCGGCGACCGCCACACAACAGCGTCGCGCCTTTGGCCAGGGCGTCGCTGACGTGCAGTTCGACCTTGGCCAGCGCCGCGTTATTGATCAGCGGACCTTGCTCGGTCTCCCCGTCCAGCGCGCTGCCGACGCGCATGGCGGCGACCGCTTCGGCAAGTTTGCCGGTGAAGGCTTCGTACACGCTGTCCTGAACGAAGAAACGGTTGACGCAGACACAGGTCTGCCCGGTATTGCGGTACTTGGACGCCATGGCGCCCTTCACCGCTGCATCAAGGTCGGCATCGTCAAACACGATGAAGGGCGCGTTGCCTCCCAGTTCCAGCGAGACTTTTTTCAGGGTGTCCGCCGCCTGGCGCATCAGCAGCTTGCCGGTGCGGGTCGAACCGGTGAACGATAATTTGCGCACCACGCTGGAGGCTTGCAGCGCACCGCCAATGGCCACCGCATCACCGGACACCACGTTGAAGACGCCAGGCGGAATCCCGGCCTGCTCGGCCAGTACCGCCAGGGCGAACGCCGATAGCGGGGTTTCTTCCGAGGGTTTGAGGATCATCGTGCATCCGGCGGCCAGGGCCGGGCCGACCTTGCGGGTGACCATCGCCAGCGGGAAGTTCCACGGTGTGATGGCCGCCACCACGCCGATCGCTTCCTTGACCACAATGATCCGCGCGTCAGCCTTGTGGCTTGGAATCACATCGCCGTAAGCGCGCTTGGCCTCTTCGGCAAACCACTCCAGGAAACTGGCGGCATACACCACTTCGCCCATGGCTTCGGCCAGAGGCTTGCCCTGTTCGCGGCTAAGCAACGTGGCCAGGTCCTTCTGGTGGCTCAGCATCAGCTCGCTCCAGCGCTTGAGCTTCTGGCTACGTTCCTTGGCCGTGAGCTTGCGCCAGGCGGGCAAGGCGCGATTGGCGGCGGCAATCGCCCGGTTCGTCTCTTCGGCGCCGGCCTTCTGCACCTCGGTGATCACCTCGCCATTGGCCGGGTTCAGCACCGCATAGGTGTCACCGCCGCTGGACCACTCGCCATCAATGAAATTGCCGTTACGGATCAACGCGCTCATGCGACGGCCTCGGTCAGATTAAAGCGCTCCAGGCCCGGACGGGCGCTGCGCAGGATGCGTTTGCCGGCGGTGTAATCGTTGATCACATCGCACGGCGTGTAATTGCGTTCCAGTTCGTGCAGCTCCTCGGCATCGAGCCGGGTGTCGAGCGCCGCCAGGGCGCTGTCGAACTGCGCGGTGGTGTCGGCGCCGACCAGCATGCAGTCGACCCCTGGATGATTGGCGACCCAGGCCTGGGCGATCTGTGCGTTGGACACGCCACGCGCACGGGCCACGCGCTGCACCGAATGAGCGATCTGGAACGAGGCTTCGTCGCTGTACATTTGCTGGGTGAAGAAGTCGGTCTGATTGCGGGTCGACTGCACGTCTCCGGTCAACAAACCCCGGGCCAGCGGGCTGAACACCGAGACACCGAGCCCCTGGTCGCGGCAGAACGGTAGCATTTCCCGCTCTTCTTCGCGGTAGGCGCAGTTCAGTTGCAGCTGCATATTGATCGGCTTGACCCAGCCGTTGCGCTCGCAGGCCATGAGGATTTTCGCCAGTTGCCCGACCAGCATGGTCGACACACCGATGTAGCGCGCCTTGCCGGACCGCACGATGTCATTCAGTGCGCTCATGGTCTCCTCGACCGGGGTGTTGACGTCGAAGTAATGCAGCATGAAAACGTCAACGTAATCCATGTCCAGGCGTTTGAGCGAGGCGTCGATGCTGTCCATGATGTGTTTGCGCGAATGCCCGCTGGCGTTGATCCCGCTGCGGGTGCCGTAGCCGACTTTGGTGGTAATCACCAGGTCGTCTCGGCGGGCGATGCGCTTGACGATGCGCCCCACCACTTCCTCGCCGACGCCGGCGGAATAGAAGTCCGCCAGGTCGATGAAATTGACCCCGTTGTCGAGGGCGTGCGCGACGATCGGCTCGCTCTGCTTTTCATCGAAAATCCACGGTTTCCAGTCCGGGGTGCCCATGTTCATGGTGCCCAGGCACAGACGCGAAACCTGCAGGCCGGAGTTGCCCAAACGAATGTATTGCATGGCGTCGACCTCAGGCTTCTGGCGTGTAGAAAGGGTTGCTGATGTGATTGACCACATCCGCCAGTTGCGCGGTGTGCGGCAGACCGGTCAGCGCTGCGCGAATCGCCGTGCGGCAGGCGTTGTAGTTGTTCAGGTACACCGCGTCGAGGTCATCGCACGCCGGGTTGACCCAGTTCGCGGTGACGATGGCCCACTCGTCTTCGGCCTCCGGCGGCAGGGTGCCGTCGAGCAGCGCTTCGAGTACCGCTTTGGCGATGCCCGCCTGGGACGCGCCCCAGGTGGCGTTGCCGTGCAGGTCGCTGCTGATCGCGGCTTTGTTGACGTACAGGGTCATCGGCTTGACCGGAATGTTCGGCTGGGCGATCACCATGAACGGGCAATGCCCCTGGCTCGGCGACGCCAGGCTGTTGGCGAACGCCTGCCCCGCCGGACCATGACGCGGGCCGATCAGGATGTTGATGTGCGCGGCGTTCACGCCCGGGCCTTCAAAGCCTTCACCGATGTACAGGTCGAGTTCTTTCATGGGGATTACTCTTCAAGGGTGTTCAGAGGATCACAAGCGCACGCGATCCTGAGGATCCGTGGCCAATGTCGTGGGTTGAAGAGCGCTGCGGATGGTCTGCGAGGATGGAGCAGTGAAAAACCGTCATGGGTGCAAACGCTCTATTGGTGTTGTTGATGAGCTTGTTTGCGATTTTTTAACACCGCGGCATTCGCGGCTTGTAACCATTAAAAGTCATGGGGGTATGAGTTCAGGTCATGGCCTGGAATGTGCGCGGGACGCAGGCTACTTCAACCCCTCCCTCCAGGAGATGAAGATGAAGTGTCATTGGAAGATCGCCACCGCCCTGTGCCTCGCCGCGGCGTCGCTCTCGGCTCAGACGCAAGATGCCGTCGGCTGCATCGATGTCAGCGTAGGTGGCTACAAGGCCCCGGACTATGACTGCCTGAGTCGGCAGATGGGCAGCGGGTCGCCGCTGATCAAGGCGCCTTGATTACAGCGGGCATAAATCTCAAGACGAAAACACTTCAGCCCGGCGCCGCGCTGGGGCCTTGTGCCGCTTTGGCTGCTGCCAGGCGAGTTGCGCCTGGACATCGGCGACGGCTGCCAGGACTTTCTGCGCCCACTGCTCGTCTCCCGGCTGTACCACCACCACGCGAAAGCCGTGGTCCTGGCCTTCGGAGTGCACGCCTTCGGAATCATCGACATGTAGGTCGATGCCGAACGCGGGCGGGAATTTCGAGGGGCCGTTGGACAGCCCGCGCTCCGTCAGGGCGTGGCTGTGACGCACGCTGTTGACCACGCCGTCGACGCGGATTCCGTACAGCAGCAGCCAACGCTTGATGTAGGACGGTGTACGGCCGGAGGACGTGTAGACCCAGATGCTGCAGCCCTGGCGACGCAGTTCGCGGGTCAGCGAGCGGGTGCCGAACCGCAACGGTTCGCCCAGCCAACGGTGAATACAGGCCGGCAGCCTGCTGTGCTCCACGGCGCAGTGGTGCAGCTGGCAGGCCAGGGTGTCGTCGATATCAAACGACACCCGGATCGGGTGATGCCCGGACAGATGCGCCGGAATCAGGCGTTTGACGCTCGCACCGGCCTGGCTGATGGCCGCCCGGCATTGGTCGAGAAACGGATACCGACTCATCGAGCACCGCCCTCCTGATAGACGGGTGAGGGTTCATCGTTCAGTAAAAACTGCATCGGATCGAGGACCTGTTCGTGTAAAAAGGCTGCGTATTTTTTCTTGATTTTCGGCAATTCGTACAACGCCTTGACGCCGTGTTTAGCCGAGTTACGTATAACCGATGACGGATTGAAGTAGCCCTCGGCGTTATCCAATGTCAGCACAAAGGGTGGTTGCCCAGCGCGCATCAGCAGGTAGCTGACGATCAGTGAACCGCTGCGGTTATTGCCCTCGATGAACAACTGCGGCTTGCTGAGAATACGCACATAGACCCCGGCCGCGCGCTTCCACACGGACTCGCTGTGGTACGCGCTGTACCAGTTGAACAAGTCCTTGATGCCGCCTTCCACGTTGTTGAAAAAGTGCTCTTCGGTGGCCGCCAGGTGCTGCGCGAACTCCACCCGGCGCGCCGGATCACGGCCGCACAACACGGTGGCGTTGATTTCCAGCATCAGGTTCACCTGCTGCAGATCAAACAGGTCGACACCCCGGGCAACATAGTCGTCAATCAAGGCGTAGCCTTCAAGCACATTGTTCAGCACTTCGTCAGTCAACGGGTCGCGTTGCTCAGTGAAGTCCCGGCTGAGCACGGCGAAGCGCGTCTGCACGTCGCGCAGTGCACGTTCAATCGCGGGCAAATCAAGACGATGCTTTGCAGGCATGGGCATTCCCGAAAAAAAGATCAAAACGCAAAACGACCGGATGCACGCCAGCGCCTTTCGACGGGTGGCAGCATCCGGCCCTGAACCGACGCCAGTGGATCAGCTGAACTTGCCGCTGATGTAGTCCCCGGTCATTTGCTCGCGCGGATTATCGAAAATCTGGGTGGTCGGCCCCATCTCCACCAGATAGCCGGTACGCGAACCCTGGGAAATATCCACCGAGAAAAACGCCGTGGTGTCAGCCACACGGATCGCCTGCTGCATGTTGTGGGTGACCAGCGCGATGGTGTAGTCCTTTTTCAGCTCGACCATCAGTTCTTCAACCCGACGAGTGGCAATCGGGTCGAGTGCCGAACACGGCTCATCCAGCAACAGCACTTCCGGCTCGGTAGCGATGGCGCGAGCGATGCACAGGCGTTGCTGCTGGCCGCCGGACAGCGACAGGCCGCTGACCTTGAGCTTGTCCTTGACCTCGTCCCACAGCGCCGCACCTTGCAGGGCGTGCTTGACGCGGTCGCCGAGGTCGCCCTTGTAGCGATTGAGGCGCAGGCCAAACGCAACGTTGTCGAAGATGCTCATCGAGAACGGGTTGGGCTGCTGGAACACCATGCCGATGTAGCGGCGCACCACCACCGGGTCCACGCCCTTGCCGTAGACGTCCTGCCCGAGGAAATGCACGTGGCCCTCGAAGCGAAAGCCTTTGACCAGGTCGTTCATGCGGTTGAGGCTGCGCAGCACGGTACTCTTGCCGCAGCCGGACGGACCGATGAAACCGGTGATTTTGTTTTTCTCGATCGGCACATGGCTGTCACGCACGGCCATGAAGTTGCCGTAGAAAATCTTGTCCAGCTTGCAGTCCATGACCACGGGAGTCTGGGTGTCAGCCTCGACGGCTTTTTGCACAGATAGTGAACTCACGATTCAGATACTCCCGCTCTCAAAACTTGGGTTTGCCGAAAATACGGCTGATCACGTTGACTACCAGCACGATCATCACCAGCACCAGCGAGGCTGCCCAGGCGAGTTCGAGCTGGTTGTCGAAAGGCATGCCGGAGAAGTTGTAAATCAGCACGGCCAGGGACGCCGTCGGATTCATCACTGCCAGGTTGCCCTCGTGGTAAATCCAGTAGTTGCTGAACAACGCGGTAAACAACAAAGGCGCGGTTTCGCCAGCGGCACGGGCCACGGCCAGCATCACGCCGGTGAGGATCGCCGGCAGGCCGGTGGGCAGGATGATTTTCCAGATCACTTGCGAGCGCGTGCAGCCCATGCCGTACGCGGCATCCTTCATGATCTTGGGCACCATGCGCATCGACTCTTCGGCGGTCAGCACCACGATCGGCAGCATCAACACCGCCAACGCCACGCCACCGGCCGGCGCCGAGTAAGTACCGGTGGTCATGACCACCAGGGCGTAGGCAAACACCCCCGCCAGAATCGACGGCAGACCGGTGAGCATTTTCGCGGCGAAGCGCGCGGCGTTCGCCAGTTTGCTGTCGGGGCCCAGTTCAGCCAGGAAGATCGCGGCCATGATGCCGACCGGCACGGCGATGGCAGCGGCGATGCCGACCATCACGAAGGTACCCGCCATGGCGTTGCCGAAACCGCCGCCGGTCTCGAAACCGGTGGGCGGCAGCTCGGTGAACACTTCCAGACTCAGGCGCGCACCGCCACGGGTGATCAGCATGTACAGCACGGAAATCAGCGGCACGCTGGCCACCAGTGCGCCGGCCCAGACCAGGGTGGTCAGCACCAGGCTGCGCAGGGCGCGGCCCTCGAACTTGCGTTGCAGGCTGGGCAACGCCGCTGTTGGAGCAGTCAGGTTAGTCATTATTTAGTACCACGCTGGGCATACACCATGATCATGGAGCCGATGATGTTCACGATCAGCGTGATCAACATCAGGACCAGCGCGGCATACATCAACACCTCGATCTCGGTCGGCCCGGCTTCGGGGAAGTTCAGCGCCAGCAAGGCCGCCAGGGTGTTGGCCGGGGCAAACAGCGAGAGCGAAATATTGTTGGCGTTGCCGACCAGCATCGCCAGGGCCATGGTTTCACCCAGTGCCCGGCCAAGGCCGAGCACCAGCGAACCGAAAATGCCGGTGGCGGCGGATGGCACCATCACCTTGAGAATCGCTTCCCAGTGGGTGGTGCCCATGCCGTAGGCGGCCTGCTTGGTTTTCATCGGCACGCTGGTGAGAGCGTCCTGGGACACCGCGGCGATGGTCGGCAGAATCATGATGGCCAGCACCAGGGCGGCGGGCAACAAGCCCGGGCCGCTCAGGGACGTGCCGAAAAAAGGGATCCAGCCCAGTTCGCTGTTCAACCACGCGGTCAGGGGCCGAATGGCCGGAATCACCACGTAGATCCCCCACAGGCCGTACACGACGCTAGGGATGGCTGCGAGCAATTCGACGATGGTGCGGAAGATCGCCGCCAGTTTGGGCGGAAGGAAATCCTGGGTCAGGAAGATCGCCATGCTGACGCCGAATACGCCGGCGATCATCAACGCGATCAGGGCGCTGTAGAGCGTGCCCCAGATGGCCGGCAGAATGCCGTACTTGCCTTGGTTCACATCCCAGACGCTACCGAAAATCACATCCAGGCCATGTTTTTCCATGCCGGGAACAGCCTTGCGCCCCACCTCGAAAACCAGGGCAAAGACCAGTGCCAGCACCAGAACCACACCTATGCGAGCGAGCGCGCGGAAGGTTCGGTCAACCAGAAAGTCCTTGGTGGACGGTGGCTGGCAGGCAGAATCCGGATTAACCGGTACGACAAATGGTGTGTTCATGGGCTAATTCCGGAGCGTGGGGGAAAACTCCCCCGGCACGGCGTAGCGCCCGCGCCGGAAGAGGTCTCGCGGCGTCACTGGATGTTGGCGGAAGCTTTACGAACCTGGTCGACGACCGATTGTGGCAACGGGATGTAGCCCATCGAGTCAGCAATTTTCTGGCCTTCGGTCAGGCTGTACTCGACCATGTCACGCATGGCCTTGGCCTTGGCCGGGTTCTCGTTCTTCTTGCGGAAAATCATCCAGGTGTAGGACGTGATCGGGTACGACTTGGCGCCGTCCGGATCCGGCAACCAGGCCACCAGGCTTTCTGGCATTTTCACCGCGGCCAGGGCTTCGGCACCGCTTTCGGCGTTCGGTACGACGTAATGGCCAGCCTTGTTTTGCAACTGAGCGAAGTCAACCTTGGCCAGCTTGGCGAAGCCGTATTCGATGTAGCCAATCGCGCCTGGAGTCTGGCGCACGGTGGCGGTCACACCATCATTTTTCGGCGATTTGATGAATTTGTCGCTGGCAGGCCAGTTGACGGTATTGCCCTCACCCAGCGCTTGCTTGAAGTCCGGATTGATGGTCGCGAGGTGCTTGGTGAACACCGCGGTGGTACCGCTGGAGTCTGCACGTACCACGACGGTGATTGGCGTGTCGGACAGCTTCAGATCAGGGTTGGCCGCAACGATCTGCGGATCGTTCCACTTGGTGATCTTGCCCAGGAAGATGTTGGAGTACACATCCCGTGGCAGCTTCAGGCCCTTAGGATTGCCTGGCAGGTTATAGGCCAGAACGATTTCGCCCGCGGTCATCGGCAGCAACTGCACGCCTTCAGCCACCTTGGCAATGTCTTCGTCCTTCATCGCCGAGTCACTGGCGGCAAAATCGACGGTTTTGTTCAGGAAGTCCTGTACACCCGCGCCGCTGCCCTTGGATTGATAATCCACAGTGACACCCGCGGTTTTCTTGCTGAAATCTTTGAACCAGGTGAGGTAGATCGGTGCCGGGAAGCTGGCGCCAGAGCCGGTCAGGCGGACGCTTTCTTCCGCAAAAGCCATCGAACTGGCACAAAGAGAAACCGAAACGGCGAGCGCAGCAGACTTCATCAAACTTTTCATCAAAGGACTCCTTGTGATAGCGGGCCCCGGCACTCTGCAACATATTTGTTACTGTTTTATGAATCGCCATCATCGATGCCTGCCGACGCATTAAACTGCGGCAGTCATCAGCCCGACGGACATCCCCATACATGAACCAACTGTTAGCCATTCGGGTGTTTGCCCGCGTCGTCGAAGCCGGGTCGTTCGTGAAGGCGGCGGACTCGCTGGAGATGCCCAAGGCGACCGTGAGCAAACTGATTCAGGACCTGGAAACTTTCCTGCACGTGCGCTTGCTGCAGCGCACCACGCGCAATGTCACTGTCACCGACGATGGGGCCCGTTATTACGAACAAACCGCGCGGGTGATCCGCGACCTGGAGGAGATCGACGGCGGTTTCCAAAGCGCGCTGTTCAATCCGCGCGGCACCCTGCGCGTTAACATCGGCAGTTCGGTGGCGACCGCGCTGGTGATCCCTGCCCTGCCCGAATTCTTTGCCCGCTATCCCGACATCAAGATCGACCTCGGGGTGAGCGATCGCAACATCGACCTGATCAGCGACAACGTCGACTGCGTGATCCGCGGCGGTGCGATACGGGAGCAGTCATTGAGCGCGCGGCTGTTGGGCCGCGCCTCGTGCACCACCTGCGCCACGCCGGCTTATCTGCAGCAGTTCGGTTTGCCCACTCATCCCTCGCAACTGGATCACGAGCATCGCATCGTCAGCTTCCACCTGGCGCGCACCAATCGCCTGATCCCGGCGGCCTTCCAGCGCGGCGACGAGGTCATTGAAGTGGTCGGCAACAGCCTACTGAGCGTCAACGAGAGCAACGCACATGTGGCGGCCGGGTTAGCGGGGCTGGGGGTGATCCACACGTTCACCTATGCGGTGCAACCCTACCTCGACTCCGGGCAACTGGTGCCGATCCTGCAAGACTGGCGCCCGGCCCCTTACCCGTTTCACGTGGTGTACCCGCCCAACCGCAATCTCAGCAACCGGGTTCGCGTGTTCATCGACTGGCTGGTGGACCACTTCTCCACCTTGCAATAACGCCTCGTCCAGCGGTAACGAGCCAGGCCGACGCCGTTAGATTTGCGCCGCGCCGCCGTCGACGAACAGCTCGATACCGTTGATAAAACTGCTGTCATCCGAGGCGAGGAACAGCACGGCCTTGGCGATTTCCTCTGGCTGCCCCATGCGCCCGAGCGGCACCAGGCTGGCCAGATGAGCACGCACGCCCTGCACCTGATCGGCCGGCACCAGCGCCGTCGCCCCCGGTGTCACCACCGGGCCGGGGCTGATGGCGTTGACCCGGATATTGCGCGGTTTCAAGTCCAGCACCCACGAACGGGCGAAGTTGCGCACCGCCGCCTTGGTTGCGCCGTAGACGCTGAAGTTTTCGGCGCCCTTGATGGACAAAGAGGACGCGTTCAGGATCACCGAGCTGCCGTTTTTCAGCAGCGGCAGCGCCTTCTGCACGGTAAACAGCAGGCCTTTGACGTTGACGCCAAACGCGTACTCGAAATGCGCTTCCGTGATCTCGCCCAGCGGCGCCATCTCGCCCACTCCGGCGTTGGCAAACAGGATGTCCAGGTGCCCGGCCTGTTCGGCAATCTGCGCGAACACCTGATCCAGATCCGCCAGGCTGGCCACATCGCCTTTGATCCCGACCGCCCGCTCGCCCATCAGCGCGACCGCGGCATCCAGCTCCGCCTGCCGGCGCCCGGTGATAAACACCGTCGCGCCTTGTGCGGCAAACGCCTGCGCCGACGCCAGGCCAATGCCCGTGGAACCACCCGTGACCAGCGCCACCTTACCTGCCAATTGAGTGCTCAACGTTAAATCTCCGAATGCCGTTATCGTGGGTTTCAATTCGCCGCAGCGAACCGGGGAGCCACTCTAAGCGCGGGGATTACGTCGAAAAACCGGGCGAATGCGATTTCTGTGTCCAAGGGCATGGACAATGCCATGCCTACGTATCCATCAACCCCGGATTGAGCGTGATGGTCCTGATCTCGGTATAGTCATCAATCGCCGCCAAGCCATTCAGCCGCCCGAGCCCCGAGTGCTTGCATCCGCCTTCCTCGGTGTCTTCGCCGAGTGCACCCCATTCATTGATCCAGACCATGCCCGATTCAATCCTCGGCGCAATCCGCAGCGCCTTGGACAGGTCTCGCGTCCAGATGCTGGCTCCCAGGCCATAGACGCTGTCGTTGGCCAACGTGACGGCTTGCTGTTCCGTCTTGAACCGCTGCATCGTCACCACCGGCCCGAAGGTCTCCTCCTGAACAATGGCCATCGCTGGATCGCTCACTTCCAGAAACGAGGGGCGAAAGAACGCGCCTTTCGACAGCGGGCCTTCGGTCACCGGACCGCCTCGCACGATAACCTCGGCGCCTTCGGCCATGGCGCGCTCGACCACTCTATCGACGCGTTCGACGTTCTCGCGGTCGATCATCGGTCCCATCTGGCTAGACGGGTCCACGGCAGGCCCCACCCTCACCGCGCGCAGTCGTTCGGCGAAGCGTTGGCGAAACTCGTCGGCGATCCCTTCCTGCACGATCACCCGTTGGCCCGTGATGCAGAACTGCCCGGCAAACATGGTCACTGACATCTCGAGCATAGGCAGGGCGAGATCGAGGTCGGTGTCGTCAAACACGATCGATGGCGTCTTGCCGCCGAGTTCCAGCCCAACGCGCTTGAAGTGCGGCGCGGCGCTCAGCGCGATGGCCTTGCCGGTCGCGGTGCTACCGGTGAAGCTGATGACCGGGACCTGCGGCGAGGCGACCAGGTGCTTGGCGCCTTCGCCGGTCTCGTCGCTGAAGACATTGATTACGCCCCGTGGCAACTCCGGTACATCGGCGAAAATCCTCGACAGGGTTGCGGCGATCTGCGCGCTTTTGCCCGGTACTTTGACGATTACCGCACACCCGGCGGCCAACGCCGGAGCCAACGATCGTACTGTCAGGATAATCGGGGAGTTCCAGGGCACGATGACACCGGCGACACCCATCGGGCGGCGCACTATCATTGCGATTCTGCCTGGTTTCGAGTCCACGACCCGTCCGGCTTCCGTGCGCACGATGCCGGCAAAGTAACGCAGCGACGGCGCGCACAGGTCGACTTCGAAGCTGGCGTCGCGTTGGACCTTGCCGTTCTCGGTGTAGAGAATCCGGATCAGCTCGTCGCGGTTGCGTTCGAACGCCTCTGCCAGCTTATCGAGCACACGCGCCCGCAACTTGCGGTCGTGTACCCAATCTGTCTCGTGCATCGCGCGTTGCGCCGCGCCGATGGCCGCTTCAGCCGTTGCAACGTCGCCTTCGGCGTAGGTCCCGATGACCTCGTAGTTGGCCGGGTTGATGGACTCGCGGATCAAGTCCGAGCCCTGCCACTCGCCGCCGATCCAATTCAAGGCGTGTCTGGAAGGATGTGGGGTGTGGATGCTCATGGCTGACTCCTGACGTTTGCCTGTTGGGGGTTGTCGACAGCCGTCTTCAATTTGCCCCTACCGTCACGGGTGCTGCACGGGTTGAGGTCTTGATGGTCCACGAGCCGGACTGGCGGAACGAACTGGCGGAGGCGTAGGTGTCTTCCATGAACTGGAAATACGTCATCTTGCCGTTATGCACCTTGGCGTGGATGGAAAACGGCGAGGTAAAGACCTTGCCGACCGCCACGGAGCGGTAGGTGAACTTGCCGAAAATCGCCACATCCTCGCCGGAGGCGATTTTGGTCGAGACGGTGAAGTCTTCGATCTTCCAGTAATCCGAGACCTGCGTGAACAACCAACTAAAGGCTTTCGGGCCTTTGTTGGTGCCGGTCCACGGCATGATTTTCTTCAGTTCCGGGTTATCGAAGTTAAGCGAAACGTAGGTGGCGTCCGGCGCCGCCAGCCGTTGCGCAGCGGCTTCGACTTTGTCGGGCGCGGTGTTGGCCAGGAAGTCCATGACAACCGAGAGTGAAGCCGCCGACTGCGCTTCACTGGTCGACTGTGCCGACGCCGGGGCGGCCGTTAACACGCACGCGGCGAGCGTAAGGGCAGCAGCGAGCGATTTGATGTTAGGCGTGATCATGAGCCTTCTCCGTTTCTGATTATTTTTCGTGGGGCGTTACTGTTCCTGCCGAACGCATAGAACGCACTCAGCTGAAAACAGCTTATGTCGGGGAGTCTCCCGCCATAAGCCACGAAAAATTGATTCCGGGTTTCGCTTTTCGCGAACGGCTCACTGCTGTGGTTGCGAACGGCCGGCCAACATTTGCTCCCAAATGGGCGGGTTGCCGATCTGCTCGCTCAAGAAGGTATTCAGCGCGAGAAGCTTGGCCGACGTTTTATTCGATTGACGATAAACGACAGAAATATTGCCGCCTCGGGGTGCAAAAGGCTGCAGCACTTCGACCAATTCACCGTCGACAATGGCCTGGGCGGCCAGGAAGGTCGGCAAAATGGCCAGCCCAAGCCCTGCCTTTGCCCCTTCCGTCAGTTGATGGCCACAGTTGGTGCGCAGGCGGCAGCGCACGCGAAAGGACTCTAACGTGTCGTTGACCGGTAGCGTCCACATACCATGGGGTTCGCGATTGACGTAGAGCAAAGCGAAATGCTGTGCCAGGTCTTGCGGTATTTGCGGTGTTCCATGCGCAATCAGGTATTCAGGGCTGGCACAGATGATATGGCGGTTGGGCGTGATGACTTTGGCCATCAGCGACGAGTCGGGTAACTCACCAATACGAACCGCCACATCAAAACCCTCTTCATGCAGATTGACGCGCCGGTCGTCGAATTCAATGTCCAGGTCCAGCTCAGGGTATTGCCTGGCAAAAGCGGCCAGCATCGGCGTCAGGTATCGCATGCCGAACGCCATCGGGGCGGCAATACGCAGGCTTCCACGGACCATCGACTGGCACGTCACAACCGCATTTTCGGCATGGTCAATATCAGCAAGAATGCACGTGCAGTGGCGGTAAAAAACCTCACCCGACTCCGTCAGGCGCGTCTGCCGACCACGCTCCAGGAGGATGCTGCCCAAGCGCTTTTCGAGTTGCTGTATACGCTGGGAAACCATCGACTTGGCAGTGCCCAAACGCCGCGCTGCCTCTGAAATGCTGCCTGTGTCCACCACCGCCACGAAAGCGAGCATCTCAGCCAATTTATTCATCGCTTGAGTCCATGGAAAATTGACGCCGGCAGACCCTATTACTGACGATCCCTGCGGACAGTACTTGGCTGTTCGGCGAGCCGGTAGTGCCAATTCGAGACCCGCTCTGTCGCATAACGGGGAACGCCAGAGTGGCCCTATATAGCTATAGACGGTTGTACGCGGTGTGCATGAGGAAGGTGACTCGCCCGCGCTCCCATGGCGACCTGCCGAGCCATCCGCAGAGCCCTCGGTTGCAGAATAAAAACGCTCGGCAGCGTTGTACGTCAGTTCCCCTTTTCGCGACACAGCTAACCGCCAAACGCGACTACCATCAAGATCACATAGACAGCAAAGTACTGCGATCAAGCCTCTCACGCTCAGCGCACGGAAGTCTGCTGAAGCGATTCTTGAGAGGTCGGCTGGGTGATGAGTCTCAATAATCAGGTGGACTGAGCGGCGTCCCCTGCGTTTAGCCAAGACTGAGGGCTCCTGAGCCCTTCGATCTGGGCCGATTGCTGCCTATACAGCAACACATTCCGCCGCGTTTGAACCCGTTCTTTAATTGTTGAAGGAGCCCGACATGTCGAACAAGTTGCTAGAAGTACTGACCCCGCAAAACAGCCAACTCATCTTCATCGACCAGCAGCCGCAGATGGCGTTCGGCGTGCAGTCCATCGACCGGCAAGTGCTGAAAAACAATGTCGTGGGCCTGGCCAGGGCCGCCAAGGCGTTCAGTATCCCGACCACCATTACCACCGTGGAAACCGAAGGGTTCTCGGGCAATACCTATCCTGAACTGCTGGCGGTGTACCCCGAGAACGACATCCTCGAACGCACCTCGATGAACTCCTGGGACGACCAGAACGTTCGCGACGCCTTGGCCAAGTTCGCCGCTGCCGGCCGCAAGAAAATCGTGGTCGCCGGCCTGTGGACTGAAGTCTGCAACACCACGTTCGCACTGTCCTGCCTGCACGACACCGACTATGAAATCTACATGGTGGCGGACGCCTCGGGAGGCACTTCGGTTGAAGCACACAAGTACGCCATGGACCGCATGGTTCAGGCCGGTGTGGTGCCGGTGACCTGGCAGCAAGTGCTGCTGGAATGGCAGCGGGACTGGGCGCGTAAAGAAACCTACGAAGAAGTGATGGCGATCGTAAAAGACCATTCCGGTGCCTACGGCATGGGCGTGGACTATGCGTACACCATGGTGCACAAGGCGCCAGAACGAGTGACGCACGGCAAGCGTATCGGCCCTAACCCGGCCAAGTAAGCCCAGGGTGACAGGCGCTATCGGGTGCGAGCCGACCGATAGCGTCTTTGCCCTGCCATCAGTCACCCTAAGGAGAGGTTGAGCATGAAAATGTACGTATTGTCCGCAGCCGCTGGCCTGCTGGTGGGGGTCGTCTACAGTCTTCTAAGCGTGCGTTCGCCTGCACCGCCGTTGGTGGCCCTGATCGGGCTACTGGGCATTCTGGTCGGCGAGCAAATCATCCCGATCGGCAAACATTTGTTGTGTGGCACATCCTTGAGCGCTGCCTGCGACAAGACACATGCCGTCAGCCATGTCCTCGGTCAACTGCCTGGTCGGCATACCGAGCAGCAGGCTGAGAAATCAAAGCCGACCTGAGCGATCTGCTCCGGCGCTCGTCCACTCGCTGAAAACCTTGGACCCGGGCGTCGCAACTGTGAGGACAGCAACCTATGACATCCCGTCGCAAATTCCTCGGGGCCGCCTCAACGCTGGCGCTGGGTGGCGTATTAGGGCCTGGCGCCTTCTCCGAAATGCTCAGTGCAGGAGAGTCCAACGTGACCGATTCCATTCCCGATATCATTTTCCGTAACGGTGAGATCATCACCCTCGATCGCGCCAATCCGGTCGCGAGCGCCGTTGCCATCAAGGGCGGCAAGTTCATCGCGGTCGGCGCCGACCAGGACATCATGCCGCTGGCCGGCCCGGCGACCAAAGTCGTCGACCTCAAGCGCCGTAGCGTGTTGCCCGGCCTGGTCGATAACCACACCCACGTGATCCGTGGTGGCCTCAATTACAACCTGGAACTGCGCTGGGACGGCGTGCGCTCGCTGGCTGACGCCATGGACATGCTCAAGCGCCAGGTAGCAATTACCCCGGCACCGCAATGGGTGCGCGTGGTCGGCGGCTTCACCGAGCATCAGTTCATCGAGAAGCGTCTGCCGACCATCGAGCAGATCAACGCGATCGCGCCGGACACACCGGTGTTCCTGCTGCACCTGTACGACCGTGCCTTGCTCAACGGTGCCGCCTTGCGCGCGGCCGGCTACACCCGGGACACGCCCGAGCCGCCGGGTGGGCAGATCACCCGTGATGCCAACGGCAATCCCACCGGGCTGCTACTGGCCAAGCCCAATGCGATGATTCTTTATGCGACGCTGGCCAAGGGCCCGAAGCTGCCCTTCGACTATCAGGTCAACTCCACCCGCCACTTCATGCGCGAACTCAACCGTTTGGGCGTGACAGGCGTGATCGACGCGGGCGGCGGTTTCCAGAACTATCCCGATGATTACGCCGTGGTGCAGAAGCTGGACAACGAAGGCCAGATGACGGTCCGGCTGGCGTACAACTTGTTCACGCAGAAGCCCAAGGAGGAAAAGGACGACTTCCTCAAGTGGACCTCCAGCGTCAAGTACAAGCAAGGCAACGACTACTTCCGCCACAACGGTGCCGGTGAAATGCTGGTCTTCTCCGCAGCGGACTTCGAAGACTTCCGCCAGCCCCGGCCGGACATGCCGCCGGAGATGGAAGGCGAGCTTGAAGAGGTGGTGCGCATCCTGGCGCAGAACCGTTGGCCATGGCGCTTGCACGCCACCTACGATGAAACCATCACCCGGGCGCTGGACGTTTTCGAGAAGGTTAATCAGGACATCCCACTGGCGGGAATCAACTGGTTCTTCGATCACGCCGAAACCATCTCGGACAAATCCATCGACCGCATCGCCGCACTCGGCGGCGGCATTGCCGTGCAGCACCGCATGGCTTACCAGGGTGAATACTTCGTCGAGCGTTACGGTGCCCGCGCCGCCGAGGCCACGCCGCCGGTCAAACGTATCCTCGAAAAAGGCGTGAAAGTCTCGGCGGGCACTGACGCCACCCGCGTTGCCTCCTACAACCCTTGGGTCTCACTGTCGTGGATGGTCACCGGCAAGACCGTCGGCGGGCTGAATCTCTACCCGCAACGTAATTTGCTCGACCGCGAAACCGCGTTGCGCATGTGGACCGAGAACGTCGCGTGGTTCTCCAACGAGGAAGGTAAACGCGGACGCATCCAGGCCGGCCAGTTCGCTGACCTGATAGTGCCAAGCAAGGACTACTTCTCGGTGCCCGAGGACGAAATTTCCTTCCTCACCTCCGATCTGACCGTAGTCGGTGGGCGCGTTGTCTACGGTGCGGGCCAGTTCACTGAGCTGGACGACAACCCGCTACCGCCGGCGATGCCGGACTGGTCGCCGACCCGCACCTTCAAGGGGTATGGCGCCTGGGGCGAACCGGAAGGCGCGGGCAGGAATTCCCTGGCGCCGTTGCGCGCGCAAGCCGCTGCAGCGTGCGGCTGCGCCAGCTCTTGCGGGGTGCACGGGCATGACCATGCCAGCGCGTGGGGGTCGAATGCGCCGGTGTCCGATCAGCGCAGTTTCTTTGGTGCCCTTGGCTGCTCCTGCTGGGCCGTCTAGAAGAGAGTGATCGATGCAAAAATCCAGTACGTTCGAACGTAGGCTGAGTGCTGCCGTCAGGCCGGCGCTCGGTTTACCCGCCTTGCGCTTCATCGCCTATCTCGGCCTGTGTGCGGCCTATCTGCAAGGTGGACTGTTCAAACTAATGGACTTTCCAGCGGCGATTGGCGAGATGAATCATTTTGGCTTATCACCGGCACCGCTGTTTGCGGTGCTGGTGATTGCGCTCGAGCTTGTCGCTTCACTGATGATTCTCACCGGTCGCCTGCGTTGGCTGGGCGCGCTGGGGTTGGCAGGGTTTACCCTGCTCGCCACCGGCATTGCGTTGCGTTTCTGGGACCTTCCAGCCGGCCCCGAACGCTTTGTAGTCACTAACTCGTTTTTCGAACATCTGGGACTTGTGGGCGGATTTCTACTGGTCGCCATTTGGGACGTGAAAGAACAAAAGCCAATATGACCCAAGAACCGTCAGATCCCGTTGTCGAGTCTGCAAATGGCTTTGCGCCGTTACGGCAGAAGCTGTTTACCGTGCTGTGGGTGGCGACGATCATCGGTAACATCGGCAGCTTCATCCGCGACGTCGCCAGCGCTTGGATCATCACCGATCTATCGTCGTCGCCGGTGGCGGTCGCGTTGGTCCAGGCAGCTGCCACATTACCGATTTTTCTCTTGGCGATTCCCGCGGGCACACTGTCCGACATCCTTGATCGGCGTAAATTACTGATCACCATTCAACTCCTGCTCGCGAGTGTCAGCATCAGCCTGATGCTGCTGTCGCTCGCAGGTTTACAGTCGGTTACTTCGCTAGTGGCCCTGACCTTCGTGGGTGGAATCGGCGCGGCGCTGATGGGACCTACCTGGCAGGCGATCGTACCCGAGCTGGTGCCGAGAAAAGACCTCAAGGACGCGGTCGCGCTCAATTCGCTGGGGATCAACATCGCGCGTGCCATTGGCCCCGCATTGGGCGGGCTGGCTCTTGCCAGCTTCGGGGCGGCATTCACCTATGGGGTGGATGTCATCACCTATGTATTCGTCATCTCAGCGCTGCTGTGGTGGCGGCGTCCGGCTGCCGCGCAGGATGTGCTGTCCGAACGATTTTCTGGCGCATTCCGCGCAGGACTGCGCTACGCCCGTGCCAGTCGCGAACTGCATGTGGTTCTGGTGCGCACGTTTGTCTTCTTCGCCCTGGCCAGCTCGGTGTGGGCGCTGTTGCCACTCGTGGCGCGCAGCCTGCTGGGAGGCGGGCCAGGCTTTTACGGCATTTTGCTAGGCGCTGTGGGCGTAGGCGCGATCGCCGGAGCTATCCTAATGCCCAGGCTACGGGTGCACCTGAGCGCCGACGGCCTCATGTTGCTGGCGGCGCTGGTAACGGCTGCAGTCATGGCGTTCCTCTCGCTCGCGCCCCCGCAGTGGGCCGCAGTAGGTGCACTGTTTGCACTTGGGGCGGCCTGGATCACGGCACTGACAACGCTTAATGGTGTCGCCCAATCAATTTTGCCCAACTGGGTGCGCGGCCGTTCGCTGGCGGTATACCTGACTGTTTTCAATGGGGCGATGACGGCAGGCAGCTTAAGCTGGGGCGCGGTGGCGACACTGATCGGCGTGCCACTGACACTGTTGACTGGCGCCGTTGGGCTGGTTGTTACGGGGCTGGTCGCTCATCGGCTCAAGCTGCCTGAGGGCGAATCCGATCTGATGCCCTCCGGACACTGGCCCGAGCCAATGACCGCCACAACACTGGAGCATGATCGAGGACCGGTGCTTATCCAGATCGAGTACCGAATTGCCGTGCAGGATCGCGTCGACTTTCTCACTGCACTCCACGCTTTGTCCGCTGAGCGCCGACGAGATGGTGCCTATGCCTGGGACATCTGTGAGGATGTTACTGATCCTGAAGTGATGCTCGAATGGTTTCAGGTTGAATCCTGGGCCGAGCATTTGCGTCAGCATCAGAGGGTCTCGAACGCAGACGCCGACTTACAGTCCACCGTACTGCGTTACCACAAGGGCGAAAGTAAGCCTTTAGTGCGGCATTTTTTGGCAGCGAGGCGAATGCATGATGCAGGCAATCCCCGCAATCCATAGTTCCCCGGAGATCGCCTTGTACCGTTAATCCGTTGGCTTTGCGGCAGACATCATCTTCACTGAAGGTTACTGCGGCCGCATCGCTGTTCTGCGAGTTGGCAGTGCCCATTCGAGGTGAACCATGTTGCATAAACGGGAACGTTAAAGTGGACATTGAAGAGCTACAGACATTTGTAGAAGTGGCTGATGCGGGCGGGGTGTCGCCTGCTGCGCTGCGGCTAGGCGTCGCTAAATCAATTGTCAGTCGTCGGCTGGCACGTCTTGAGGCGGCATTGGGGGTCCAGCTGCTTTCGCGATCGACACGCGGGGCATCTCTCACAGAAGCTGGAATGACATTTCGCGACTATGCAGCCCGCGTCTGCGCCGAGATAGAGACAGCCAGAGCGACGATCCTGCCTGAGGGGGAGCTCAATGGCCGTCTTCGCATCGCGGCCCCGCTTTCCTTCGGTCCCACACACCTCGCACCCGTGTTTGCCGAAATGGGACGGCGGCATCCCCGCTTGCACATCCACAGCTGCTACAGCGACCGCGTCGTGGATATCATCTCAGAGGGTTACGACTGCGCAATCCGGCTGGGTTATCCCCAGGATTCCAGCCTGATCGCACGGCACGTCGGACCTATTTACGGCAAGCTGGTGGCAAGTCCGGCCTATATCGAAGCTCATGGCGCGCCTGAGAAACCGGATTAAATTCCCGCCCATCAGGCGCTCATGCAGGGCACTGAATCCTGGCAATTCATGAGCAACGAAAAAATCGTAATCGTCCGCCCTCAAGGGCGATTCAAGGCCGACAATGGCGTCGCGCTGGTCGCGGCCGCACTGGCCGGCCTGGGGATCGCGATGGTGCCTGAAGGCCTCGTCGACGGGCATTTGGCGGCTGGGACACTTGTGCCCATCATGACTCGTTATCCGGTGCGCGAAGCAGGCATCTTTGTCGTCCGACCACCGGGCCAGCAACCCTCTCGAAAGATGCAGGTCCTTATCGAGATGCTGGTCGAGGGGTTTGGAAAAAATCCCCACGTCACAGGCACCACCCTCGATTGAAGCAATGCCGGGTAGGGCAAAATTCCAGAAGGCGAGATAACCTGCCGCCTATGTAATTGGGGGTGTGCTGACTGGCGCTAACGTCCCGCCGCTATCGCTGCTTCGCCCAAACGGTAGATGACGCAACCTGGCATGGCCATCGCCAAAGGGAATTCGTATACCATATCTGCAAACCACTCCAACGACTGCCGCCGTGACCTTACCCAAATTCAATGCTCCCGACCTGGGCAATGCGCCTTCAACTTCGGAAATCATCACGCGTCATTTGCGCGACGCTATCGTCGCCGGGCACTTTGCCGAAGATGAGCCCATTCGCCAGGATGACATCGCCCGCCAGTTCAACGTCAGTAAAATCCCTGTTCGCGAAGCCCTCAAGCGCCTGGAAGCCGAAGGCCTGGTGATGTTTCAGCGCAATCGCGGGGCGATGGTCACGCGGGTTTCCGATGCGGAGCTGGCGCAGATGTTCGAAGTGCGCATGTTGCTCGAAGACAAGGTGCTGCGCCTGGCCATTCCCAACATGACCGAAGAAACCTTCGCGCGTGCCGAACGCATCTGCCAGGAATTCATCGGCGAAGATGACGTCGGACGCTGGGCCGAGCTCAATTGGGAGCTGCATGCCTGTCTCTATGAACCCGCGCAACGACCGTTCCTGGTCGGTCTGATCCGCTCGGTCAACGATAAGCTGGAGCGTTACCTGCGCATGCAAATGAGCCTCTCGGCCGGCAAGGATCGCGCAGACCACGAACACCGGGAAATCCTTGCCGCGTGTCGCGCCGGTGATGTTGAGCTGGCGGTGAAGCTGCTTGACGCGCACATCGCCGGCGTCTGCAAGACCCTGTTCGAGCACCTGCCCCACCACTGATCGGTCATTCGGCTGTGCCGATTTCGTCATTGCAGGCGGATAAAAGCATCAAGCCGACGGGCACCTCTACAGGCCACTCTTGCGTTCACCCCTCTGAACGCAAGTGGCCCTCTCATGAAACGCATCACCGTGATCGACTCCCACACCGGCGGCGAACCTACCCGCCTGGTCACTGCTGGCTTTCCTGATTTGGGCACCGGCAGCATGGCCGAACGTCGACAACAATTGGCCGAGCAACATGACCACTGGCGAGCGGCCTGCGTCCTGGAGCCTCGCGGCAGCGACGTGCTGGTAGGCGCGCTGCTTTGTGAACCGGTGGACCCAACCGCCTGTGCCGGGGTGATTTTCTTCAATAACAGCGGTTACCTCGGAATGTGCGGCCACGGCACGATCGGGCTGGTGGCCTCGCTGGCGCATTTGGGCAAGATCGGCGCCGGCGTGCACAGCATCGAGACGCCAGTGGGCACGGTGCAAGCGACGCTGCATGACGACGGCTCGGTCAGCGTGCGCAACGTGCCCGCCTACCGTTATCGCAAAGCGCTGTCGCTGCAAGTGCCGGGGGTCGGCCAGGTGACCGGCGATGTGGCCTGGGGCGGTAACTGGTTTTTCCTGATTGCCGAGCATGGCCTGCGGGTGGCCGGCGATAACCTCGACGCACTCACGGCGTATACCTTCGCGGTGCAGCAAGCACTGGACGTGCAAGGCATTCGCGGCGAAGACGGCGGCTTGATCGACCATATCGAACTGTTTACCGATGACGAGCACGCCGACAGCCGCAACTTCGTGCTGTGCCCCGGCAAAGCCTACGACCGCTCGCCCTGCGGCACCGGCACCAGCGCCAAATTGGCATGCCTGGCGGCCGACGGCAAATTGCAGCCTGGGCAAATCTGGCGTCAGGCGAGTGTCATCGGTAGCGAATTCGAAGGTTCTTACGAGATCCACGGCGAGCGCATCATCCCGACCATCCGGGGCCGCGCTCACATCAGCGCCGAAGCCAGCCTGATTATCGATCAGGACGATCCGTTCGCTTGGGGCATTCGCCCATGAGCGAGGGCCGGGCCGCCGATGTGATTGTGATCGGCGCCGGCATCATCGGTGCCGCCTGCGCCCAGGCGTTGGCCCGTCGCGACCTGCGCGTGCTGGTGCTGGATGCCGGCCTGCCGGGGGCGACGGCCGCCGGGATGGGGCACCTGCTGGTGCTCGATGACAACCCGGCCGAACTGGCCCTCAGTCAGTATTCCCTGCAGCGCTGGCGCGAACTGGCACCCGCCCTGCCCGACAGCTGCGCCTACCGCAGCAACGGCACGCTCTGGTTGGCGGCCAACGCCGAAGAAATGGCGGTCGCCCACAGCAAGTATCGCCACTTGCAGGCGCACGGCGTGGCCTGCGAACTGATCTCCGAGCGTGGCTTGCGCCAACGAGAACCCGAATTGCGCGAGGGCCTGGAAGGCGGCTTGCTGATCAACGGCGACGGCATCCTCTACGCCCCGGCGACTGCGCGCTGGATGCTCGACGACCGCAACATCAGCCAGCGTCGGGCGCGGGTTATTGAAATCGACGGCAACCGCGTGCGGCTGGACGACGGCCAGTGGCTGAGTGCCGAAGCGGTGGTCCTGGCCAACGGCATCCAGGCCACCGAGCTCTGCCCCGAATTACCCATAGAACCGAAGAAAGGCCACTTGCTGATCACTGATCGCTACCCCATGACCGTCACTCACACCTTGGTGGAACTCGGCTACGTCACCAGCGCCCACAACGCCACTGGCCCTTCGACCGCCTGCAACATCCAGCCACGGCCGACGGGGCAATTATTCATCGGCGCCTCACGCCAATTCGGCACGACCGACCCGGAGGTCGAAGGCTGGATGCTGGCAAAAATGCTCAGGCGTGCCGTTGACTACATGCCGGGGCTGGCGCAGCTCAACGGCATCCGCGCCTGGACCGGGTTTCGTGCGGCGAGCCCGGACGGTCTGCCGCTGGTAGGTCAGCACCCGCAACGCCAAGGCTTGTGGTTGGCGGTCGGACACGAAGGCCTGGGGGTCACCACCGCTCCCGGCACGGCCGACTTGTTAGTCGCGCAATTACTCGACGAAACCCCGCCACTGCCCGCGCAACCTTATCTGCCGCAACGCTTTCTCAAGGAACCTGTGCATGCCTGAATTGTTGATGGACGGCCGAGCGTTGAGCGTGGCCGAGGGCACCAGTGTCGCGGCGGCGCTGGCGTTAGGCGGCGATGGATGCAGTCGCACTTCGGTCAGTGGCGAGCGTCGTGCACCGTTGTGCGGGATGGGCATCTGCCAGGAATGCCGGGTGACCATCGACGGCCGGCGACGCCTGGCCTGCCAGACGCTATGCCGTGACGGCATGAATGTGCGGACTCAAGCATGAGCGAGTCCGCCGACCTGCTGATCATCGGTGCCGGCCCCGCCGGCATGGCCGCTGCGCTGGCCGCCGCCCGCAGTGGTGCACGCATTGTGCTGCTCGACGATAACCCGCTGCCGGGCGGACAGATCTGGCGCGACGGCCCACAGGCCAGCCTGCCCAATCAGGCGCGCCAGATGCGCGAGCAACTGCATGCTTGCAGCAACATTCACCACCATTCGGGGACTCGGGTGATTGCCTGCGCCGGCCCGAAACAACTGCTGGTCGAAGACGCGGATCGCGGCTGGCTGATCGATTACGACAAACTGATTCTGTGTACCGGCGCGCGGGAGTTGCTGTTGCCCTTCCCCGGCTGGACATTGCCGGGCGTGACGGGCGCCGGTGGTCTTCAGGCATTGATCAAGGGTGGCCTGCCCGTAAACGGCGAGCGCCTGGTGATCGCCGGCAGCGGACCGTTGTTGCTGGCCAGCGCCGCCACCGCCAGACACAACGGCGCTCAGGTGTTGCGCATCGCCGAACAGGCCAAAACGATCGCCGTCGCGGGGTTCATCGCGCAACTGCCACGCTGGCCGCACAAGCTTGTGCAGGCGTTCACCCTGTTCGACCGGCATTACCGAACTGCCAGCCACGTCGTGGCGGCGCTGGGCAATGAACGGCTTGAAGGGGTGCGCCTGCAACAACAGGGAAAATTCGTCGAAGTGGCATGCGATCGCCTGGCGTGTGGTTTCGGTTTGATCCCCAACACCCAGCTCGGCCAGGCCCTGGGTTGCGACCTCGATGGCCAGGCGCTGGCCGTCGATTCCTGGCAAACAACCAGTCGCGCCGATCACTATGCAGCGGGTGAATGCACCGGTTTCGGCGGCAGTGAACTGGCACTGGTCGAGGGCACGATTGCCGGCCACGCTGCGGTCGGCGACGTTGCAGCCGCAACCCGATGGGTGCCACGCCGCGCGCGCTGGCAGGGGTTCGCCAGGGTGCTCAACCAAACCTTCACGCTGGATCCGCGACTCAAGGTGCTGGCGCAACCCGACACGCTGGTATGCCGCTGCGAAGACGTGCCCTACTCGGCTCTGGTCGGGCACGCGGACTGGCGCCAAGCCAAACTGGCCAGCCGCTGCGGCATGGGTGCCTGCCAGGGACGGGTCTGTGGCGGCGCCGTGCAACACCTGTTCGGCTGGCAACCTTCGGTGCCCCGCCCGCCGTTCAGCCCGGCGCGAATCGAGACCTTGTTGTGCCTGGAAGACACGCCAGTGCTTTGAATACTGGCTTGCAAGCTTTGCGTAGGGCGGCCGAGTCTTTATGATCCGCAGGACTGCCACCAGACGCCCAGTGCCATGCATGCCTCGTTGACGACCTTCGAACCCTGCGACCTGCCGACCCTGCTGCGCAGTCTCAAGCCTATTGCAGCGCTGCTCGATACCTTGTCGGATGTGGTGTTTTTCATCAAGGACAGTGAGGCTCGCTACGCGTTCGTCAACCAGACCCTGGCCCGGCGCTGTGGCTTCAAGCACACCGAAGAGTTGCTTGGGCGCACCGCCGACAGGGTCTTTCCAGAACGTTATGGCCCGCTGTACACCGAGCAGGATCGTCGCGTGTTGTCCAGCGGTCGCGAGTTGGCCGACCAGCTCGAACTGCACCTCTATTCCGCAAATCAGCCCATCTGGTGCCTGACCCACAAACTTGCCCTTCGCGATGAACAAGGTCAGATCGTCGGCCTGGCCGGCATCTCCCGAGACCTGCAGTTGCCACAGTCCAGCCATCCAGCCTTCCCGAAGCTGGCGGCCGTGGACGCCCATATTCGCAAGCACTTCGCGCGCCCGATCAGCCTCACCGAGCTGACTGAAATTGCCGGGTATTCCGTGGGGCAACTGGAGCGCCACTGCAAACGGGTGTTCCAAATCACGCCGCGCCAGATGATCCACAAGGCGCGCCTGGAAGAGTCTTCGCGTTTGCTGCTAGAGACCGACCTGCCCATTACCGATATCGCGCTTCGCTGTGGTTACACCGATCACAGCGCGTTCAGCCGACAATTCCGCGCACTGACCAGCCTGGCGCCGAGCCAATACCGCGACAGCCGTCGCTAAGCGACGGTTAATGTGTCGTTAGGGTGCGTTGTGATGACCGCTGCTCCCTTCTGTAACACCGACCGATCCAGGCCCAACCCACCTTCTCGCCCCCTTTCAGCATGCAGACCGGCTAACTCAACGGCTGCGAAGCATTTCGGCGACTGACTGCTCGATGGCACGCTGATTGCTAAACCGATATCGTATACGAAATCTTCAATACGATATCTAACAGCACTCAACCATAACGAGGCTTCTATGAAAAACCCCGCATTTGCCGTAGCCCTCAGCGCTGTTCTAAGTACGTCCTTTATCGCTACCGCTCAGGCCGACAAGCTCGACGACATCATCGGTTCAGGCAAATTGCGGTGCGCCGTGACTCTGGACTTTCCGCCGATGGGTTTTCGCGATGAAGCCAATAACCCTGCCGGCTTCGATGTGGACTACTGCCACGATCTGGCGAAAATTCTCGGGGTTGATGCCGAAGTGGTTGAAACGCCCTTCCCGGATCGCATCCCGGCGCTGATTTCCGGGCGTGCCGATGTGATCGTCGCCTCCACCTCCGATACCCTCGAGCGGGCCAAGACCGTCGGCCTTACCGTGCCTTACTTTGCCTTCCAGATGGTCGTGCTGACCCGTGACAATACCGGGATCAAAAGCTTCGACGACTTGAAAGGTAAAGCCCTGGGCAACACCAGTGGCACCTTCGAAGCCATCGCCCTGGAAAAAGATGTGAAGAGCTGGGGCAGCGGCAGTTTCCGCGCTTACCAGTCACAGAACGACACGCTGCTGGCGGTTGCCCAAGGCCACATCGACGCCACCGTGGTCACCAATACCGTGGCCGCCGCCACACTCAAGTCAGGCAAATACAAAAACCTGAAAATTGCCGGCAACGCCCCTTACGTGATCGATTACGTCTCCCTCGCCGCCAAGCGCAGCGAGTACGGCTTGCTTAACTACCTCAACCTGTTCGTCAACCAACAGGTGCGCACCGGTCGTTACAAAGAGCTGTTCGTGAAATGGGTCGGCACTGACATTCCACCGACCAACCTGACCGTGCCACAGGTCTATTACTGAGGTGTCCGCCATGCCTGGGAGCACTTCTCTGCTCGGTCGCAGCCTGGTCGCGGGCGCGGCACAGGGCGCGCTGCTGTTTGCTGACGTAGGCTTGAGTTTCTGGGGCGGTGTCGATCCATTCAGCGGTGAGGTCATCGACCGTCATCACCCGCTCAGCGGCCAATACCTGGGCGGACGGGTACTGGCGATTCCCAGTGGCCGTGGTTCGTGTACCGGCAGCAGTGTGCTGATGGAGCTGATCAGTAACGGTCACGCGCCGGCCGCTTTGGTGCTGGCCGAACCTGATGAGATCCTGACCCTGGGCGTGGTGGTCTCCCAAACCCTGTTCGAAGGCTCCCTGCCGGTGCTGTGCATCGGTCGGGAGGCGTTCGACGCCTTGCGCGGCAAGGCTTTCGCGCGGGTCGAAGACGCGTTGCTGAGCGTATTCGAACACCCGCCCGGCGATGACTGGCAGGCACCTGGCACCCCATCGCTCGAACCCGACACGAATGCCTCGATCGAGCTGAGCGAGCACGACCGCGCACTGCTCGATGGCGAACATGGCAAGGCAGCGCAAGTCGCCATGCAGATCGTCTTGCGCATGGCGCAGCTGCAAGGTGCGCGCAGTCTGGTGGATGTCACCCAGGCACACATCGACGGCTGCATTTACACCGGTCCGGCGAGCCTGCGCTTTGCCCAACAGTGGGTGCAATGGGGGGCAAAAGTACGCGTGCCCACGACGCTCAATTCGATCTCCGTCGATCAGCGTCGGTGGCGAGAATTGGGCATCGACGCGGCGCTCGGCGAGCCGGCCAGTGCCTTGGGTGACGCCTACATGGCGATGGGCGCACAGCTCAGTTACACCTGCGCGCCCTACTTGCTCGACAGCGCGCCCAAGACCGGCGAGCAGATTGTCTGGGCCGAATCCAACGCCGTGGTCTACGCCAACAGTGTGCTCGGCGCTCGCACCCTGAAGTACCCGGACTACTTGGATATCTGCATCGCCCTGACCGGCCGCGCGCCGCTGATCGGCTGCCATCTGGACGCGCATCGCAAGGCTCGCCTGCGCGTCGAATTGCCGGCCTTGAGCGAACTGGATGATGCCTTCTATCCATTGCTCGGTTACCACGTCGGCGCCCTCGCCGGCAGTCGTATTCCGGTGGTGTTCGGGCTGGAACAGCGTCAGCCCACGCTCGATGATTTGAAAGCGTTCGGCGCCGCATTCGCCACCACCTCCGCTGCAGCGTTGTTCCATATCGCCGGGGTCACGCCGGAAGCTCTCGACCCGACGCAGGTTATGGAGCCGGGTGAAACCTTGCCGCTGGAAACAGTCCACTTGGCGGACCTGTTGCGCAGTTGGCGCGAACTCAACAGTGCCCACGACAACAAGGTGGATGTGGTCTCGCTGGGTAACCCGCACTTTTCCCTCAGCGAATTTGCGCGCCTGGCGCAGCTGTGCCGGGGTCGGCACAAACACCCTGACGTGGTCGTCGCCATCACCTGCGGCCGCGCGGTGCTGGAGCAAGCGCGCCACGCCGGGCATATCGCCGTGCTCGAAACCTTCGGTGCGACCCTGATTACCGATACCTGCTGGTGCATGCTCGGCGAGCCGGTGATTCCCCCCGCCGCGACCACCTTGATGACCAACTCGGGCAAGTACGCCCACTATGCTCCGGGGCTGGCGGGCCGCAAGGTGCACTTCGCCAGCCTTGGCGAATGCGTCGACGCCGCCTGTAGCGCCACTGCCAGCGGGCGTCTGCCGACCTGGCTGGCGCCTGCCGCTGACCTGGAGAACCCCGCGCATGTTTGATTACACCTTCCAATGGCGTTCGGCCTTGCGCGCCCTGCCGGACATGCTCGCCGGCGCGCTGGTCACGTTCGAAACCGCCGCCTTGTCGATGATCTTCGGCGTCCTGATCGCCCTGGCCCTGACCGTCATGCGCGAAGCCCGACACCCCCTGTTGCGCGGCGTCGGCAACGGCTGGGTATCGATCGCGCGCAATACCCCGTCGCTGTTTCAAATCTACATCCTCTACTTCGGCCTCGGTTCGCTGGGTCTGCATGTCAGCTCCTGGTTCGCGCTGCTGGCAGGGATCACCTTCAACAACGCCGGCTACCTCGCGGAAAACTTTCGCGGCGGCCTTAAAGCGGTGCCCACCACGCAAGTCCGCGCAGCGCGTTCACTGGGCATGAGCGCCTTTCAGGCCTACCGGTTGATCATCGTTCCGCAACTGCTGCGAATCGTGTTCTACCCGTTGAGCAACCAGATGGTCTGGGCGGTATTGATGACATCGTTGGGGGTGATCGTCGGGCTGAACAATGACCTCACCGGTGTGACTCAGGACTACAACGTCAAGACGTTCCGCACCTTCGAATACTTCGCCATTGCCGCGGTGCTGTATTACCTGATTGCCAAGGCGATCGTCGCGGCAGCCCGGCTGATGGCCTGGCGGCTGTTCCGTTATTGAGGAGGTGACCATGTTGACCACCAGCTTTTCCTGGAACGACCTGCAGTTCTTGCTCAATGGTGCCTGGGTCACGGTGCAACTGACGTTCTGGTCGATCATCCTCGGCACGCTCGCCGGGTTGCTGTTCGGCTTGTTGCGGGCGCTGTTGCCCCGGGCCAGCCTGCCCCTGGCCTGGGTGCTGGATATCTTTCGCAGCGTGCCGCTGTTGATTCAATTTGTGTTGTTCAACTCGCTCAAGAGCATCGTCGGTTTGAACATCAGCGCGTTCAGCGTTGGCTGCATCGTGCTTGGGATTTACGCCGCCGCGTATTTCACCGAGATCGTGCGCGGCGGTGTGCTCGCAGTGCCTTTCACCGTGCGCCGCGCCAGTCGCTCGCTGGGCCTGAGCTTCTTTCAGGACTTGCGCTGGATCGTCCTGCCGATGGCCACGCGAGTGGCGTTTCCCGGCTGGCTGAACCTGGTGCTGGGCGTGATGAAAGACACCGCGCTGGTGATGTGGATCGGCATCGTCGAACTGCTGCGCGCCTCGCAAACCATCGTGACCCGCATCCAGGAGCCGCTGCTGGTGCTGTGCATCGCGGGACTTATCTACTACGTCATGAGCCTGGTGGTTGCCCGCCTCGGCGCTCGTCTGGAAAGAAGGTGGCAAGAAAATGATTGAGATCGACAACGTACACAAATCCTTCGGCAACCTTGAAGTGATCAAGGGCGTAAACCTGACGGTGAACAAGGGCGAAGTGGTGTCGATCATTGGCGGTTCCGGCTCAGGCAAGTCGACCCTGTTGATGTGCATCAATGGCCTGGAGCCGATCCAGAAAGGCAGCATCCGCGTCGACGGCGTAGAGGTCCATCACGCCGGCACCGATCTCAACCGCCTGCGGCAGAAAATCGGCATTGTGTTTCAGCAATGGAATGCCTTCCCGCACTTGACGGTGTTGGAAAACGTCATGCTGGCGCCGCGCAAGGTGCTGGGGAAAAGTAAGGCCGAAGCCGAGGAGCTGGCGGTGCAGCAACTCACCCACGTTGGCCTGAGTGACAAGCTCAAGGCGTTTCCCAGCAAGCTCTCCGGGGGTCAGCAACAGCGCATGGCGATCGCTCGCGCGCTGGCCATGTCCCCGGATTACATGCTGTTTGACGAGGCCACTTCGGCCCTCGATCCGCAACTGGTGGGTGAAGTACTGGACACCATGCGCATGCTTGCCGAAGACGGCATGACCATGGTGCTAGTCACCCACGAGATCCGCTTCGCGCGGGACGTGTCGGACCGCGTGGCGTTCTTCCGTAACGGTCTGGTACACGAGATCGGCGCGCCCGACCAGGTCATTGGCAACCCGCTGCATGCGGAAACCGCGGCCTTCCTCAAGTCGGTCAAATAGGAGAAAACCATGCGTTCTTCGAAAGTGATTCATGTGGTCAGTTGCCATGCCGAAGGCGAAGTCGGCGACGTCATTGTTGGCGGCGTCGCCCCACCGCCCGGTGCGACCGTGTGGGAACAATCGCGCTGGATTGCCCAGGATGAGACCTTGCGCAATTTCGTCCTCAACGAACCGCGAGGCGGGGTGTTTCGCCACGTCAACCTGCTGGTACCGGCCAAAGACCCCCGAGCGCAAATGGCCTGGATCATCATGGAGCCGGCGGACACGCCGCCGATGTCCGGCTCCAATTCGCTGTGCGTGGCCACGGTGTTACTCGACAGCGGCATCCTGCCGATGACCGAACCGCAAACCCGGCTGGTGCTGGAGGCCCCCGGTGGATTGATCGAAGCCGTGGCCGATTGCCGTGACGGTAAAGTGGAGCGGGTCGAAATCAAAAATGTGCCCTCCTTCGCCGATAAGCTCGACGCCTGGATCGAGGTCGAGGGCCTGGGCTCGCTGCAGGTCGACACGGCGTACGGCGGCGACAGTTTCGTGATCGTCGATGCGCAACGGCTGGGCTTTGCCATCCGTCCCGACGAAGCCGCCGAACTGGTGGACGTCGGATTGAAAATCACCCGTGCGGCCAACGAACAACTGGGTTTTGTGCATCCGCTGAACCCGGAGTGGTCGCACATTTCCTTCTGCCAGATCGCCGCTCCAGTCGTCCACGAGCAGGGCATCGCCACGGGCGCCAATGCCGTGGTGATTCAACCCGGCAAGATCGATCGTTCGCCCACCGGCACCGGTTGCTCGGCGCGCATGGCCGTGTTGCATGCCAAAGGCTTGATGCAGGTGGGTGAGCGATTTATCGGCCGGTCGATCATCGGTTCCGAGTTCCACTGCCGCATCGATTCGCTGACGGAAGTCGCCGGGCGTTCGGCAATCTATCCGTGCATTTCCGGGCGAGCGTGGATCACCGGGACTCACCAATTGCTTCTCGACCCGAGCGATCCATGGCCACAGGGCTATCGACTGTCCGACACCTGGCGTGGCGCCTGACACCTCAAGCCAAACGACACTGACAAACGGCTGGCGAAAAACCACATGAACCTGAAAGAAACATGGCAGCCGTTTGCCGATTAACATATCGTATACGAAATACAATTAACGAACTGGAGGTAACAATGAGCAAGCGAATCAACTGGAGTGGCGTCTTCCCCGCCGTCACCACTCAATTCAATGACGACTTCTCCATCAACCTGGAAAAGACCCACCAAGTGATTTCCAACGTCATTCGTGACGGCGTGTCAGGGCTCGTTGTCTGCGGTTCGGTGGGGGAAAACACCTCGCTGACCGCCGAAGAAAAAATCGCCGTGACCGAAGTCGCGGTCGACGCCTCACGCGGGCGGGTGCCGGTGATTTGCGGCGTGGCTGAATTCACCAGCGTGGCAGCGGCCAAGGTCGCGAACGCGGTGCGTCGGGTCGGCGTGGATGGCGTCATGCTGATGCCGGCGCTGGTCTACGGCTCGAAACCTTTCGAGACCGCCGAGCACTTCCGCTACGTGGCGAAAAACGCCGATGTACCGCTGATGGTCTATAACAACCCGCCGATCTACAAAAACGATGTCACCCCCGACATCCTGATTTCTCTGGCCGACTGCGACAACGTGGTGTGCTTCAAGGATTCCTCTGGCGACACGCGCCGCTTTATCGACGTGCGCAACGAAGTCGGAGACCGGTTTGTGCTGTTCGCGGGTCTCGATGATGTGGTGCTGGAAAGCATCGCGGTGGGTGCCGAAGGCTGGGTGTCGGGCATGTCCAACGTGTTCCCGAAAGAAGGCGAAACCATCTTCCGCCTGGCCAAGGCCGGTCGCTTTGCCGAAGCCATGCCGATCTACGAATGGCTGATGCCGATCTTGCACCTCGATGCCCGTGCCGATCTGGTGCAATGCATCAAGCTGTGTGAAGCCATTGCCGGTCGCGGTAGCGCGCTGACGCGGCCGCCGCGACTGGCGCTGCCGGAAGCTGATCGCCTGTTCGTCGAGCAGATCATGGCCAAAGCCATGGCCAACCGTCCGCAACTGCCCGACGTCGGTCTCTGAGTGACCGCACCGATTCGCTGACTTGAAACGCAGAACGGGCGCCATTAACGCCCGTTTCCGTTTACTTCAGCAGTGCCTGCAAGTCCTGGTACCGGCGTCGTAGGCTAAAGACTCGGCACTGGTCAAATCACCGATCAACGGCCCGGCGATCAGCTCCACCATGGCGGCCAATGCCGAAGCTTTGTGCCCGCCAAACGTCAGCATCGCGCCGGCATCGAGCACCACGTTTGCGTCGGTACTCGGCAAGCCTTCAGCGTCCACTCCCCACCCCTCGGGGGGCATTTGATGCGCCGAGGCTTGATCGTTTAGGGCCAAGGAAATGACGAAATCAGCACACCCCGATTACTGGGCCGTAGAAAGGAGAGCCGGGCTTAATGTTCAGCCATCACCCACAGACTTTCCCGTGGTGATGGCTGACCGTCGTGCAACGCCAGCGAATCAATTACGCGTCAGACTTGCGCCACTGATTGGGGCTCACGCCGTGCCAGCGGCGGAAGGCGCGCGAGAACGCACTGGCTTCGGAATAGCCCAGCAACAGGGCGAGTTCCGAGATCGGCACACCGGTCTGCGTCAGGTAGTACTGCGCCAGTTCCTGGCGCACTTTATCCACCAGGCCGGAGAAGTTTAGGCCTGTCTCGCCCAGCCGACGTTGCAGGCTCCAACTGGTCATTTTCAGCAGCTCAGCCACTTGATCGAGGCTGGGTTCGCCATGCGCGAACTGCAGGCGGATCTGCGCTTGGACGTCATTGATAATGCCATGGCCGCCTTGCCGTTCGCCCCACTGGTGCGCCAGCAGGTCCATGCTCTCCATGACAATGGCTAACAGCCGGCTGTCCCGACCGGGCATGACCTTGTCCAGCGCACTCTTGCGGAACACTAGTGAATTACACGGCTGACCAAAGAACACCGGCGCATCGAAAACTTTACAGTGCTCGTGCCAGGCCTCCGGCTGTGGGTGTTCGAAATGCACACGCTCAGGCGCCCACTTTTGTCCGATGGAGTGACGCATCAGATTGGTAAACATGCCCAGCGACAATTCGGCGTCCTGGCGCTTGCGGAAGATCGCGCCGTACTGGACCTGGTAATCGAGCCGACACCATTCGCCCTCCACTTCAAGCCGCAGCAGGCTGCCTTGCTGATGGATGGGGAACACCTTGACGATGTTGCGCAAGGCGTCGCCTAGGGTTTCCGAGCACATGCCGACATAACCGAGCATCCCCAGGCCGTCGGGTTTGAACTGATTGCCGTAACGCAAACCGAAGTTGTCATCGTGGGTCTGGCGGGCGGCTTCTTCGAACACCGCGCAATATTGCTTCAGATCGAGGCTCAAGGTCGGATGCTGCAGGTGCTCGGGGTTAATTCCCGCATGGCCGAGAATCCGGTCCGCGTCGCCACCCTTGTGCTGGATAAACTCGACCAGGCCGGTGGCGGCCGAACTGAGCACTCCGATTGATTGAAGCTGATCGGCGGGTCGCCGTGTTGTGGCAAGTTGCATGGCAACCTCTCACACAGTTGCGAATAGGGGCGCTATGTACGCTTGGTACAAGCATCCTACTTGAGCAAAATTCATGCCGCGGTGCACGCGGGCGTTCTGAACACCTCGCACTGTGATCGGTTGCGCGACGACGCGTCTTGATGGTGCGCCGCCAACGCTTCGCGCTACGCACAGGAGCATTTTGATCATGCCAGCCACTGACCCGCCGCCCGGTTGGCCACTGCGGCGCCTGTTTCCAATGGCCCCACCGGGCGTTACCGCTGACCACCCGCTTGACACCACAACGCAAATCATTGACCTGCGGGCACAGGCTTCTGCGCTTTTTGCGGCCGATTGATGGTCGAGGACAAATTATGTGCCCGGCGGTCAAGTCGCCCTGCAAGGCCTGACTCACTCTCCAGCCACCCTCATTTGACAGGAGCTGCGCAGATGTTCACGTCCTTAAGCGGTAAAAGTGTTTTGGTCACCGGTGCCAGCACCGGCATTGGCCTCGGGGTTGCCCGACAGTTTGCGCTGCAAGGCGCACGCGTGCTGATCACCGCGCGCAACGCCGGCCGGATCGAAGCAGTCGCGGCCGGCCTGCGTGCCGAAGGATTGCAGGTTCAGGGGCTGGCCTCCGATGTGGCGGATGCCGCGTCGGTCAAGGCGCTGATCCACACCGTGGAGGAGATCCACGGCGGCCTCGACGTGTTGTGCTGCAATGCCGGGATTTTCCCCAACTCTCCATTGGAAGACCTGGCTGAGGCGGAGTGGGATCAGGTGATGGCGACCAATGCCAAAGGCACATTCCTCTGCGTACAAGCCGCCCTGCCCTTGCTGCGACGGGCCGAGTACGGCCGGGTGATCCTCACCTCATCGATTACCGGCCCGGTCACCGGTTCACCGGGTTGGGTGCATTACGGCGCGAGCAAAGCGGCGCAGCTGGGCTTTATGCGTACCGCGGCGATCGAGTTGGCGAGGGACGGCATCACCGTCAACGCGGTCATGCCCGGCAACATCGTCACGGAAGGCTTCCTGGATGTGGCGGCGGATTACCAGGCGGGCGTGGCGGCCTCCATTCCGCTCAAGCGCCTGGGCACTTCCGCCGACGTCGCCAGCGCTGTGCTGTTCTTTGCCAGCCGCGAGGCCGGCTACATCACCGGGCAAAGCTTGATCATCGACGGCGGACAAGTGCTGCCCGAGTCACTTCAAGCCCTTGTTTGAACAACTACCCTGAACAAGGAATACGCCCATGAACACCCTTATCAGTGACGCTCCAACAAGCCTCACGGCACCTGCCGATGTGCAGCGCTTGCGCAAGAACTCAGTTGGCTTGTTCGGCGTGTTGTTCATGACGATCGCCACGGCGGCGCCGATCACCGCCATGCTGGGCAATGTGCCGATTGCCGTGGGCAGCGGCAACGGGCAATTTGCGCCGGCCGGTTACCTGGTGGCGACGGTGATCCTGTCGCTGTTCGCGCTGGGCTATTCGCAAATGGCCAAGTACATCACCGCCACCGGGGCCTTTTATGGCTTTATCTCCCACGGCCTAGGCCGGGTGGTGGGCATGGCGTCGGGCATTGCAGTGACCCTGACCTACATTGTGTTTGAAGCGGCGCTGGTGGGGATTTTTGCGTTTTTCTGCCAGGACTTCGCCCAGAGCGTACTAGGTCTTCAAGTCCATTGGCTGGTGTTCGCGCTGTTGATGCTCGCGGCAAATGGCATCCTCTGTTATTTCGACCTGAGCCTGGCCGCCAAGCTATTGGGCGCCTGCCTGATCCTGGAAATCCTGATGTTGGGCGCGACCTCCGTCGCGGTGCTGCTGCATGGCGGCGACGCCCAGGGTTTGCACCTGGAGTCGATCAACCCGCTCAACGCCTTCACGCCGGCCGAGGGTGTGATCGGCGCCAGCGCGGGGCTGGGATTGTTCTTCGCGTTCTGGTCGTGGGTCGGTTTCGAGTCCACCGCCATGTATGGCGAAGAGTCCCGGGATCCCAAGCGCATCATTCCCCTGGCAACGATGCTGGCAGTGATCGGCGTGGGGGTGTTTTATGTGTTCGTGTCGTGGATGGCCGTTGCCGGCGCGGGCCCGGCCAACGCCATTCAACTGGCGCAGAACCCGGCCACCGCGGCTGAGTTGTTCTACGGCCCGGCTCGCCTGTATCTGGGGGAATGGGCCGTCACCTTGTTCAAGGTGTTGGTCATCAGCGGCTCCTACGCCTGCGGCATGGCGTTTCACAACTGTGCGTCGCGCTACCTGTACGCGCTCGGGCGGGAAAATCTGTTTGAACAACTGGGCCGCAGCATTGGCCGTACCCACCCCAAACACGGTTCGCCGCACGTGGCGTCGACGGTGCAAACGGTGATCGCCACGCTGATCGTGTTGGCCTTCTGGCAGCAGGGCAAGGACCCTTACGCGGACCTGTACACCTTGCTGGCCATCCTCGGCACCATGGGCATCATGATCGTCCAGGCGCTGTGCGCATTTGCGGTCATCGCCTGGTTCCATTTCGATCCGCAGAACCGCCACAAGGCGCACTGGTTCAAAACCTTCCTGGCGCCACTGATTGGCGGGGTGGCCATGCTGTACGTGGTGTACCTGCTCTGGATCAACATGGGTTTCGCCGCGGGAAATGCCGTCAACTCAATGCTCTACCCGCTGATCCCCTACATCGTGCTCGCCAGTTTTCTGATAGGCGCCGGGATCGCCCTGTACTTCAAATATTTCGACAGCCATAAGTATCAGGTCATCGGCCGTATCGTCATGGACGAGCAACGTCAGGCTTGAGCAGCGAATCAACGAGCATGAACACGGGTCTGCCATTCACCCAGTGCTCGGCAGACCCGGATGTGGGCCAGTTAGCAGGTCACTTCGGCATACACCGGATAATCCACATAGCCTTCTTCGCCGCCGCCATACAGTGTTGCGCGTGTCATGCCATTGACGATGTGGGCGGAAACCAGTCGTGCAACTGAGTGGGTGAACGGCTGAATCTGAGCCGTTCATCCACTGTTGCTCAATACAACCTATAAGGGCGCGGCCCTCGCCGTGGAGTCGGAACGTTATGCAGGCGCTTCAAGCCGATCCAGCGCTCGGTTCACTGCCAGTTCGCCCAGCATGATGACCTGGGCGATGCCCAACAACGCATTGCGGCTTGACCCCTGCAACGCGGTGGCCAAATCGTTGGCCATCACGTTGGCGGATGCCAATGACTCACAGGCGTGTACCAGCAAGGTTTCCATGTCGAGGTCGGGGTTGATGACGAACATGGTGCTCGGGGCGCGGGTGCTGGCTTTGACGTCATCGATGTTGAAGTAGAAATCCATCGCGCGCTCGGCTGCTCCATGGAATTTCTTTGATCCGACTTTTTCATACGGGGTGGTCGGGTCGTCTTCGGGCGGGTTGGGGGTAGGTTTGAACATTGTTGGAACTCCTTATGTCGTGAATAAAGAGCCAACCAACCTCGCTACCAAACGAAGGGTGGTGGCCATACTCAGGTTGGTAGACCGGGACATAAGGAAACCGGCGCACCCGAAAGTGCCCTGCGCATGACCACCATAATGGCGGGGCGAAAAAGCGCCGCGAACGGTGATGCTGTGCATTCCTTATGTCCGGGCTACCAAACCCGATCGCTGTTTTTCAGCGATGGGGAAACGATAAAGCCCGGTACCAAGGCGCACAAGCCGGCGGATTCTGTCTTAGTTGTAGGCAAAGGCACAAGGCGATGTAGCTTTCAGGACGTAACGCCCAAGCGGATTAAACGCGTCCCGGTAAACATGTTTATCGGGATCGAAGCCCGTTGTGACCCAGCCCGTTTTCAGTTCGGTTTGACGCAACGGCAACGGATGGCCAAGCGTTGTTTAGCGGGTTAATCACTCAGAAAGATACGTTGCAGAGTGAGCGCGCTGATAGGCGAGTCGAGTTCGAGGATTGCGGTTTGCAATAGTCTTCCATCGCCGGCAAAGCGTCCAAGCATTATGTGTATTGTTGTGCGTATGATTATGCGCATTACTTGGCAGGTAACGGCGTTAGCCGTTTTCGATACTGACGACGATAATGAAAGGACCAATGGCATGAGTGCACTACCAGACCGTGCTGAGCAGGCCGTATCTGCCACCACTATGGCCCGAGATTTTCGAGCGCGATTGAAAGATGTCGCCAGTGGTGATGTGAATCATCTGGTGATATTCAAGGACAACGAGCCAGCAGCTGTGTTGGTAGGCGTGCAAGCCTATCAGGCACTGCAGGACGAACTTGAAGATTTGCGCTCTGAATTGCTGGCCATCGAGCGTCTGCCCAGCCTTGACGATACTGTGACCGTGAGCCTTGAGGAAATGGACTCACGCTTCAGTCAATAGGCTAAGCCAATAAATTGGATTGTCCGGTTACACTCTGCTGTAGAGAAAGACCTGAAGCAATTGGAAAGTGCTGAGGCAAAGCGTTTTTGAAAGTGATTCGTGAGCGCATTGCTTCAGGGGAGCCCGACAAGATTGGCAAGGCGCTACGCGGTGCTTTGGCCGGTTGTCGTCGGATAAGGACCGGAGATGTGCGGATCATCTATCGCATCAATGGCACCGAGATCGTCTTAGTACTGTGCGTAGGGGCTCGTCGAGATGACGAGGTTTATGAAGCCGCTACCAGACGAGTCTGAACAAAACCCCCGCTGCGCGGGGGTTCTCTTTTTCAAGCAAGACTGATCATGATTGATATAGCCTCGCCCGCACTGTGACCAGTATTTGGCGGTCTGGCGGGAACCGTG